>NZ_JBFRJM010000028.1:0-325974 GCF_041468865.1 Vibrio sp. 10N.286.52.C3 | reverse complement strand
ATATAAAAGTGAGATGAATAGTTGAAAATTCAGAGCAGTATTTCTATTGAATTTATAATAATTATTAAGAATATCTTAAAAAATGATATGTGACAGGTGGAGTAGTCAACTTATGTAGACTATTCTTCTATTGATTAGTTCATTAACAAAAAGCTATTTTTCTCGGAATGATATGTTGCATTGTTGCTCTTGATGAGTACAATTGCGGCTACCTGATGCGAGGTGTTGGTTAATTTGTTGTTAAACTCTGGTTTGCACGGTTAATAATGTTATCGCACGTAGAGGTGCAATTATAAAAAGTAACTTCCGTTGGGGTGATGCCAATGAACGGGAATGAAAGGTGTAATTGCCGAAGTAAATTGTATATCTAAGCAATTTGCTGGGGTTGTGCTCAATAGGTACAACACTGCCATAGTCTTAATTTTAAACTATGGAGCGCTACTGTAGGGTTGGGTGAAGTGTTCACTTCCCTTTCGCTTAGTTCAACATGAGCTTGGTCAGCCGTATCAAGTTTGTCTGCAGTAGATCTCTAGCCAAATAAAAAACTGGTTTTTGAAGATCATGAATTTAATAGATTTTGCAACATCACCTTTATCTTTGCTTCCGCCCCTTGTGGCTTTGAGCCTTGCTATTGTTACCCGCCGTGTATTGGTTTCTTTGGGTGTCGGTATCATCATGGGTGCGATTCTACTTGCTGATTACTCAGTAGGTAACGCAGCTAGCTACGTGTTTACTAAAGCATCTGGTGTTTTCATCGAAGATGGTGGCATCAACACTTGGAACATGAGCATCATTGCATTCCTAATTATTCTTGGAATGACAACGGCATTATTAACACTGTCTGGCGGTACTCGCGCATTCGCGGAGTGGGCACAGTCTCGCGTTAAGAGTAAACGTGGTTCAAAACTACTTGCTGCTTTCTTAGGTGTATTCATCTTTGTTGATGACTACTTTAACAGCCTAGCGGTTGGTGCTATCTCTCGTCCTGTAACAGACCGCTTCTATGTATCTCGCGCTAAGCTTGCTTATATCCTAGATTCAACTGCTGCTCCTATGTGTGTGATCATGCCTGCTTCTAGCTGGGGTGCTTACATCATCACGATCATTGGTGGCATCTTAGTGACACACGGTGTGACAGAGTATTCTGCACTGGGTGCTTACGTTCGTCTTATCCCAATGAACTTCTACGCTGTATTCGCACTACTAATGGTGTTCGCAGTAGCATGGTTCGGTCTAGACGTTGGTAAGATGCGTGAGCATGAGATCGAAGCATCTCAAGGCCGTGGCTTTGAAGGTGACAACGATCAAAAGCAAGCTCACGATCTAAACGAAGAGTTAGATATCGAAGAGAGCGAAAACGGTTCAGTTTCTGATCTTGTTATGCCAATCGTATCGCTAATTGTAGCGACAGTGGCTGCAATGCTTTACACAGGCGGCCAAGCGCTGGCTGCTGATGGCCAAGCATTCAACCTTCTAGGCGCATTCGAAAACACGGATGTAGGTAAGTCTCTTGTTTACGGTGGTGTTATTGGCTTACTAGTAGCACTAGCGACAGTATTCAAGCAAAAGCTATCTATGACTGATATCGCAAGAACAATGTGGATCGGTGCTAGCTCTATGTTTGGCGCGATTCTGATTCTTGTGTTTGCATGGACTATCGGTTCTGTTATCGGCGACATGAAAACGGGTTCTTACCTATCGTCTCTAGTAACAGGCAGCATTGATTACCACTGGTTACCGGTTATGTTGTTCCTTCTAGCGGGCGTTATGGCGTTCTCTACAGGTACATCTTGGGGTACGTTCGGTATCATGCTACCAATCGCGGGTGATATGGCTGCAGCATCGGATATCGCACTGATTCTTCCAATGCTAAGTGCGGTTCTAGCGGGTGCAGTATTTGGTGACCACTGTTCTCCAATCTCAGATACGACGATTCTGTCTTCTACTGGTGCTCGTTGTAACCACATCGACCACGTCTCGACTCAGCTTCCATACGCGTTGTCTGTAGCGTTTGTATCGTGCATTGGTTTCATCACTCTAGGTATGACATCTTCAATTGGCATCGCATTTGGCGCAGCGTCTCTAACGTTTGTTGCTGTATGTTTTGCATTGGCTTACTTCTCTCGCTGCAAAATGGCGACGTGCAAAAGCTAAAATTGAAAGTTAATCAGTAAACTATCAGGGAGGCGTTTGCCTCCCTTTTTTGTGCCTGTTAATTTAATTTTAAGTTTCGTGAAAAAAGTTCGAATAAATGGTTGAAAAAGGATGTCAGCTTAGTTAGTGTGGAGACAAGACAGCAAACAACCTAAGAGCTGATAAGTATGCGTAAATTAGTAATGAACATTCATCACCATCATCACCCTATCTAGTCTTTCGGGGGGATTTACGTATACCCGGGAGCAAGATTACTCCCGGAGGTTAAGTCAAAAGAATTTAGATTTAAACCCTCGGGATGACAAAGTCCCCGAGGGTTTTTTAGTTTTAGCGCTTTTAAATAATCAATAAATTCAAATATTTGCACAGGGATACAGCAATGCAGACACAACGCCTAAGAATCGCAATTCAAAAGAAAGGTCGCTTAAGTAAAGAGTGCCAAGACCTACTTAAAAAATGTGGTGTTAAATTTAATATCATGGGTGAGCGCCTAGTGGTTCACTCACTAAATATGCCAATCGACTTGTTACTCGTTCGTGATGACGACATCCCAGGTCTTATCATGGATGGTGTAGTTGACCTTGGTTTCATCGGTGAAAATGAACTAGAAGAAGTTCGTCTAGATCGTGTTGCTCTTAAAGAGCCTTCAGAGTTCCGCACACTACGTCGTTTAGACTTCGGTGGTTGCCGCCTTTCAATCGCTATTAATAAAGACGAAGAATACAACGGCCCACAAGACTTAGCGGGCAAACGTATTGCGACAACCTACCCACAACTACTTAAAGCCTACATGGACGAGCAGGGTGTTGAGTTCAGCACTTGTATGCTAACAGGTTCGGTTGAAGTCGCGCCTCGCGCTGGCCTTGCAGACGCTATCGCTGATTTAGTTTCTACAGGTGCAACGCTTGAAGCGAACGGCCTAAAAGAAGCAGAAGCTATCTTCCAATCGAAAGCAACACTGATTCAACGTGTTGGCGACTTCGACGCAGACAAGACCGCACTGATTGAAAAACTACTGACTCGTATGCAGGGTGTTCAACAAGCAAAAGAGTCGAAGTACATCATGCTTCACGCGCCAACCTCTCAACTAGAGCAAATCAAAGCACTACTGCCTGGTGCTGAAGATCCAACGGTTCTTCCTCTATCTACAGACAAAGACAAAGTTGCCGTGCACCTAGTAAGTACAGAGAACTTGTTCTGGGAAACAATGGAACAGCTGAAAGAGTTGGGTGCAAGCTCGATTCTAGTATTACCAATCGAAAAAATGATGGGGTAGTGACGATGAGAACCGTTGTTTGGCAATCTTTAAGTGAATCACAGCAAGACTCGGTATTAGAGCGTCCAGCTATTACTGAAGGTGCAAACATCACAGCGACTGTTTCTGATGTTATTGCAAAAGTACGAAATGAAGGCGATGCCGCGCTTAAAAAGCTGACTGCAAAGTTTGATGGTGTAACTCCAGAATCTATCCGAGTCAGTTCGGGTGAGATTGAAGAGGCGTGTGCTCGTCTAACACCAGAGATGAAGCAAGCGTTAGAGCAAGCTTATAGCAACATTGCTAAGTTTCACGAAGCTCAAAAGCCGCAGCCAATTAAGGTTGAGACACAGCCTGGTGTTGTGTGTGAGCAAGTGACGCGCGCGATTAATACTGTTGGCCTTTATATTCCCGGTGGCAGTGCGCCACTACCGTCAACGGTTCTTATGTTAGGTGTTCCTGCTCAAATCGCAGGTTGTCGTAAGGTTGTGCTTTGTTCACCTCCGCCAATCGCTGATGAAATCTTGTATGTCGCTAAGCTTTGTAAGATCGACGAAGTTTACAACGTTGGTGGTGGTCAAGCGGTTGCAGCAATGGCTTACGGTACCGAGAGTGTGGCTAAAGTCGATAAGATCTTCGGCCCAGGTAATGCCTACGTTACGGAAGCAAAGCGCCAAGTGAGTAATGACTTCCGCGGAGCAGCTATTGATATGCCAGCTGGCCCATCTGAAGTGTTAGTGATTGCTGATGAAACGGCTGATGCAGACTTCATTGCAGCGGATTTGTTGAGCCAAGCGGAACACGGGCCTGACTCTCAAGTAGTATTGGTAACTCCATCTCCAGTGGTTGCAGACCAAGTAACAGAAGCGGTTCAAAAGCAACTGAAAGAACTGTCTCGTGCGAACATCGCTCAGCAAGCATTGGCTTCAAGCTTAATCATCATTGCTGAATCGATCACTCAAGCGATTGCGATTTCGAATTTCTACGGTCCTGAGCACTTGATCGTTCAAACCAAGAACCCACGTGAATTGCTGCCATTGCTAGATAATGCAGGCTCAATTTTCCTTGGTGACTGGTCTCCAGAATCTGCAGGTGACTACGCATCCGGCACAAACCACGTTCTTCCGACTTACGGTTATACCAAGACGTATTCAAGCCTAGGTTTGGCTGATTTCTCTAAGCGAATGACGGTGCAGGAGCTAACAGCCGATGGGTTGAAAGGCCTAGCGCCAACAGTAGTAACAATGGCGGAAGCCGAAGGTTTGGATGCACACAAACGCGCTGTGACTATCCGAGTTGAAAAGTTAAATAAAGCGAAATAAGGGTAGGGCATGGAAAAGTTAGCAAGAAAACAAGTTCAGGCTCTAACACCTTACTTGTCTGCAAGACGCATAGGCGGTACTGGTGATGTATGGCTAAACGCCAACGAATCTCCGTTTGATAACGAGTACAACCTGAACTTGTCTCGTCTTAACCGTTACAGCGAATGTCAGCCAAAAGAGCTGATTGATGCTTACGCTCAATACGCAGGCGTGAAATCAGAGCAAACTCTGACAACGCGTGGTGCTGACGAAGGTATTGAATTACTGATTCGTGCTTTCTGTGAGCCGAACGAAGACGCTATTCTTTACTGCCCACCCACTTACGGTATGTACGCAATCAGTGCAGAGACGATTGGTGTTGAGCGTAAGGTTGTGCCTCTGACTTCTGAATGGCAATTGGATCTTCCAGCTATCGAAGCTCAGCTCGACAACGTAAAAGTGGTGTTTGTTTGTAGCCCAAATAACCCAACCGGTAATTTGGTTGATCGCAAAGACATCATCAAGTTGCTTGAAATGACACAAGACAAAGCGATTGTGGTGATGGATGAAGCGTATATCGATTTTTGTCCAGAAGCGTCAACCGTTGATTTGCTTGAGCAATATCCAAACCTAGCGATTCTGCGCACCTTGTCGAAGGCCTTTGCTTTGGCGGGCTTACGTTGTGGCTTTACGCTAGCGAACAAAGAGCTTATCGATGTACTGTTGAAAGTGATTGCTCCTTATCCTGTGCCAATCCCTGTTGCTGACATTGCCGTTCAAGCACTTTCAGAGCAAGGACTAGCGCGAGCTAAGTTCCAAGTTCTAGATTTAAGTGCTAACCGAGCGTATTTGCAGGCGGGTCTATTAGGTATGCCTCAAGTGACGGTTTTTGATGGCTGGGGTAACTACTTACTGGTGAAATTCCCGAACGGCGATGAGTTATTTAAAGCGGCTTGGGATACGGGCATTATTTTGCGTAATTCACCTATTGAAGACTGTGTTCGTATTAGTATTGGTAACCGCGAAGAGTGCGAAAAGACACTTGGATTCATTCGTAACTTTTATCAGTAATGAAAGGCTTACCAGTAATAACATTTGCCAGTTTGAGTTGATTAATTGGGCTGGCAAGTGAAACCAATATTTTGGGTTAGCGTTTGATTTTAGCTAGGCCACCAGATTTAAAATTAAAAGGAAGTTCAAGTGAGTAAACAACAGAAAATACTTTTTATAGACCGTGACGGCACCTTAATTGTAGAGCCGCCAGTTGACTTTCAAGTAGATCGTTTAGACAAGCTAAAATTCGAACCGCGAGTAATTCCTAGCCTACTTGCACTGCAAGACGCTGGTTACCGTCTAGTGATGGTGACTAACCAAGATGGTCTAGGTACCGATAGCTACCCACAAGAAGATTTCGATGCACCACACAATATGATGATGGAGTTCTTCGAATCTCAAGGCGTTAAGTTTGACGACGTGCTTATTTGCCCTCACTTTGACGAAGACAACTGCTCTTGCCGTAAGCCTAAACTGGGTATGGTTAAAGAGTACCTACAAGGCGGTAAAGTCGATTTCCAACACTCTGTTGTGATTGGCGACCGAATGACGGATCTTCAACTGGCAGAGAACATGGCAATCCGCGGTATTCAATATAGCCCGGATGCGGAAACTGAAGGCACGCTTAACTGGCCACAAATCGTTAAAGATCTGACGGTTAATGCGCGTATTGCTGAAGTAGTTCGTACTACTAAAGAAACCGATATCAAGGTTGCAGTAAACCTTGATGAAACCGGTGGCAACAAGATCGATACCGGCATGGGTTTCTTCGACCACATGCTTGATCAAATCGCGACACACGGTGGTTTCCAAATGAACCTGACTGTGAAGGGCGACCTGCACATTGATGATCACCACACAGTCGAAGATACCGCTCTGGCTTTAGGCCAAGCATTGAAAGATGCACTAGGCGACAAACGTGGTATTGGCCGTTTTGGTTTCAGCCTACCAATGGATGAGTGTTTGGCTCAGTGTGCGTTAGACCTTTCTGGTCGTCCATACCTGAAGTTCGATGCTAAGTTCAGCCGTGAGCAAGTGGGTGATCTTTCAACCGAGATGGTGGTTCACTTCTTCCGTTCTCTAACTGATACATTGGCTTGTACGCTACACCTTTCTTCTGATGGCAATAATGATCACCACATCATTGAGAGCCTGTTCAAAGCGTTTGGCCGTACTCTTCGCCAAGCAATCAAAGTTGAAGGTAACGAGTTACCAAGCAGCAAAGGCGTTCTGTAAGGGTTCGGTATGAAAGAGCAAAAAGTCGTTATTATTGATACTGGTTGTGCCAACGTTTCATCGGTGAAGTTTGCGATTGAACGTTTGGGCTACGCAGTTGAAATTTCAAAAGAACCAGAAGTGGTTCTTGCTGCCGACAAGCTATTCCTACCCGGTGTAGGTACAGCAAGTGAGGCAATGAAGAACCTGCAAGAGCGTGACCTTGTTACCCTTGTCAAGCAAGTTGAGAAGCCTCTGCTGGGTATCTGTCTAGGTATGCAGCTGTTAGGCAAACTGTCTCAAGAGAAAGGTCAAAAGGCTGATGAGTTAGTTGAATGCCTAGGTTTGTGTGATGGTGAAGTTCGTTTACTTGAAACGGGCGACTTGCCATTACCACACATGGGTTGGAACACCGTAACGGCAACACCTAATCATCCTCTATTTAAAGACATTGAAGAAGGCGAATACTTCTACTTTGTTCATAGCTTCGCAATGCCAGTGGGCGACTACACAATCGCACAATGTGATTACGGTAATCCGTTCACTGCGGCGGTTCAAAGTGGCAATTATTATGGTGTTCAGTTCCACCCAGAGCGATCTTCGAAAGCTGGCTCTAAGCTGATTCAGAACTTCTTGGAATTGTAATAAGGATTAGGCAGCGGCTAACGTTGCCATATAAGGAATGTAAATGATTATTCCCGCGTTAGATTTAATTGAAGGCCAAGTAGTTCGCTTATTCCAAGGAGACTACGGGCAAGTAACAGAATACAAAGTAGACCCAGCAGAGCAGTTTAATCTGTACCACCAAGCTGGCGCTGGCTGGCTGCACCTTGTTGACTTAACGGGCGCAAAAGACACAACGGCTCGTCAGTTAGACTTGATTGCTAAGCTCCTTGCTAGCACGCCTGCGAACATCCAGATTGGTGGTGGCGTGCGTAACGAACAAGATGTCGTTGATCTGCTAGAAGCTGGCGCACAGCGCGTTGTGGTTGGTTCTACAGCCGTTAAGCAACCTGAGTTGGTGAAAGGTTGGATGGAGAAGTACGGCGCGGAAAAAATCGTGCTGGCTCTGGACATCAATATTGACGAAAGCGGCATACGTAAAGTGGCGATTTCAGGTTGGCAAGAAGATTCAGGTGTGACCATTGAAGCGCTGATTGAAGACTACCTCACAGTTGGTCTTAAACACGTGCTGTGTACCGATATTTCACGCGATGGCACGCTAGAAGGATCAAACGTAGAGCTCTATGTTGATCTTTGTAAGCAGTACCCACAAGTGCAATTCCAATCATCGGGCGGCATTGGCAGCCTAGCTGATATCGAAGCGCTAAAAGGCAGCGGTGTTGCGGGTGTGATTGTGGGTCGTGCACTACTTGATGGCAAGTTTACCGCAGAGGAGGCATTTGCATGTTGGCAAAGCGAATAATCCCTTGTTTGGATGTCCGTGACGGACAAGTGGTTAAGGGCGTTCAGTTCCGTAACCACGAAATTATTGGTGACATCGTTCCGCTAGCACAACGCTATGCAGAAGAGGGCGCCGATGAATTGGTATTTTATGACATCACCGCATCAAGTGATGGCCGTGTGGTCGATAAAAGCTGGGTGAAACGCGTAGCTGAAGTGATCGATATCCCTTTCTGTGTCGCTGGTGGTATTAAATCAGCAGAAGATGCAGCGCGCATTCTTGAGTTTGGTGCGGATAAAGTGTCAATCAACTCACCGGCATTGGCTAATCCACAGCTGATTACTGACCTTGCTGATAAGTTTGGCGTTCAGTGTATCGTTGTCGGTATCGATTCATACTTCGACAAAGAAACCGGTAAATATCAGGTTTACCAATTTACAGGCGATGAAGCGCGTACTAAAGCAACCAAATGGGAAACCAAAGATTGGGTGCAGGAAGTACAGAAGCGTGGCGCAGGTGAGATTGTGTTAAACATGATGAACCAAGATGGCGTTCGTAACGGCTATGATATCGATCAGTTAAACATGGTGCGTGAAGTGTGTAATGTGCCATTGATTGCCTCTGGTGGCGCTGGTGCAATGGAGCACTTTGCTGAAGCTTATAAAAAGACCAACGTGGATGGAGCACTTGCGGCTTCGGTATTCCACAAACAAGTCATCAATATTGGTGAACTTAAACAGTATTTAAAACAACAAGATGTAGAGGTGCGACTATGAGTTTTGAACCCGTAAGCTTATCAAAAACAGAAGTAGGCGCATTGTCAGAGCGTATTAACTGGGAAAAAGTAGATGGCTTAGTGCCAGCGATTGTTCAAGATTACCAGTCAAGCCAAGTGCTAATGATGGGATACATGAACCCAGCCGCACTTGAGAAAACGGGTGAAACTGGCAATGTGACGTTTTTCTCTCGCACAAAAGAGCGTCTTTGGACGAAAGGTGAAACGTCGGGCAATGTATTGCAACTGCAAAACATCGCCTTGGACTGTGACAGCGACACCTTACTGGTTAAAGTTAATCCCATTGGTCCAACGTGCCACACAGGTACAACAACGTGTTGGGATGGAGACAAGCAAGAAGAGTCTCAGATGGTGTGGCTTCATCAGCTTGAGCAGCTATTGGCTGCCCGCAAGGACGCCGATCCTGAATCTTCTTATACTGCCAGTCTATATGCCCGTGGCACCAAGCGTATTTCGCAAAAAGTGGGCGAAGAAGGCGTTGAAGTCGCGCTTGCGGCGACGTCGGGCGATAAGGCGGAGTTAGTGTGTGAATCAGCAGATTTGATTTACCACCTAATGGTTCTTCTTCAAGACCAAGGCTTATCGATGGATGATGTGGTAAACAAGCTGAAAGAGCGTCATAAGTAAGCTCTCTTTAGATTAATAGAACCGCGTAAAAGAAAGACAAAAGCCCCGCAAACAAACATGTTTACGGGGCTTTTTAGTTTTTTAATTTTCAAGATTTCAAGATTTCAAGATTTCAAGATTTCTAAGCCCTACGTCACTTTTCTAACCTCTGACTTCGCGTCATTCCGAGGAGCCTAAGCGACATCAGGAATCTCTTCTCTTAATCTGACTTCTTAGTCGAACGAGTTACCCGCAGCACTTCTTGTATTTCTTACCACTGCCACAAATACACGGATCATTACGGCCGATTTTAAAGCTCTCAACGGTTTGATTTAAGCGTGGGTCAATTTCTGGTTGTGTAGTTTGTTCCTGCTCTGGGAAGGTACCATCAATGTAGTACCAAAGACCGTCTTCACGTATAAAGCGAGAGCGTTCTTGCATGCAGTATTGTGCGCCTTCTTCATTGAAGTAAGCTTTAAACTCAACAAAGCCTTCGTCTTGGTGCGAGCCTACCGCAGTATCGATGACTTCTAGTCCTGCCCAATCACTGTTGATAGATTCGGCAATACCTTCTCTTTGCGCTTCTGCGTTGCAGCTAGGGTGGTAAGTCGCAACAACATAGTCAACTAAACCCAACACGTGCGCTGAATAACGAGAGCGCATCAACTGTTCAGGCGTTTCAACAGCACTGTGGTGAAGGTGCGCTGATTCACAGCACTGTTGGTAAGTATTTTTGCTACCGCATGGGCATAAAGACATAGTCAGATCCTGTAAAAATGGCCTCTATTAAGAGGCCATAAGTGAATGCGTGGGAGTTTACCAAGAAACGATCGCTCACCAAAGTTTAGTTTCTGTTGAAGTTATTGAAATTATCAAAGTGTTAGCGCGAAGTTTACTATTTCAAGGCTGGAGACAATAGCTCTTGAGCCCAAGTCGTCGCTTCGTCATAAGCTTGACCAAGTTGAGCTTCACTCAGTTTGAGAAGCTGGCGAATACGAGTCGCTTCTTCCCAACGAGCTTGCTCATACGCAACCACCATCGCCAATACAGCACCTAACACACCTTTACGTTGAATCAAGGCTTGTTTGATCTCGATGTCGATCGGCACTGAATCGAGTACTTGTTTCAATGGTTGGTCAAAGAGTGAGTCCAGTAGCGAGAACATACCGGTCAAAAAGGCTTGTCCAGGCTCAACCTTAACATTCATCTTCTCAACCAAGAGTTCACACTGACGTGCGCGTATTACCGCTAAGCCATAAAGTGAGTCCGGCTTATCTTCTTTCGCGGATGCGATCGCCACAAGTGAAACGAACTTACGCAGCTTTTGTTCACCAAGGTAAATAAGCGCTTGGCGGAATGAACGAATCGTTGTTGGTGAACCGCCAGCGGAGTTTACGTAGGTAAGTAGCTTATACGACATGGTCACATCGAGCGTAATCAAACGCTCTACTTCACCAAAGTCGATAGGGTCGTGCGCAATCTCTTTTAACAGCTGAACGGTCGTCAGGAATGCCGGGTTGAGCGCACGCGTTTGGATCATCTCTGGCTTGCTAAAGAAATAACCTTGAAAGTAGGTGAAGCCTGCTTTTTTCGCTTCTTGGTATTCTTCGTACGTTTCTACTTTCTCAGCAAGGAACTTGATATCTAGCCCTTTGAGAGAGTTCATAAACATCGCTGCTTTGGCAATTGGCGTCAAACGGATATCGAACTTGATAATTGAAACGTAGGGTAAGAAGCGCTTCCAAGCTTTACTTGGCACAAAGTCGTCTAGCGCAATGGTATAACCCGCGTCAAAGATGGTTTTGATTGCTTCAAGTAATTCGTCTGTTGGTTCGCAGTCTTCAAGAACCTCAACAACGAGGCTTTCTTTGGGGAACAGAGTAGGGACTAAGTTGATTAGGCTTGCATATGGGAAGTTCACGAACCCAAGCTTATCACCCAACGTATTATAGTGGGTCGATAAGAAGTGATCGGAAAGCAAACGGCTAGTAGCGAGCTCCGGCTCTACTTCAGGGAAAGTGTTCTTAGGACCATCCCTGAATAGCAACTCGTAACCTATGGTTTTCTTGCCTGTGTCGAGTATTGGTTGACGCGCTACGTATGAATATTTCAACTTGGTACTGTGTTCGGTTTATTTCTGGTAGAGAGATAATAGCTAATTCACTAGAAATTACCATACACTTTCTAAGAAAGTCTGACCGACAATAATAATCAAAGTGAAAGTTTAAGCGTTATGTTAAAAGCTATTGCTAAACGCTCGATTCTGTAGTTCAAAACTTTGCGGCGTGAACACCAGCACTGAGCCTTGCGTATACCAATCGCCAAGTACGATACGGGTTTTAGTGCAATTGTTAGCATTAAATGTATGGATGTCTGGGCGGTGAGTATGGCCGTGGATCATCAGATCGACATTGTTTCGTTCCATCACATCTTCGACTTCTTGCTGTGTCACATCCATGATGTCGAGAGACTTGGTCTGCTTGTCATCTTTGATATCTGATTGAACCTTTGAAACAATTTTCTTCTTGATGAAAAATGGAATTCGGTTGAAGACCCATTGTAACCATGGCTGATGCACTTTTTCGCGAAAGGCGAGGTACTTTACATCTTCAGTACATAGGGTATCTCCATGCAATACTACCGCTTTTTGCCCGTAGATATCGATCGTAGAAACTTCGTCGAGAAGTTGTACGCCCGTTTGCTTAGCAAATTTTTTGCCGACTAAGAAGTCGCGGTTCCCTTGAGTAAAGTAACAAGGCACGCCTGTTTTCACTAAGTCGATAAACGCTTGGCGGATAGAAGTCGCGAATTCACTCTTATCATCGTCACCAATCCAGAATTCGAAAAGGTCACCTAATACGTAAAGTGCATCCGCTTCTACGGCTTCTTTCTTCATAAAGGTTAAGAAGCAGTCTGTGATGTCTTCTCGTGACGGAGAAAGGTGCAGATCTGATATAAAATATGTTTTCATAGGTCTAAAAAAAGGGAGCGATTCGCTCCCTATATCCTGATTTTATCGGCTCATCAATACTAACCGAAAGCGATGAATTAAGCTTCGATTGTAGTACCAGTGATGATCACTTCTTCTAGAGGTACATCTTGGTGCATACCCATAGAACCAGTGCTAACACCTTTAATCTTGTTTACGATGTCCATGCCTTCAACAACTTCTGCGAATACACAGTAGCCCCAACCGTCTAGGCTTTCGCTACGGAAGTTTAGGAAAGAGTTGTCGTTAACGTTGATGAAGAACTGAGAGCTCGCTGAATGCGGTTCCATAGTACGAGCCATTGCTAGCGTACCAACTTTGTTCGCTAGACCGTTGTTTGCTTCGTTCTTGATCGTTGCACGAGTTGCCTTTTCTTTAAGGCCAGAAGTCATGCCGCCGCCTTGAATCATGAAACCATCGATAACACGGTGGAATAGTGTGTTGTCGTAGAAACCGTCACGGCAATACTGTAGAAAGTTTGCGCTTGTTTCTGGTGCTTTTTCTTCGTTAAGTTGAACTTTGATATCACCAAAATTTGTGTGAAGGATGATCATGATTGTTACCTTACTGTCTTTTTAATATGAAGTTCGAATTCTAGCGCATGTTGGCAGACTTTCAAATCACCAAATCATTAACTTAACTCGGATGTTTGAGGTAATACCAATCGTAGTAAATAACTGGCCATCCTAGCTTGTTAAAACACTTGATAACGTCGTTAGAAATTTTGAATGTAGAATAACTACTTATCGAAACTTTTTGTCGAAAAGAGCTTCCTTGTTCTCAAGCATTTTTTCTGCGCTATTTATGACCATCTACTTACCGTGATTGGTATAATTCCTGCTTTTAGGGATTACCTATTAAGGTATGACTTGTTATACTGCGAGCTTATTTTGATTAATCCATAAAATAGATAGAGATCATGCTGAAGATATATAACACGCTCACAAGACAGAAAGAGGAATTCAAACCAATTACAGCTGGCAAAGTCGGCATGTATGTCTGTGGGGTAACCATATACGATCTCTGTCATATTGGTCATGGTCGTACGTTCGTTTCTTTCGACGTAGTAACTCGTTACCTTCGTTACCTTGGTTACGATTTGAATTTCGTTCGTAACATCACAGATATCGATGACAAAATCATCAAACGCGCTAACGAAAACGGTGAGTCTTGTGACTCTCTGACTGAGCGTTTAATCGGTGAGATGCACGCTGACTTTGATGCATTGAACATGAAGCGTCCAGATGTTGAGCCTCGTGCGACAGAATACATCACTGAAATCATCGAGCTTGTTGAAAAGCTGATTGAACGTGGTTTCGCATACGTTGCAAGCAACGGCGACGTGATGTTTGAAGTAAAGAAATTCGACGAATACGGTAAGCTTTCAAAGCAAGACCTTGATCAGCTTCAAGCGGGTGCTCGCGTTGATGTTGAATCTGCAAAACGCAGCCCACTAGACTTCGTTCTTTGGAAGATGTCTAAGCCAGGTGAACCTACATGGGAATCGCCATGGGGCCCGGGTCGTCCAGGTTGGCACATCGAATGTTCAGCAATGAACTCGTCTATTCTTGGTAACCACTTCGATATCCACGGTGGTGGTTCAGATCTGCAGTTCCCTCACCACGAAAACGAAATCGCACAGTCTTGCTGCGCGCACGGCACTCAGTATGTAAATACTTGGATGCACAGTGGTATGGTGATGGTAGACAAAGAGAAGATGTCTAAGTCACTAGGTAACTTCTTCACTATCCGTGACGTGCTAGCACATTACGATGCTGAAACGGTACGTTACTTCCTAATGTCTGGTCACTACCGTAGCCAGCTAAACTACAGCGAAGATAACCTAAACCAAGCTCGCGCATCACTAGAGCGTCTATACACGTCACTTCGTGGCCTAGACCTTACAGCCGCTCCTGCCGGTGGCGAAGAGTACGTGACTCGATTCTCTACAGCGATGAACGATGATTTCAACACACCTGAAGCTTATTCAGTACTGTTTGAAATGGCTCGTGAAATCAACCGTATCAAGCCTGAAAGCATTGAAAAAGCAAGCGGACTGGGTGCATTGATGCGTGAACTAGCAGACATCATCGGTATTCTTCACCAAGAGCCAGAAGCCTTCCTACAAGGTGATGCGGCAGGTAACGACGACGAAGTGGCTGAAATCGAAGCGTTGATCAAACTGCGTAACGACTCTCGTGCTTCAAAGGATTGGGCAAATGCCGACCTTGCACGTGATAAGCTAAACGAGTTGGGTATTGTTCTGGAAGATGGCCCAGAAGGTACGACTTGGCGTCGTAAGTAAATCTTATAAAAAGGGCTGATTTTCAGCCCTTTTTTCTAGCACGAATTCTCTATTTTCACCTTTTCTATCTTCAACTTTTAATTAACAGGAATATTTCTGTGGCTCAGATGTATTTTTATTACTCGGCAATGAATGCGGGTAAATCAACAACGCTTCTTCAATCTTCATTCAACTACCAAGAACGTGGCATGACGCCAGTGATCTTTACGGCAGCTTTGGACGATCGCTATGGTATCGGTAAAGTGAGCTCACGAATTGGTCTGCAATCTGAAGCTCAGCTGTTTAAAAATGACACCAACATGTTTGATGCGATCAAAAAGCTCAATGAGGAAGAAAAGCGTCATTGTGTTTTGATCGATGAGTGCCAATTTTTATCGAAGGAGCAGGTGTACCAATTAACAGAAGTGGTTGATAAGCTGCACATCCCTGTACTTTGTTACGGCCTACGTACCGATTTCCTGGGTGAACTGTTTGAAGGTAGCCGTTACTTACTGTCTTGGGCAGATAAACTTGTTGAGCTTAAAACAATTTGTCACTGTGGCCGTAAAGCGAACATGGTAATTCGTACCGACGAGCACGGTGTGGCGATTGCTGAGGGCGACCAAGTGGCTATTGGCGGTAACGACAAATACGTTTCTGTTTGCCGTCTGCACTACAAAGAAGCGTTAGGTAAATAAGCAGCTCTATTTGCTAACGCGAAAGAACGAAAAACGGTGACCAAGTGTCACCGTTTTTGTTTATTGGGCCTGTGTTTTGCTTTCTTCCAAGCCGAGCTTTTACTTTGTTCAAAGTCTAACTTTTGCTTATTCGAAACCGAGCTTCTTCAATGCTTGATAGGCGTGGTCAACGTCGTCGGGGATTGGCATCTCAATCTGAAAGCCTTTCTCTGGGTAGGATTTGATTCGCTCGTAATCAGCAATTAATGCGCCTAACACCATATCTAACGGCAACTCTTCGTTAAAGTAATCATCCCAAGTTTGCCATCGCGACGTCACGGTAATCTCGGAAGTTTCGTCAGGCCATTGTTTACTGAAGGTTGCGTAGGTACGTTTCTCCATGAAGGGCTTCTGAACTAAGGTTAGCCTCTTCGGCGATAACCCTTTTTCTGTCAGCAACTCATGAGTGAATCGTACATTTTCCCCAGTATTTGTTGCGTGTTTCTCTATGATAATGTCAGAGTCAGGCACGCCACAATCTCGTGCGATAGAAGCGAATGTTTCTGCTTCTGAGCGTTCAAAGCTTCTTTCGGTAAAGCGTCCCACACCGCCAGAAAAAACGATGTAAGGCGCGATCTGTTGGTGATAAAGCTCGGCTGCATATTCAGCTACGCGAGTATCGTTGCTACACAATACAAAGATACAGTCGGAAGGCGTAACCTTGTGACCCATCGACATAAAGTTCCAAAGGGTGTCGACTGAGCGATGCAGTTTTATGTTGGGATTTTTGTTAGCAATAGATTGTTCAGTCATGAAGTGTGTCCAGTGTGGATTCGAATTTAAATGAATAACCTAAGTCGAGAATCTTCTTCGAAGAGATTAACTTGTCTGGGGTATCAACAACAGCGGGCAGAGGCTCACTGCTGTTGGCGCTTTTCAGTGCCGCGGCATAAAACTCCGCCTTACTGACTGTATTTGGTGTGGTCACGTTAACTATTTCATTGTGCAGTTGACTGATAGCGAAATCGACAGCACCAATTGCATCATCAAGGTGCAGCATGTTGGCTGGAGCTTGAGTGCTGACTTGTTTTAACTTGCTTGCGAAGCGTGATGGGTGACGGCTTGGGCCGATTAAGCCACTAAAGCGAAGAATGGTGTAGTCGATACCGGAATCAATCACTGACTGTTCAGCTTGCAGCATGATTCGTGCGTTATCGGAAAATAAAGACGCGTGCTCGTTATCTGAGGTCGAAAGAGGGAGTGATGCATCCAGCTCGTTCAGCACACCCGGCTTAGTTGGGTATACCGTAGTTGAACTAACCATAATGAGCTTTTTAATGTTGGCCTTTTGGCATGCATTGGTGAGTTGCTGCCAGTAGTCGGCATACTCTTGTCCTGCTCCTTTTCTAAAGCCAGGAGGGAAGCTGCCAATCACAATTTCAGTGTTGTTTTCGAGTAACAATGAATAGAGTCGCCCGATAGTCTGTTGTGGATCGGATGAATCAAAGCTAAACACTTCACATGGAATTTGTTCGCTACCAATGACATCTGCTCCCGCTTGGGTCGTTTTCGTGACCACTACTCGGTTACCATGTTTTTCTAAATGTTCAGATAAAGGTGCACCTACCCATCCTGCACCGACAATAAATATAGAAGCCATGTGTTCCTCACAACTGCAAATGACGAATTTACAATAAGCCTAACAAAGCTTTGCCCAAAAATGAAAAAACTCCACGGCCGAAGCAAGTGGAGTTTTTACTAGAACAATGGAGCTTTAGTTTAGTACGCGAAGAAGCTTGTCTGCGCGCTCTGCCATCTCGATACCTTCATCTGTTAGGTAACCGCCGTCTGGCTGAGTACAAAGGTTTTTTTCGAATAGGCGCTTAACAGCGTCTTGAGTTTCTTGAGCTGCCTCTTGATGGACTTTAATTCCAGTAGCTGCACTACTTACATCAAATTGAAGAAGGAGGTTTAAATCAGCAATATGTTCAGCGTTGTACTTCATAATTGACCTATATATTCATAACGTTCTCTACCTTCACCTTAGTGCGCATTCTCGGCTCAGGCAATAGCAAATAAAGAGAATTGATAAGTGATACCAAATTGATTGATTAATCATCGAGTGATGAGTTTATTTTGGTTATATTGGGTGATTTGCACCCACTTAAATCATCAGTGATGTTTATTGCTAAGTGGTTGTAATATATTGTGACTAGAAATAATTTGCATTGAGCGAATATTGTATAAAAAGGATATGCATAAGTGAGAGCGAACAAAGTAGCATTAACGATCAGTATGCTATTTGCTATTTCAGGTTGTCAAAGTACACCCTCAGAGCAGACAGACGCGAACCAAACCACAAACAACAATAATGAATCGACAATAGAGGTCCGTTCATTTCAGTCTGTCCAAAGCGTTTACTCCGAATGGGAAATTAAGCTTGAAGACCATGCTCAATTGTCTCTCTATGCACCAGAGAATTACAATGAACTATTAGACGCATGGGATGATGCTGAAAGCATTTATGCGGACTTACTTAAAGACGAAACTCGGATAACCAAGAGTTACTCCATTTTTTCGAGCCTAACTTACGCTGAAGCCTTCGATGAAAAAATCGCTTTGATCAAATCAAACTATGACTCGATCTTAGTGTTAAAGAAGAAGGCTGATCGAGTACTCGCGGATTCGATTGTCCAAATGGATTACCTGAAGTTTCTTGGCGCAGATACCATGTTTACCTCGAGCTACAAACGTTTGTATTCAGAATACAGCGAGTTGTTCGAGTATGTGCTGGTCGATGAGCTTGAAGACGCTCAAGAAGCGCAGGTGGAATTTCTTAACAATGCTCGCTTACTAGAAGTTAAAGTGGCGCATAAGAAATACATCGAACCTTTGAAGAACGAATTAGAGTTCTTGGAAGATGAAGATTTCGATGACGTTGTTCCACTGACGTTTGCTAAAGCGGCATCTCAAATTGCTTTGGCAGAAAGCCAAGTGAAAGCCAGTCCCCGTGAAAAGTCTATCATTGAAGACGCAGTTCACGCTGCGGAGTTCGAATTAAACCACGTACGCAGTGTTGCTCATGAAGTCAAAGTGCTGGCGAGCGTAAAAGGCGACCAGTTCGAACAGTCGGTTTTGAATGCAGAGAACCAGTTATTGAGCATTTCACGAGTGGTTAATGATGAAGATCACCGTGATGTTGTATTGCGTCTTCAGTCTCAAAAAATTGTAGCGAGTGTTAAAGCGCTGAAAGGCTCAGACATGACGGCGTCATTAAAGTCAGAGATTAAAACTTTGACTGAGCAATTAGCTAAGCTGGAGTCTGAAAACCAGAAGCAAGCGCAGCAACTGTCTGAAGCAACCAAGCACAGTGAGTTGCTCGGTGAGCAGATTACCAAGAGTGATGCTCACATTAAAAGCTTAGAAGAGTTAGTGGATAGTTTGAAAAGCTTAGGTGGCAAAGTGGCCAACGAAAGTGACTCTGATGTGATGTCCCCAGCTGTTGAATCTACTCTAGAGGATTCAACCCTAGAACAATCATCAGAAGAAGTGATTGAACCTTCGGTTTAGCATCACTAATTTCTTTATTTGTGATTGAGTTAAAAGCGCCTTAGGGCGCTTTTTTACGTTCTGTTGATCTATGTCAAAATCTAGAAATAAAAGCGCTCTGTGAGCCATTTTAGTGTACGTTATTCTTTGATTTTTAACGTAACTTGTTGATATTTATAGATGTGTTGTTTTCTATGCTTATAACTAATCATTCAGCAGAGTTTTCTTTTTACTACTAAAGTCGTATGAATTTGGAATAACTCGGACTATTTGCTTTCAACAAGGCTGTGAGAGCTATTTTGTGCCTAAAATAGCTCTTGAATTCAGAAATGAAAGAGAGGATTATCGCGCTCCCGACGACATGTTTCAAAATGTAAATCATCATGAATCTAAACCAATTTGACTCATTATTACCGCCACAAATGGCTGAGCGCGCTGCAGATATTGGCGTAGGTAAAGCAACCAAAGATCCAATCAAATCTTTTCTCCTAGCGATTTCCGCTGGCATACATATCGGTATTGCGTTTGTGTTTTACACCATCGTAACGACTGGTGCTGGTGATTTGCCGTGGGGTATTACTCGCTTATTAGGTGGTCTTGCATTTAGCTTGGGCTTAATTCTCGTTGTTGTTACCGGTGGTGAGCTATTTACCAGTTCGGTGCTGACTCTGGTTGCTCGTGCAAGTGGCAAGATTACTTGGCGCACGCTCGTTAAGAACTGGGCTACGGTTTATGTAGGTAACTTGATTGGCGCATTGCTGCTGGTGGCTTGTATGTTACTGACCAAACAGTACATGTTCGACCACGGCCAAGTGGGTTTGAATGCAATGGCGATCTCTCAACATAAGATGCACCATGATTTTATCCAAGCTATCGCGCTCGGCATCATGTGTAATGTATTAGTTTGTATCGCGGTATGGATGACGTTTAGTGGACGTACTCTGACTGACAAAATTGCGGTAATGATTTTACCTGTAGCGATGTTCGTATCGGCTGGTTTTGAGCACTGTATTGCAAATATGTTCCAAGTGCCTTTAGCTATCGGCATCAAAACATTTGCTCCAGCTGAATTTTGGACAATGACGGGCGCTAATCCTGCGGACTATGTTGATCTGAACATGGCGGACTTTTTGATGAACAACTTGCTGCCCGTTACCATCGGTAACATCATTGGCGGCGGTATCTTTGTTGGTATGTGGTACTGGTTGATCTACCTACGTGACTAATAAAGGTGGCGCTATCGACAAAGATGGCGTGACTAACTCAGTTGACGAGATGAGTTAACGCTCTGTGGAAACACTGAACTGACTTATGACATTTACAAGACGGCCTGCATTGCAGGCCGTTTTTTATTTGTGGAAAACCTACTTCTTCATCTCTCTAATGATCATCTGAAAATTCAACAGCGCTGATTACCATGTGTGTATATGTCTTTGAAATCACCCAAAGATCGAAGGCGATGATCTTTCCTTGGGTCGAAATGGACAAAAAAGGATCTATATTGATTTGGTTATCCACAGTTTCTGTGGATAACCTGTCTCAAATTCAGTGAGTAACCAGATCTAAGTGGAGTAGGGAGGTTATTTCGAAGGCTGTATTTGAGCGAGAACTCGCCCTTCTTTGGTCAGAGATGTCTTCAATGAGAGGTGAAGTACAAGGGCTAGAGAGCAGCTCATCATCACGAAAATCGCCAGCATGATCATCAGTTGATACTTAATCGCGATCATCGGTGAAGCACCACCTAAGATCTGTCCAGTCATCATTCCCGGCAGCGTTACTAAGCCTGTGGTTGCCATAGAGGCCATGATAGGGGACATCGCTTTCTGTATTGCATTACGTACAAAAGGCGCAGCAGCATAAGTAGGAGACGCGCCTAACGCGATTGCTGCTTCATATTCTGATTTCTGTGTTTCAAAGGCACCAAACAGGTTCTGCAATGCCACGATATTACTGCTTAAGCTATTACCCAATAACATCCCTGCGATTGGGATAAGGTACTGCGCGTTAAAAACCGGTGTCGGCTTAATGATGAAAAAGCAGATGAACAAGACAATAGGTACACAAGTTACCGCAAGGCTAACGGCGACAGGAGCCAAAAGTAGGTTTCTTGGCAGTCTAGATTTTTCAACAATCGAGCTTGCACCGACGATAATCATAGTAAATAACCACAGCAAATTGACCCACAAACTATTCAAAGTGAACAAGTATTCTAGGTAAAGTCCCACCAGAAATAGCTGAATAACCATACGAATGATGCTGATAGAAGCCTCTTTGCCAAGGCCGAGTTTTAACTTGTGGTTGATGGTAATGGGTAGCAAGAGAAGTGAGCTGAAGAACAATAACTGCCACCAAGATATATCAATAACGTCTTGCATAATGTTTCCTTTTAAGTAGGTCCCCATCATATCTGAAAGTGCCAAATGATGCATTTCAGCTTCTCAGCCGTTGCTTTAAAAAATACTCAATAATTTAACAATCAAACCACAGAATATTGGTTTTTTGAGGCATTTTTGGCTACTACTTAGTAGGTAAAACGTTAAAATTAGTTACAACGCGGTTGCGTAAATGTTAGAAATTAACATTTGTGAAATATACTTAATTCTTCACATTTGTTAATACTTTTTAATAACTTTGTTTAACTAAAAACAACTTTGGATGAGCTCAAAAAAGTATTGATTAGCAAGGGTTATAACGGGAGATTTGATTGAACCCTACTTTGAGTATGGTCTAAAATTTGTCGTTAGATACGTAAGAACTTTAGCCCCATAGAATGGGTTACTCGAAATTACTAAATACAAAATAGGCAAAATGTATGAGTGATGTTAATAAAATTGAAACTAGCGAAAAACATTCGCTGGAGTGGAAGTCTTTCCTCTTCATCGCGGTGGTTCTCTTCCCAATATTAAGTGTGGCTTTTGTAGGCGGTTACGGCTTCCTAGTTTGGGCACTGCAAGTGTTTGTATTCGGACCTCCAGGTGCTCACGGCGGCATGTAATGCCCTCTAAGTAACAACATTTTTTAAAATCAATATTTAAGAGAGCTAAACATGAAATCATTTTTAGTTAAATTATGGCGCACAATGACTCGCCCAGCAGTACACATCAGTCTTGGTGTACTAACTATGGGTGGCTTTATCGCCGGTGTTATTTTCTGGGGCGGTTTTAACACAGCTCTAGAGCACACAAATACAGAAGAATTCTGTGTAAGCTGTCACACCATGCGTGACAACGTATACGTAGAACTACAAGAAACGGTTCACTGGAAAAACACTTCTGGTGTACGTGCTACTTGTCCTGACTGTCACGTTCCACATGAATGGACAGCAAAAATCGCTCGTAAGATGCAAGCTTCTAAAGAAGTATTCGCTCAAGTATTTGGTGACCTAGATACGCCTGAGAAATTCGAAGCTCGTCGTATCGAACTGGCTAAACACGAATGGGATCGCTTCTCTTCGAACAAATCTCTAGAGTGTAAAAACTGCCACAACTACGATTCAATGGATTTCGAAAACATGCGCCCAACAGCGCGTATCCAGATGAAGAACGCGGCAGAGCGTGATCAAAGCTGTGTTGACTGTCACAAAGGTATTGCTCACAACCTTCCATTAGATATGGCATCAGCGAGCGGTATTGTTGGCGAGCTAGAAAACGTAGCAAGCAGCACATCTTACGCAAATGGTTCAGACGTGATCTCTATTCGTCACCTACCAATGTACACAGATGAAACAGCTGAAGTTGAAGCGGGTCTATTAAGCCCTGCAAGTAAAGTTGCGGTTATCGACGAAAAAGGCGATATGATCAAGATTCAAATCGACGGTTGGCGTAAAGCGAAAGGCTTCGGACGTGTAATCCAAGAAGACTTCGGTATGAACATCTCAACTGCAATCTTGACGAAAGAAGTATCTCAAAGTGACGTTATCACTGTTGGTGAGAAGAAAGAAGATGAGCTTACTGGCCTTCCATGGGAAGAAGTTAACCTAGCACTTTGGATGAAGAAAGAGTCTATGGTTGATAACTTCGATCCAATCTGGAACGCAGCGGGTCAAGCGTACCAATCTAACTGTTCAACGTGTCACTCACAGCCAGATGAAGCTCACTTCAGCGCTAACGGTTGGGTAGGCATGCTAGATGGTATGATTGCATTCGTTAACTTCGATACAGATACAGAAGCACTGGTTCTTAAGTATCTACAGAAGCACTCATCAGATTTTTCTGAAGGCCATCACTAATAAGACGTCAATTGGAGTAACACAATGGCAATTACAAGAAGAAGTTTTCTGAAAGGTGTCGCTACTACAAGTGCGGCATCGGTTATCGGTCCAAGCTTATTGGCGTCGGCATCAGCGTCTGCAGCAGAAACAGACGGTGCGTGGAAAGTCTCTGGTTCTCACTGGGGTGCATTCCGAGCTCGCGTTTACGCGGGTAAAGTACAAGAAATTAAACCTCTAGAAATCGATCAGCACCCAACAGAGATGCTGAAAGGTATTAAAGGTATTATCTACAGCCCATCACGTGTGCGTTACCCAATGGTTCGCCTAGATTGGTTGAAGAAGCATAAGTACAGCGCAGACACGCGTGGTAACAACCGCTTTATTCGTGTGACTTGGGATGAGGCACTAGACCTTGTTTACCGCGAGCTAGAGCGCGTACAGAAAGATTACGGTCCATGGGCGCTTCACACGGGTCAAACTGGTTGGAGACAAACAGGTCAGTTCCATAGCTGTACTAACCACATGCAACGTGCAATGGCACTTCACGGTTACTCTGTGAAGAAAATCGGTGACTACTCAACAGGTGCTGGTCAAACGATCATGCCTTACGTGCTAGGTTCTACTGAAGTTTACGCACAAGGTACATCTTGGGAACTTATCCTAGAAAACAGTGACAACATTGTTCTTTGGGGTAACGATCCAGTTAAAAACCTTCAAGTAGGTTGGACATGTGAGACTCACGAGTCGTTCGCATACCTAGAACAGCTGAAAGAAAAAGTTGCTAAGAAAGAGATCAACGTTGTTTCTGTTGACCCTGTTAAAAACAAAACAGGTCGTTACCTAGAAAACGAGCAAATGTACATCAACCCACAAACTGATGTGGCGTTCATGCTTGGTGTTGCTCACGTTCTTTACAACGAAGGCCTATACGACAAGAAGTTCATCGAAACTTACTGTCTAGGTTTTGAAGATTTCATCAAGTACGTTCAAGGTGAAACGAAAGACAGAGTTGAGAAGACGCCAGAATGGGCTTCTGCTATCTGTGGCGCAAGCGCGGACTCTATTCGTGACTTCGCTAAGATGCTGGTTAACGGTCGTACGCAGATCCTTGTGGGTTGGAGTATCCAACGTCAAGAGCACGGTGAACAGCCTTACTGGATGTGTGCAGTTATCGCAGCAATGGTTGGCCAAATTGGTCTTCCGGGCGGTGGTATCTCTTACGGTCACCACTACTCTGGTATCGGTGTATCTTCAACTGGCTTCGCTGCTCCGGGTTCATTCCCGCTGAACATCGACAAAGGTCAATCGCCTAAGCACACTAACACTGATTACAACGGTTACAGCCGCGTAATCCCTGTTGCTCGTTGGGTAGATAGCCTGTTAGAGCCAGGTAAGAAGATCAAAGCAAACGGCGCAACAGTGACACTGCCTGACATCAAGATGATGGTATTCAGTGGTAACAACCCGTGGCACCACCACCAAGATCGCAACAAGATGCGTAAAGCATTCAAGAGCCTACAAACTGTAGTGGCTGTTGATTTCGCTTGGACTGCAACTTGTCGTCACTCTGATATTGTTCTTCCAGCTTGTACTCAGTGGGAACGTAACGATATCGATGGTTACGGCGCGTACTCTGGCCGTGGTTTGATCGCAATGCACAAGCTAGTGGATCCTCTGTTCCAGTCTAAGACTGACTTCGAGATCATGTCTAGCCTAACTAAGCGTTGGGGTCGTTACGACGATTACACGCGTGGTATGGACGAAATGCAGTGGGTTAAATCTCTGTACGACGAATGTCGCGCATCAAACGAAGGTAGCTTCGAAATGCCTGAGTTTGCTGAGTTCTGGGAGAAAGGTTTCCTAGACTTCGGCAAAGGTAAGCCATGGACTCGTCACGCTTCATTCCGTGAAGATCCAGAGATCAACGCACTAGGCACGCCTTCTGGTTTCATCGAAATCACAAGCCGTACTGTTGGCAACATGGGTTACGAGCACTGTCAAGAACACCCAATGTGGTTCGAGAAATCTGAACGTTCACACGGTGGTCCAGGCTCTGACAAACACCCGTACTGGCTACAATCTTGTCACCCAGACAAGCGTCTTCACTCTCAGATGTGTGAATCTGAAGAGTGGCGTGCGACTTACGCGGTACAAGGCCGTGAGCCAATCTACATCAACCCAGTAGATGCTAAGAAGAAAGGCATCAAAGATGGCGATGTAGTACGTGTGTTCAACGACCGTGGTCAACTACTAGCGGGTGCTGTTCTAATGGATAGCTATGCTCCTGGTGTTGTTCGTATCGAAGAAGGTGCTTGGTACGGTCCGATCAACGAGAAAGTGGGCGCGCTAGATACATACGGCGATCCAAACACACTGACTCAAGACATCGGTACGTCTGAACTTGCTCAAGCAACGTCAGCAAACACATGTTTGGTCGACTTCGAGAAGTTCCAAGGCAAGCTGCCTCCAGTAACTTCATTCGGTGGTCCAATCGAAGTTTCTTAAGCATCTCGCTTAAAAGATAAGATTAAAGCTTGAATTAAAGCCCCTGTAAGCACTCTTACAGGGGCTTTTTGTATTTTAGATGTCGGTGTTAGTGTTTCTAAATAAGCATTGTAACAGGGCTAATAGAGGGCGTTTTGAACAGGCTGTAACGCGCTGTTTGAGAGAGGTGGTAGAAACAGTGAAGCAGGAAGGGAATGTAAAAAGAACCTGTGGAAAGACTTAAGCAGACGGAAACAAAAAGGCCGATACAAAGTACCGACCTTACAGAAGCCTATGTAGTTAACTCTACTCAAGTTAGATCTCAAATATAAACCAGTAGCTATAAGCACAGATTAGTGCGGGCACACTAGAGTATAAGGTCGCGACCAGTGCCGCTTTGGGAGCCATCGCAATCGCAGGGAATAGCGCGTCACCATCATTTGAAATTGCGTTACCTACCTGAGCCGAAAGTGGCAGGGCGCCTGAAAGGTATAAGCTAGTGACCAATAATTGCGGTCCACAGCCCGGTAGCAAACCCATCAACACGCCAGCCAGGGGGAGCATGATGCCCCAGCTTGAGAATAGCGTCGCAAAATCAACATTTGCTATCACAGAGCCAAATTCAAAGAAAAGAAAGGCAACCACCACCCAAGCGGTGACAAAGTTTGTATCTTGAGCGGTCTTTTGCAATGGGTGAGAGCCTATACACTTTTCGTCCTCACTCACGGCTGATTTGTAATCCTCAATTTCACGGGTTAGCCCCCACAGAAACATCGAGCTGATCAGCAAAACTGTCCCCGCCCATTCCATCGACATTTCAGGCAAAGCGAGCAGCTCGTTCACATCGACTTGAAAAGAGCCAAGTAGGGCAACGGCAGCACCCGGAATAATCAGTACAGACCACAGGTAACCTTGCAGGTTTATCGCTTTTTTAGAGACCGATTCTTTGTCTTGAGATTGAGAAGCACAGCTGCTCACCACTTCATTTTTCTGTGCTTTTTTTGGGCGTAAGAAGTCGTCTGCGTGAAACAAGTTAATGATTCGGCCTGACGCAGTACCCACAATCACGCCCATCGCCATCATGGCTAAACCTGTCTTAGGCTCGCTCGCTATGAGCAGGAACGCCGCGTCACCTATGGTCGAGACGAGCACCGCAACTACCGCACCAAATCCGAGTTTTCCCGAGATAAATTGTGTGGTTACCACTATCGCACCGCCACAGCCGGGCAACGCGCCCATGAGAGCCGCGAATACCACTTGGTTTGAACGAGATTGATGGACGAGCTTATTGAAGACGTTATCTTTGTTTATGTACAGACTTAACCAGTGGTAAATAGCTAAGGTTAAAGCAACATAACAAGACACTGCCCAAAACGCGTCTGACAAAGTAGTCACCGTCAGCTCTCGTGTAGCTGGGGCTGCAACCAAAGCTGCAAGTGAGACAGGCAAAAGCAGGCGCTTAAATGACAGTGAAAACTGAGTTGTTTTCGCAGCACTACTGCTTGGCAAAAAAGAGATTAGTCGATCCATAGGTGTTACTCAAAATTAGTGGCTCAAGATAAATATATACTAATGATAATAATTATCAATTGCATTTGTTGTTTTTTTATCTATTGTTACTATTGGCTAAACCCACGAAACATGACCAATCTAAAAAAATGAGGTAAAGTATGGCTAATAAAGAGAGGCTCTAAAGGTAGAGTCATAATTGTTAGTGTAATAGGAAGAAACATGATTTTAGTTGTTGGTCACAAAAACCCTGATAGTGACAGTATTTGTAGTGCGTTAGTTGCAACTGAGCTTCTTAAGGCTCGTGGCGAGGAAGCGACACCAATTCGCCAAGGCGAGATCAACCGCGAAACTCAACACATTCTAGAAGTCGCTGGTGCTGAAAAGCCAGAGCTTCGTACTTCTGTTGCTGGTGAGAAAATCTGGCTAGTAGACTACTCAGATCTAGCACAAGCACCAGATGATGTTGCTGATGCAGAGATCGTAGGTATTGTTGATCACCACCGTCTAGGCGACGTGATGACAGTAAACCCAATGGAAGCTTGGATCTGGCCTGTTGGTTGTACAAACACTGTACTTTTCAACATGTTCAAGATTGAAGGTCACGCAATCTCTCAACAAATCGCTAAACTAATGATGTCTGCAATTCTTTCAGACACAGTTGGTTTCGCTTCTCCAACATGTACTCAAAAAGACAAAGACGCGGTTGCTGAGCTTGCTAAAATTGCTGGCGTAACTGACGTTGATGCATTCATCAAAGCGCTTCTAATCGCAAAAACAAACATCGAAGGCCTATCTGCTGCACAGCTAGTAGAAAAAGACCTTAAAGGCTACCCATTCAACGGTCGTGATGTTGTTGTTGGTCAAGTTGAACTTGCGACTCTTGAGCAAGTAGACGGCATGATCGAAGCGCTAGAAGCTGATCTTGAAGAGCGTTGTGAGAAAGACGGTCTAGCGTTCGCTGCGGTAATGCTAACAGATATCACTACTGCTCAAACTCGTCTTCTATACAAAGGTGAGTGGGCTGAGAAATTGGTTAAGCACGAGAAAGGCGGCGTATTAATGATGGAAAATACACTAAGCCGTAAGAAGCAAGGCTGGCCTTGGCTACAAGGTGAGCTTGTTTAATCAAGTCGCTTAATATTAAACGCCTGCTTATTTAGCAGGCGTTTTTCTTTGAAGTAGACTTTCTTCTTCATCGATAATGTTTGAAGTTAACAACACTCGGCATAAAATAGCTTTAAGAGCAAAGTTACTGACTAAAGTAGGAAATTAAGATGACTACACAGCTAGACGATAAAAAAATCGCTGAAATCAACAAGTATACGGGCGAGCAACGCCTGAAATACTGTGTGAAAGAAATCGTAGCAAACCGTGAAGTATGGATCTTAACCGATGAACACGGTTGTGTAATGCTGAACACAGAAGATGAAGATTGTGTTCCAGTATGGCCAAACCAAGAGTTCGCAGAATCATGGGCAACGGGTGATTGGTCTGAGTGTAAAGCTGAGTCTATTTCGTTGAACAAATGGCACAGTCGCTGGACGAACGGTCTAGAAGACGACGAACTTGCTGTTGTAGTATTCCCGAACGAGCAAGAAGAAGGCGTTATCTTGTTCCCGGATGAGTTCGACTTCGAATTGAAAAAGCAGGCAGCTAAGCGCTAGTTCTTTCGTAATACAGTAACATCGTAAGTCAGCGTTGCCTTTCTTAGGCAGCGCTATCATTCAATTATCCCATCTAAGTTACTTCCAACGTATATTCGTCAATACCCAATCAACTGATACAAAGGCGCTTGCTGTGCGGCTTTAGAAGCTTGCTGAAGCACACCTGTTTTGCTGTATCTCTTGAGTATCTTTCGAACGATAGGTTTTACTTCAGATTTTGTCATTCCAGCTTTCAATTCTGGTTCATACAGCAATTGCAGTAGCACTACGTCTAACGGCGATAATAAGTCTTCTGGCGTGTGGTCGTTGAAAATAGAAGGGTAGGCTTTATCTGAATCATTCGGCAGGCCTAGAACTTGTGTGATCTCTTCCACGATACAGGCGACCAGCTTACCTCGCGATCTTGCCTGATCAACCGGGATTACAATCCCAGCGTATACAATCTCGCCTTTAGAATTGGTTCTATAGCCCGCCGTGCAGATGGCGCTATTTAAATGTTGAGTTGATTTGAGCTTGAGCACCGATTTCGCCTCAGATACCCACTGGCTCTGCCTTGTGTATATCCATTTAACGTTCGCTTCGGACTCTTTACTGACGATTGTTATTGGATGTTGGGTGACTTCAGATAAGTGTTTGATATGAAGCTCTGTGATCTCTTGATGCAGTTCCTCATCGCCCACTCGATGATCGATCCAAATCTTGATCGGTTGTTTCCACTTGGCGAGCGGTTTGTTGCCTTGGGAGTATTCGTGTTGAAGCGCGACGTTATAAAAGGCAGTTTCTACGAAGCTTCTATCTAGCCATGTGAGCGGTGTGCTTGTCGCGTTAAAGGACAACAGCACCAACAAGAGGGGAAGCATTGAAGCTGTTCGATACATACTTTTCCCCTCTGCTAAATGTAGCGTGATTCCAGGTTAGTGGTTCGGCGCTTTGGAGAAATGGCTCTCAACCAATCTTTGGGTGATTTGGTGAGTTGGATTGGTTAGCACTTGATCTGTTTCCCCACTCTCAACCACATTGCCTTCATGCATGACAATAATCTTGTCGGTAATGTGCTTAACAATACCGAGGTGTTGAGATACATAAACGAACGATACGCCCATCTCTTCTTGTAACTCTAAGAACAGATTGATGATTTGCGAGCGCATTGCCATGTCCAAACCATTTAAAGCTTCATCAGCAACAATGATGGATGGCTGAAGTATTAAGGCACGAGCCAAACAAACCCTTTGTTTCTGGCCTGCAGCAAGCATCTGAGGGTAGAAATACGCATGTTCCGGTAGAAGGCCTACGCGCAGTAGTGTGTCTTTCACACGACGCATACGAGCTTCTGGAGGCATGTTGGTGTTTCGCTTTAATGGACCTTCAAGAATTCGACCGATCTGAATGCGCGGGTTAAGTGACGTATTCGGATCTTGGAAGATCATTCGAATCAGCTTACAACGAGTCGAGTAGTCTTTGTGCTCTAGCTTTTCGCCATTCACGCGGATCTCGCCTGCGGTTGGCTCCACCATGCCTGCGAGCATTCTGGCTAATGTTGATTTGCCAGAACCATTCTGGCCGATAAAACCAATTGTCTGGCCTGCTTCAAGAGAAAAGCTAACTGGCTTCACCGCCTGATGAATCTTTTTACGGAAAAGACCAGAGCGAGTCGTAAAGTCTTTAGACAAATCACTGACTTCTAATAATGCACTCATGATTTCTTTTTCTTCTCCATATTCAGAGGGAAGTGACAGTTGAACTTATGGTTCTTGATACGTTTCGTATGTGGGATCTCGACACACTGCCTTTGTGCGTATGGGCAGCGAGGCCCTAATCGACAACCAATAGGAAGATGTTGCAGCGGTGGAATTGACCCCGGCAAAGACTGGAGCTTCTCCTTGTGGGGAATCCAGTCGTTAAAGTCTGGCATCGCTTTTAACAAAGCAACGGTGTACGGGTGCTTTGGTGCATCCAACAGCTTCGGTGTATCAGCGGATTCTACCGATTGACCACAGTACATCACGGTAATGCGAGTCGCCCATTGGGTAATGGTGGTTAAGTCATGGCCGATCAACACGATGGTGGTGTTATTGATCTGGTTCATACGACTCAAAAGACGCAATATTTGAGACTGTGTAATTGGGTCTAAATCGTTGGTTGGCTCGTCAGCAATCAAGACTTTTGGCTTGGCAGCGATCGCCATTGCGATCATGACTTTTTGACACTCACCATCTGTCAGCTCATAAGAGTAACTGTCCATTAGGCGAGAGTGGTCTTTGATGCCGACTTTGTGTAGTAATGCGATCGCTTGCTTCTTACGCCACTTAAATCGTTGCCACCAACGACCTTCAAACGAATGGGAAGGGATCGCTTCAACGAGCTGGTTACCTACTTTTTCAGAAGGGTCAAGACACGTTGATGGCTCTTGGAAGATCATTGCGATATCGCGGGCGATCACTCGGCGTCTTTCTTTCGGCGTCAGTTGCAGGAGGTCGATATTACCTAAGCGCATTCGGTCTGCAGAAACCTTCCAGTTTTCTTTACATACTCCGACGATCGCTTTTGCAACCAAACTCTTGCCTGAGCCTGATTCACCTACTAAGCCACGAATTTCCCCTTCATTGAGAGTAATACTCATTCGATCTACGGCTTTAACCATCCCTTGAGGGGTCTCAATCTCGATGGTTAGATGTCGAATATCAAGTAACGGCATTATTCGATTCCTGCATTTAGCGCTTGGCGAACACCTTCACCGACGAGGTTAATCACGATAACTGTAAACATAATAGCTAAGCCGGGTAGGGTAACTGTCCATGGCGCAAGGTAAATCAACTCGACCGAATCACCCAAGATGGAGCCCCATTCGGTACTCGGTGCTTGAGCGCCAAGCCCTAGGAAACCTAAAGCCGTGATATCAAGAATTGCGACTGACAGTGCCAGCGTAACTTCAAGAGCGATCACGGTAAGGATGTTCGGAAGGATTGAGTTCCATAGCAGGTAAAAATCGTTCGCACCATCAAGGCGAGAAGCCAGAATATAGTCTTTTTCTACTTCAGCATGCACGGCAATGTACACCGAGCGTATAAAGCGCGGGATCAGTGCCAAGCACAAGGCGAGCAAGATATTAAACTCCCCAAAGCCAAGGAATGCCACGAAGATAATCGCCAGCAGAAGAGATGGAATCGACATAACAGTATCAAGCAGGTGGTTTAGCGTGCTTGATAGTAAACCGCGCGTCATACCAGCAAGTACGCCAATCAGACAACCAATGACGGCTGCGATAAAGGTAATCACCACCGCGGCGCCGAAGGTTAACTGAGAGCCAATTATTAGGCGAGAGAGAATATCTCTGCCTAAGTCATCCGTACCCAAAAAGTATTCTACCGTTCCCGCAGGATCCCAAGAGGGCGGCGTTAATAGGTGACCGGTTTGTTCTTGTGCATCATGCGGGGCTAGCCACGGTGAAGTGACGGTGACCAGAATGATAAGCACCAAACACCACAAGCCAAACATAGCTAGATTATTGCTGCGGAAGCTGCGCCAGAAACGTTCGAACTGGGTTGGAATCTGTTCTTCTTGGTAGACGTTATTTGTTAGCATACCATTCCTTCCTTACCAGTGGATTGATCATCGCGCCCAGTAGATCGGACAGAATATTAGCGGTCAAAACTAAGGTAGCCACCACAATTACACCAGCTTGAATTGAAACGTAATCTTGATTCGATAAGGCATCCAATAACCAGCGGCCAATGCCCGGCCAGTTAAAGATAGACTCGGTAACAATAGCAAGCGTTAACATACTCGATAGCTGAACACCGACCTTAGGAATAATCGGAGGTATCGCGTTTCTTAGCACGTGCTGCGTGATGATCTCTCTAGTGGAAAGACCTTTAATTCGCGCAGCGCGGATGTAGTTTTGCGTCATTACTTCAGCCACTGACGCTCTCATCAATCGGATGACCTGAGTCGTTGGCGCCAGTGCTAAAACAAGACAAGGCAACGCCATGTGCTCGATAACACTTTGTAGTGCGTGCGCACGGTAGCGACCCTCGGCAAAAAAGGCGTCAATCATCGCGAATCCAGTCACGTGTTCAATCTCGTAAAGTAGGTCGTATCGGCCACCAACTGGGAACATTTCAAAGTGCAGTGAAAACACCATGATCATCAGCAACGCGACCCAAAATATAGGCGCAGAGTAACCGGCCATTGAGGTGAACGATATGGTGGTATCAACAAATTTACCTTGTCTCATACCAGCAATGGTGCCGAAAGGGATACCGATGATGAGTGCCAACACAAAGGCAAAGAAGCACAGCTCTAGCGTTGCAGGGAACACCAGGACCAACTCATCGATGATAGGCACACCGTGTTTGCTTAGGCCAAAGTTTAGCGTCGATAATTCAGTGATATAGCTAATCCAACCGGGCCAAAAATCTTGAATTGCCCAAGGTGAGGTTTGGTCTAATCGAAGCAGGGAAAAACCTACCAAGGTCAGAATTCCTAGCGTAATAACGAATAAGTTTACACGTCTTAATGTATACCAAAACATTACTGCACCTCTCTTCTGACTTGATCAAAAGGTTGGGCATTGAAAGGACTTGCTTTAAAGCCTGTTAGCGAACGATCGTGCACGCGAAATTGCACGCCATGAGCTAAAGGAATCACAGGAACTTCTTCATTGAGAATGTTTTGGGCTTGTCGGTACAAGTTCACACGGTGCCTTTGTTGATTGATCTCTAATGCTAAGTCGAGAAGGAAATCAAAGTCTGAATTACACCACATCGAGACGTTTAACCCTGCACGCTCAGAGCTGCATGAGAGCAGCGGACGTAAGAAGTTGTCCGGGTCACCGGTATTGCCTATCCAGCCTGTAAGCAACAAGTCTGTTGAGGAAATAGAGGACAACTGTGTGCGGTCAAATCGGTCGTCGGTATAGAGTTTCAATTCAATACCAATATCGGCTAAGTTTGCTTGGATAAGTTCTGCCGTTTTTCTTGGACTTGGATTGTATGCGCGTGGCTCTAGTGGTACCCACATTGAAAGCTCTAACCCAGGTTCAACGCCAGCTTCTTTGAGAAGCGCAACCGCATAGTTTCGGTCGTAGCGAACTTGAACGCTGTCTTTTTGGTGAGCCCAAGAAGTCGGAGGAAGCAAGGTGTAGGCTTTGGTTCCTGTACCGTAATACACAGAATCAAGAATGTTCTGACGATTGATGGCTAAGTTGAGCGCTTTACGAACTCGAGAGTCACGCAGTGCAGGGTGCTCAGTATTCAGCGCGATGAAAGAGACATTAACCGCCGGAGTAGCAGAAATCTTCAACTCTTCATGAGCCTGAATAATAGGGATTTGGCTAGAAATTGGTGAGTTGAGCACGTCACACTCACTACGCAGAAGCTTGGCAAGTGTGCCTGTTCCACGTTGCGAAGTATCGAACACAACTTGGTCCATTTGTACTTCACCTTTCCAGTAGTGCTTGTTCTTTTTCAAGCGCACTAGGTCGTTGATTTGGTATTCATCTAAGTAGAAAGGGCCAGTGCCGACTGGATTGGAATCGATTCGATTTTTCTCATCCGCTGCAATGAGCTGATTGGCATACTCCTTAGAGTGAATGACTGCATAGCTGGTGGCGATATTGTTGAGAAACGAATTGTCTGGGCGACTTAATTGGAATTTCACCGTTAGGTCATCAACTGCGGTGATATCGACAATCAGGTTTTTGAAGTCGATTCCGGCAAACCATGGGTATAGGCCGCCACCCACATAATGAAATGGGTTTGAACTATCAATGACACGTTCAAAGCTAAACACCACATCTTGTGCATTCATGCTACGAGTTGGGGTGAACCAGTCTGTGGTTTGGAACGCAACATTTGGGCGCAGTTTGAACGTGTACTCTGTACCTGATTTATCAACAGACCAACTTGTCGCCAAGTTCTGTTTTGGTCGGTACGTCATCGGGTCAAGAGTGAGCAGTGTATCGAAAATTTGAGGACTCAGCGATTCTGCGGTAATGCCACTATCAACCAGCTGTGGGTTGAAGGTACTAGGATTACCTTGGCCGCAATAAATGAAGCCTTTTTCACGGATTTGCTCGTGATTCACACTCTCACCACATCCAGCGAGAAAGCTCAGCGTACAGATGCTCAGTGATAGTCTTATTAGTGCTTTCATAAAAAGAAATACTTTTCGAAACGAGGCGTTAGAGGAGCCTCAAGATCCGGACAATTTAACATTTTATTTATTCGGCTCCAAATAATAATCAAGCGTGGACAGCTATTTATCGTTAGCTTGTCCGACAATCGCGTACTTCCTCACCATTCCACGTAATTGGTTGTAGGTTAACCCAAGTAATTCTGCGGCTTGTTTCTGGTTATATTTGCTCTGTTTGAGGGCTTGGTTGAGTAGCTTGATGTCTTGTTGTTCTTGCCATGCTTTGTAATCGAGCGGCAAAGAAAACAAGCTCTCTGATGAAGTATGGCTGTTAGACGGCTCATTGCCAGTTTCCGGAGAGGAATCTTGCTCTGTTTTCCATGCGGGTTTAAATGGGTTAAACACCAAATATTCAATAGGATATGGATCTTTTCCGTGCTGATAGATAGCTCGCTCAATGACGTTTTTGAGTTCTCGTACATTCCCTGGCCAAGAATAATCCAAAAGCGATTCAACGGCAGAGGGGGCAAAGCCAACAAACAACTCCAATTCCAATTCACGACACATCTTAATGGCGTAATATTCTGCCAGTAGCATGATGTCTTCTTTTCGCTCACGCAAAGGAGGGATAGTAATGACGTCAAACGCCAGTCTATCTAATAGGTCTGCTCGGAATTCGCCCTTTAATGCCATGTCTGGTAAGTCGGCATTGGTTGCACACACCAGTCTGACATTGGCACTTAGCGCCTTTTGCCCACCGACACGTTCATATTGCCCGTATTCAATAACGCGCAGTAGTTTCTCTTGAACCGCAAGGGGAGTGGTCGCCAGCTCATCCAGAAACAGCGTTCCGCCTTCTGCTCTTTCAAAACGACCTTGATGACGCCCTTTCGAACCCGTAAAGGATCCCGATTCATGACCAAACAGTTCTGAATCAATCAAACCTTCACTTAAGGTTGAGCAGTTCAATGAGATCAAAGGTTGATCCCAACGTCTTGAAAGGTAATGCAGTCTTTGTGCGATCAACTCTTTACCTGTGCCACGTTCGCCAATGATCAGAATGGGTCTTTCTATTGGTGCGAGTTGGGAAACTTTATCTAACACAGAGAGAAAGCTAGGTGATTCACCAATGAGGTTCTGCTGCATAGCGGGTCCTTGTATGAATTAATCGCTGGAGAGGTCATGTAAGAGCCATAGTGGTGAAAAATACCAATACTTGGCTAAATTCATCATAGCATGGTTCGAGTTAATCACCATTTTATTGTAAGTAACTGATAATAAATGGCTTAAAAGTTGGCACGCTACTTGGATTATTTATGGTAGGTTTAACAAAAAACGTAAATTTTTGAGCAAGTGGATTGATAAAGTCGCACAACGATTTGAAACGCATTTGCCATCATTGTAATTAAGGAGTTCCTCATGGGTATTTTTTCTCGCTTTGCAGACATTGTAAATTCAAACATCAGTGCACTATTAGATAAGGCTGAAGATCCAGAAAAGATGATTCGTCTTATTATCCAAGAAATGGAAGACACCTTAGTTGAAGTTCGTACCAACTCAGCAAAAGCAATTGCTGACAAGAAAGAGCTAGCGCGTAAAGTAGAAGCTATCGAAACACAGATTCTAGATTGGCAAAATAAAGCGACGCTTGCCCTGACCAAACAACGCGAAGATTTGGCGAGAGCGGCGCTAATCGAAAAGCAAAAACTGGAAGACATCATCAAGAGCCTTCACACCGAACAAACCTTGGTTCATGAAACCATCGAAAAATTGACGAGTGAAATTGGTAAACTTGAAACAAAGATCGCAGAAACTCGTGCAAAGCAACAAGCATTAATGATTCGTAACAATGCGGCAAGCAACCGTCGTGATGTTCAAAAACACCTGCACTCAAGCAAAACCAACGAAGCAATGGCGAAGTTTGAGCAATTCTCGCGTAAAGTGGATGAATTAGAAGCTGAAGCGGACGTTTACGCTAAGACTGGCAACGCAAAATCTTTAGACCAAGAGTTTGCCGAGCTACAAGCTCAAGATGAAATCGAAAAAGAGCTAGCGAAACTGAAGCAACAAGTTGAAAACCGCGATAAATAATCTAGGAGTTGTCTATGTCAACATTTCTAATTGCAGGTCCACTGATTGTCTTTTTAATCTTCGTGGCACCGCTATGGTTATTCTTACATTACCGCAGCAAGAAGAAATCCAGCAATGGTCTTTCTGAAACGGATCTTCAACGTCTGCATAAGCTTTCTGCGCAAGCCGAATCCATGCAAGACCGAGTGAAAACGCTAGAAAAAATACTGGATGCGGAGTCGCCTAACTGGAGACGAAACTATGAGTAGAGAACTGTATCGCGACACGATTAACGGCAAATTGTCTGGTGTGTGTGCAGGGTTAGCGAACTATTTTGGCCTTGAAGTGTGGTTGGTTCGCATCTTAGTTATCTCAGCAGCACTGCTTGGTGGTAGTTTTCTGGTGTTATTAGCGTATTTAGCTTTGACATTTATGCTTGAAAAACAACCACCTCAGTATGTCGACCAAATGAAGGCGAAACAAGAGCATACGCTGAAGCAAAAGCCTTGGGAAAAAGGGCAAACTGCAGAGTCGCTATTGAACACTTTAGAGGGTGATTTCCAGAAGTTAGAGACCAGTGTCCGCAACATGGAAGCTTATGTCACCTCAGATACGTTTAAAGTGAATCGTGAATTTAAGAACATGTAGTGGTAAAACCTAAAAAGGATTAGATAACGGTTTAGGAAAATTTATTCCAAGCCGTTATTTTTTTTAATAATTTTCTCTAAATAAATCTTACGCTGACTGGTAAGTTACATGTGATTAATCTATGTTATAAAAATATTTATAGATATGGATGATCACCAATGTATAGAGCCTCCCTTGTCCTATTGACTGCCTTAGCTGGGTTGTCTGGGTGTGGTAAGGAGCTTCCTCCCGTGCCTGAACCTGAGTCCAGACCCGCCAAACTCTTCACTGTCTCCGTCGGTAATAATGCCTTTGAGCGTAATTTCCCTGCTACCACAGAAGCTGGTGACAGAGCGGTACTCGCATTCCGTGTTCCTGGGTTATTGCAGAGCATCGATGTGACCGCTGGGCAGCACGTGTCTAAAGGCGACGAGCTTGCTAAGTTAAATCCCGATGAATATCAACTACTCGAGAAGCAAGCAAAAGCGAATTTTCAGCTAGCCGATGTTCAATATCAACGTGCGATCAAACTTCGTAAAGATCGTGTGGTATCAGAGCAAGATTTCGACCAAGCGAAAGCGAACCACAATTCAGCTCGCGCGGTGCTTAATCAAGCTAACGCGAATCTTCGCTACACCACTTTGGTTGCGCCGTATGACGGAACCATTTCCATCATTCCTGCTGAAAACCATGAATACATTGCGGCTAAACAAGGCGTGATGAATATTCAAACCAATCAAATTCTTAAAGTCGTCTTCTTATTACCCGACCAACTTATTACGCGCTTTTCATCAGGGTTCGAGATGGATGCAACCATGGTTTTTGATGCGTTTCCTGAAAACTCTTACGTTTTAACCTTCCAAGAAGTTGATACTGAAGCGGATCCCAAAACCGGGTCGTACAAAGTCACCATGGTAATGGAAAGACCCACCGATGTTGGTATTTTGCCGGGTATGTCAGGCACAGTTCATTTAGTTTCAGCGTTAGCAGCCGCCACAAAAATTCCCACATCAGCAATGATGACTGATGGCGATGATGTCTCTGTGTGGCGCGTGAATAGCGACGGTATTGTTGAAAATGTCGCAATCATCATCGATGAAAAGCGCCATATTGTTTCAGGGTTGAACGATGGTGATCGCATCGTAACTTCTGGTGTTAATGGTCTTGAACCGGGCGTTAAAGTTCGAGAGTGGATCAAGGAAAGGGGGCTATAACATGAAAACACTTAAAGTGGCCGCTGGACTGTCGTGCTTGGCTTTACTTACGGCTTGTGAAGATAAACAAGTTGTAGAAGTGAATAACACGCCCTTGGTTAAAGCTATCGAGATTTCAGTCATCGACTTTAGCGACAAACTCTATTTCCCTGCGGTTGCAAACGCTGCCGAGAAGGCTCATCTCAGCTTTCGAGTCGCTGGTGAAATCAATAAGCTTGATGTGAAAGAAGGTGAGCGTGTTTCACGAGGAGACATCATTGCAGAGCTTGACCCTACCGATTATCAACTGGATGTCGACAATGCTCAGGCGCGTTACACGGTAATTAACAGTCAATACAGACGTTCAAGTCCGCTAGTGAAGAAAGGTTTATTGGCGAAGTCACAGTTTGATGAAATTGCTGCTCAACGCCAGATCGCTTATGCCGAACTGGAGCTCGCAAAACTGCGCTTGTCGTTCACTAAGCTTCGTGCCCCTGTTGATGGGATCATTTCTCGTGTCAGTGTTGATCAATATGAAAATATTCAGGTAGGCCAGCAGGTCGTGAACATTCACAGTGTCGAAGATGTTGAGGTTGTTATCCAACTGCCTGACCAGATTTACGTGAATCAGCCTAGCGAACAGCTGTTATCGAATGTTGAGGCTGTGGTAAGAGTACCCAGTGGCAATGAATACACGGCGGCTATTAAGGAGTTCACCACTGAACCTGACCCAAGCACGGGCACGTTCACGGTGACGCTTGCTCTACCTATGCCGGAAGATGATTTAATTCTGGATGGTATGGCCGTTGAGGTGACGTCAAATGGGCGAGATATCGGCTTGGAGTTAAAAGCTGGGGTACTTATCCCAATCGAAGCTGTGTTTAATGCGGATGGCGATGATTTAACGCGCCAGAACTCTTATGTATGGGTGCTTAACGACGACAAGACAGTCTCGAAACAACAAGTCGTGTTAGGAAAAGCAAACCAGGAAACATTGCAGGTAGTGAAAGGATTGGAAATGGGGCAGCATGTCGTTGTTGCAGGCGTATCGCGATTGCGAGATGGGATGACAGTGGAAGTATTGTCTCAGGAGACGAACAATGAGTGAAGTAAATAACAAGCCCCAAAATGACGATCAACAGGGTGATGATCAGATCACAGGTGTTGCTTCTTACTTTATACGTAACAAAGTCATTAGCTGGATGCTATCTCTGATCTTTCTTATTGGTGGTGTTTCAGCATTCTTCGGTTTGGGGCGTTTAGAAGATCCTGCCTTTACCATCAAAGATGCAATGGTCGTGACTTCATACCCGGGGGCAACGCCTCAGCAGGTGGAAGAAGAAGTTACCTACCCACTAGAGAAAGCGATTCAACAGCTTACCTATGTCGACGAAGTGAACTCTATTTCAAGCCGTGGCCTGTCTCAGGTAACGGTAACGATGAAGAACAACTACGGCCCAGACGATCTTCCGCAAATTTGGGATGAACTTCGCCGAAAAGTGAATGATCTTAAGGTTGAACTGCCACCTGGGGTCAATGATCCTCAAGTCATTGATGACTTCGGTGACGTTTACGGGATCTTGCTTGCGGTGACGGGTGATGGTTATAGCTACAAAGAGCTGCTGGATTACATTGATTATCTAAGGCGAGAGCTGGAGTTGGTTGATGGGGTCAGTAAGGTCTCTGTTTCTGGTCAACAACAAGAGCAAGTATTCATTGAGATATCGATGAAGCGGATAAGCTCTCTGGGTCTGTCTCCAAGCACGGTATTTAACCTTTTATCGACTCAAAATATTGTATCAAGTGCAGGAGCAGTAAGGATTGGTGATGAATATATTCGAATCCATCCAACGGGTGAGTTCCAGAACGTTGAACAGCTTGGAGATTTGATTCTTACGGAAGGTGGCGCTCAAGGGCTTATCTATCTAAAAGATGTGGCGAATGTAACTCGTGGTTACGTTGAGGTACCGAGTAACATCATTGGTTATAACGGCGAACTCGCGCTTAACCTGGGTGTCTCTTTTGCGCAAGGCGTGAACGTGGTCGCAGTGGGTGAAGACTTTGATCGAAGACTCGCCGAGCTTAAATATCAACAACCCGTCGGTATCGACATCTCCGAGGTTTATAACCAACCTAAAGAGGTGAACAAGTCGGTAAGCGGATTTGTGGTGAGTTTAGGGCAGGCGGTTGCGATCGTAATCGTGGTGTTACTGTTCTTCATGGGAGTACGATCGGGTCTGTTGATTGGTTTGATACTGCTATTGACCGTATTCGGCACCTTTATTTTCATGCAGTACTTCAAAATCGACCTTCAACGTATTTCACTGGGCGCGTTGGTTATTGCCTTGGGGATGCTGGTGGATAATGCCATTGTGGTGGTGGAGGGGATATTGATCGGCACGCAGAAGGGGCGAACCCGGATGCAGGCCGCCACTGATATCGTGACCCAAACCAAATGGCCACTGCTCGGTGCAACGGTGATTGCGGTCACCGCGTTTGCTCCAATTGGTTTGTCTGAAGATTCAACGGGCGAATACTGTGGCACCTTGTTCACGGTACTATTGATTTCATTGATGCTGAGTTGGTTTACTGCTATCTCGATCACGCCGTTTTTTGCCGATATCTTCTTCAGAGGACAGAAGGTTGATCCCGATAACGAAGGCAAAGACCCATACAACGGGATGGTTTTTGTTATCTATAAAAACTTCCTTGAGTTCTGTATGAAACGCGCGTGGCTAACCATGATCGTTCTGGTGATTGGTTTAGGTGCGAGTGTGTACGGTTTTGGCTTTGTGAAACAAGCATTCTTCCCATCTTCAACTACTCCGATGTTCCAAGTGGATGTTTGGATGCCAGAAGGTACGGATATTCGAGCAACTAATACCAAGTTGAGAGTGCTTGAGAGTTGGTTGTCGGAACAAAGTGAAGTTGAACATATCACGACCACGGCCGGTAAAGGTCTGCAGCGTTTCATGTTGACCTACTCACCCGAGAAGAGTTATAGCGCGTATGGCGAAATCACGGTTCGTGTGACAGATTATCAGGTACTTGAAGGGCTGATGCGTCGCTTCCGTGAACACGTTGACAGTCAGTTCCCTGAAATTGATTACAAACTTAAGCAAATTGAATTAGGCCCTAGTGGCGGTGCGAAAATTGAGGCTCGAATCGTCGGTTCAGACCCAACCGTGCTACGTTCAATCGCAGCTCAAGTTATGGACATCATGCGTGCTGATGACGGAGCATTTAACGTTCGTCATGATTGGCGTGAAAGAACTAAGGTATTAGAGCCTCAGTTCAATGAAAGCCAAGCGCGTCGTTATGGTATTACCAAGTCTGACGTTGATGATTTCCTAGCGATGTCTTTCTCTGGTAAGTCGATTGGTGTGTATCGTGATGGTACTACGTTGATGCCTATTGTGGCTCGTTTACCTGAAGATGAGCGAGTTGATATTCGCAACATCGAAGGTATGAAGATTTGGAGCCCGGCATTAAGCGAATATATTCCGTTGCAGCAAGTGACGCTTGGCTACGAATTGGAATGGGAAGATCCACTTATCATCCGTAAGAACCGTAAGCGTATGCTGACGGTAATGGCCGACAACGACCTATTGGGTGAAGAAACGGCTTCGACGTTACAGAAACGCTTACAGCCACAAATTGAAGCGATTGAGATGCCACCGGGTTATTCGTTGGAGTGGGGTGGTGAATATGAGTCATCTGCTGATGCACAAGCGTCTCTGTTTACCACTATGCCGATGGGTTACCTGTTCATGTTCTTGATTACCGTGTTCTTGTTCAACTCGGTCAAAGAACCGCTAATTGTTTGGCTAACGGTTCCATTAGCGCTAATCGGGGTAACGACAGGCTTATTAGCCTTGAATACACCATTTGGCTTCATGGCATTGCTAGGCTTCTTGAGTTTATCCGGGATGCTACTTAAGAACGGTATCGTACTGCTTGACCAAATTGAGATTGAGATGAAGTCCGGTAAAGATCCATATGTAGCGGTTGTTGATGCGGCACTGAGTCGTGTTCGTCCGGTATGTATGGCTGCGATTACCACCATTCTAGGTATGATCCCTCTACTACCGGATATCTTCTTCAAACCAATGGCAGTAACCATCATGTTTGGTTTAGGCTTTGCGACTGTACTCACGCTAATCGTAGTGCCTGTGCTGTATCGTTTGTTCCATAAAATTGAAGTGGCTTAACGTCAACTGACCTTTGAAATAATGCCCCTAATTGGGGCATTATTTTTATGTATGATTACTAAAAGAGACCATCGAAATGGAAGCTAATACAGTGGATAGAACGTGTGCATGGGCGCTTAAACATGAGCTTGAAAGGGAGTACCACGATGCAGAGTGGGGCGTGCCTGTTTATGATGACCAAGTTCTGTTTGAGTTCATTACTTTAGAAGGTGCTCAAGCAGGTCTGAGTTGGATTACGATCCTTAAAAAGCGTGAAGGCTATCGTGCCGCGTTCGATAATTACGATCTAAACAAGCTAGCTGAGCTGAATGAAGACAACGTGCCGCACATCATTGAAAACTTCGATGTGGTTAAACACAGGGGTAAGATTGCTTCGGTATACAACAATGCACGAGCAACGCTTGAATTACAGAAAGAGTTCGGCTCTCTTTCTAATGCCTTATGGCAATTTGTTGATAATGAAGTGATCGTGAATCAATGGACTGAGATGTCTCAAGTTCCCGCTTCTACCGAGCAATCTAAAGCGATGAGTAAGTTTTTGAAGAAGAGAGGCTTTAAGTTTGTAGGAGAAACAATCTGTTACGCATTTATGCAAGCAACAGGTATGGTCAATGATCATTTAGTCGGTTGCCCACACAAATAAAGTGTTATTTATTTCAGCGGAACAATCACTTAGAAATTGAAAAATTCATAGCCATTTTTTCATCGCTCTGAGATCTTTAAGTGGATGTGCTTTAAGGTTCAATATTGGCTTTGAAAGCTTCTGGACTATGAGCGGTTTGTATTATGAGCTGAAGTATCTGAATATGAGTATTTTGAGTTATGCTTTAAACAGAAAAAGGCAGGAATATCCTGCCTTTTTTGCATATTAGACCTATCGTCTCAGATTAAATCAGAGCGCTATAACGTTCTAATCCCGCCTCTAGATCAGCAATCAGGTCATCAACATCTTCTAACCCAATATGAACACGTATCAAGGTACCTTCGAAATTAGGATTGGCAACAGTTCTCAAGCTGTCAAAACTGCTTGGTTCGTTAGCTAGAATCAAACTTTCAAATCCACCCCAAGAGTAACCCATACTAAAATGTGTCATTCCATCAAGTAACGCTGTCGTCGCTTTGATATTAGAGTTGTTTAGTACAAAAGAGAACAAGCCATTACCGCCAGTAAAATCTCGTTTGAAGAATTCATGGCCTGGGCAAGACTCAAGAGCAGGGTGACGAACGTGGTTAACTTCAGGACGAGTCTCTAACCATTTTGCGACCTTCAAGCTGCTTTCTGCGTGTTGGCGTAGACGCACATCAAGAGTACGAATGCCGCGAAGCCCTAAATAAGCATCATCAGGTGAGACACATTGCCCCATCAAGTAACTTTGCTCTCTTAGTTGATCCCAGCATTTCTCATTGGCGACTGCCGTACCTAGCATCACATCAGAGTGACCCACGATGTATTTGGTCGCTGCTTGAATCGAGATATCAACACCAAAATCAAACGGTGAGAAGTTCACGCCAGCCGCCCAAGTATTGTCTAGCATAACGATGATGTCATGTTCATGAGCGATACGCGCTAGTGTTGGAATATCCTGCACTTCCATGGTGACAGAGCCTGGAGACTCAGTAAACAGCACCTTAGTGTTTGGCTTGATAAGGTCTTGGATACCTTCACCAATCGTTGGCTCGTAGTAAGTTGTCTCTACCCCCATCTTTTTCATGATGGTGTCACAGAAATCACGAGTAGGTTCGTAGCAGGTGTCAACCATTAAAATATGATCACCTGTTTCTACAAAAGAGAGAATGGCATTCGAAATTGCTGCTGTACCACACGGGTACAGTGCACAACCCGCGCCGCCTTCTACTTCAACCATCGCATCTTGGAAGGCAAAATGAGTGTTGGTTCCACGACGTCCGTAAAAAAGGGTCTTGTTAGCGCGGTTAATCGTAGCTTTACGCTTCTCTTCTACTGAGTTAAATACGACAGTTGAAGCGCGTTGTACTGGTGGGTTAACAACACCATTGGTCCACTTCTTATCACGACCGGCAGTGATAAGTTTAGTGGTTTTGTTCTCGGACATGCTGTGAATTCCTTATCAATCGGTTATGTCCTATTTAAAACATGCCAAGAGTGTTCAAAGCAAGAGCGGAGCGGGGATTTTTGCGCTTTTCTTACGATTTTTAACCTTTCACTCAGTTAACAGTGAAAGGTTAAAAATGATCGATGGGGAAACAACGAGCCATAATCGACTCATTGCTGGAATTATAGGAGTGGGTTGAACAAGTAGAACAGCCTCTCAAAGAAGCGATTACTAAGGTTTCTTTGCTCCCACTGTTCTAACTCTACAGAGTGGGATGAAGCGATATAAGATTTCTGCAGCTCAGACAGTTTTTGCGTGAAATGCACATCATCCACAGCCAGAGTCACTTCAAAGTTGAGCCACAAACTGCGCATGTCGATATTGACGGTTCCGATCAAGCAAAACTCTTCATCGATCACTACCGATTTGGTATGAAGAAGGCCACCGTAAAATTCATAGATCTTCACGCCAGCTTCAAGCAACTCGGTATAAAACGCACGAGAAGCCCATTTAACCATTAGTGAATCGTTATTGTGTGGAATGATCAGTTCTACAGTTACGCCGCGTTGAGCTGTCATCTTAAGTGTTTCGAGTAAGTCAGCACTTGGCACAAAATAAGGTGTAGTAATACGTACAGAATGATTCGCTTGATTGATGGCGATGGTCAGTACTTGTAAGATCAAATATTCCGGCATGCCAGGGCCAGACGGCACTACTTGAACCGGATGATGTGTCATGATTTCTTCAACTGGGCATTCAGGTATATCAGGGAGAATGCGTTCACCAGTCTCAACTTCCCAATCCCAGCCATGAATAGCGGATAACACATTAACGGTTGGCCCAGTCACTCTGACCATTACATCAATCCACTGACCAACGCCGGAACTTTGTTTGAAGTGAGCAGGATCTACCATGTTCATTGAACCCGTATAGGCGATAGTCTCGTCAATCACAATGATTTTGCGGTGTTGTCTTAAATCTAGGCGACGTAAAAAAATACGCCATGGGCTCACTTCTAGTGCTTGTACGACTTGAACGCCTGCGTCCTTCATCATTGACTGCCAGTGGCTTTTGAAAAAGCGAGGGCTACCGGCTGAATCGAGCAAAACTTTAACATCTACGCCACGTTTTGCAGCGCGAATCAGCGCAGAGGCAACCGAATCGGTCAGGCCACCTGGATGCCAAATATAGAAAACCATCTTGATACTGGTTTGTGCATTTTCTATATCTTCGATAATTGCGTGTAGGATCTCGTTTGGTGAAGATTGCAGCGATAGAGTGTTTCCACTGAGTGCAGGGATGCCCATTCGATTGTTACAAAGCTCGTCAATCTTATGGATAGGGGAGCCGACTTTCCCTGGTTGGTGAAGTTGGCAATCATTCAATTGACGGAACCAGTCGCCGAAAGGGGTAAACATACGATGAGCGCGTTCAGCCCTTTTTCTGCCTAGGTTTAGCTCACCAAAAAGGAAGTAACAAGCTACACCAACAATCGGGATAATGTAGATAACCATTAGCCAAGCAAGAGAAACGCTGACAGAGCGTCGTTTTAGTACAACACGAAACGTCACACCGGCTACGAGAACCCAGTACAAAACAACAGAGGCCAAAGTTAAAAAATGATAAAGCTTATCCACATTGAATACTCGAAAAAAGAGACACTTAGATAGTAATGCTATTTAACGGATATGGGAATTTAAGGATTCAACTATTTACAAAATAGAGCAAAAGATGTAAATAGGTTAAAGTTGTTAAGTTTTGGTCAACTTAAGAAGAAAACGATTGTTTTGTATGAAAAGTCGGCATTTAACCATAAAAATTTACATCTTTAACGAAATTTGTACGGTATGCTCTTCCAATTTTATTCTTAAACTGGTTTACTTGCTAGACAACGAGCGTCAATCAAATCTTTTAGGTGTGTAAATTTATTTATACACCTTCCTTTTAAAGACGCCACCCAAAGCAAAACACAACATCACATAACACAAAAGTTTGGAGTACACGTGGCTACTAGTAATACAACCACAACACCCCGCGATACCTGGGGTTCGAAGTTAGGATTCGTAATGGCTGCAGCAGGTTCTGCTGTTGGCTTAGGTAACATTTGGAAATTCCCATACACAGCAGGCGAAAGTGGCGGTGGTGCATTCGTTGCCATTTACCTGTTTTTTGTAATTTTTATTGGTTTCAGTGTCATGCTGACTGAATTTGCGATTGGCCGTCATACGCAAAAATCAGCAGTAGGTGCATTTAAAACAACTGACCGTCGTTGGACGTTCGCTGGCGTTATCGGCGTATTCAGTGGTCTACTTATCATGGGTTTCTACCCAGTAGTAGGCGGTTGGTCAATCGCATACATCGGTAAAATTGCAGGTGGTCTTCTAGACGCACCAGAAGCAATTGGTGATAGCTTTGGTGGCTTTATCTCAAACCCAGTTCAACCACTAATGTGGATGGGCTTATACCTACTACTTAACGTTGTTATCGTTATGAAAGGTATCTCTGGTGGTATTGAGAAAGCAGGTAAGATCCTGATGCCGCTTCTTTTCATTATCCTTATTGTAGTATCAATCAAAGGCATTATGCTTCCGGGCGCGATGGCTGGTCTTGAGTTCCTATTCAGTCCTGACTTCTCTAAAGTAGACAGCAATGTAATCCTAGCCGCTCTAGGTCAAGCATTCTTCTCTCTAAGTCTTGGTATGGGTTGTATGATGACATACGGTTCTTACCTTAAGAAGAAAGAGAACCTAGTTCAGACAACAGCAATGGTAACCGCAATGGATACTGGTGTTGCTATTCTAGCTGGTGTTGCAATGTTCCCTGCAATGTTCGCGTTCGGTATGGAACCTGCAGCGGGCCCTGGTTTAGTATTCGTTGTTGTTCCTCAGCTATTCGCTGAAATGGGCGGCGTAATCGGTCTTCTATTTGCTCTTATGTTCTTCGTTGGTTTGAGTGTTGCGGCACTAACATCTTCAGTATCTCTACTTGAAGTTGTGGTTTCTTACCTAATCGATGAGAAAGGCATGAAGCGTGTAACAGCGGTACTGTCTGCAAGTGTTGTAATGGCGATTCTATGTATCTTCGCTTCTCTATCACTTGGCGGCTTCGGTCCAACACTGTTTGATACTGGCGCGTTCGACATTTTCGACCTACTAACGGATAAGATTTTCCTAGCGGTTGGCGGTATGTTGGTATGTATCTTCGCTGGTTGGAGACTAAACCGTGCAGACCTAGAGAAAGAAATCACTAACGACGGTGAAGTCTCTTTCCCACTATTTGGTCTATGGTACACACTAGTTAAGTACATCATCCCTGTAGCTATCGCTATCGTTGCGTTCATGGGTATCTCTTCTGGCTTCGATAGCGGTAAAGGTGCAATCATGCTACTAGGTATTGGTATCATTGCTGGTTTTGCGCTGATTTCTAAGAAGTTCTAATCGCAAGATAAAGTAATTTGATAAACGGGAGCTCATTAGCTCCCATTTTTTTATGTCTGGAACTTAATTATTTAAGAAAAATAACCATTGAAGGTATCCGTCTGATAGCCGATATAAATGGAACGAATAGCTGTTAGAGCTATATTTTGATTTAGGTAGGTGTTGTTTGAAATTGTCAGTGAGAAAGAAACTGTATGCCGGTTTTGGCTCTATATTGGCGGTGCTTGTCACGTTAGTCAGTATTGTATGGATAGAAGTTATTGGCGCTCATAGAAGTGCTGATGAGATCAGAATGGACGATGTACCGGGCACTGTTACCTATCTTGTTCTGATAGATGAAGCTGGAGATGTCTACCGAGATGCGCTGGGTGCGATCATTCAGGTTGATAACGCGCTGAACGATTATCGAACCAATAAGAACGAATTTGCTCAAGCTATCGAGCAGGCTAAGCGTTTGGAGAGTAGAGGTTCGGAAGACCACCGCCGTATTCAGCGAATTGAAGACCTGATGGGGCGTTTCACTCAAGAGTTTGAATCAAAGCTTGTGCCGAAGATCAATGATGAAGCTGCGCTACTAGCCAATATTCAACAGCTACGATCTTTGTATGAGAGCAATCTTATCCCTATTGAGAACTTACTGGATCAAGCGTCAGCAAGTGAGCGCGCAGATACAGAACAGTCACTACTGACACTAACCGACACGTTTACTACCATCGAGCGCACCATCATGGTGTTGTCTGCTATTGCGATTGTCTTTGGTTGTGTGATTGCGTATCTATTGTCTAGCTCTATTACCAATCGTCTTACTCGTGTAGAACAAGTAGCACGACGTGTAGCAAATGGTGACCTAACGGCAGGCGACATTATTGATGATTCTGGTGATGAATTGGCTGAACTGGCTAAGTCGTTTAACCAGATGCAGAAATCACTAGTAGACCTATTAGGTTCAATCTCGTCTGTGACTCACCAAGTCCAATCGGTGACAGGGGAGCTCTCTTCTATTAGCCAAGACATCGTTACTGGTGCATCAGCTCAAGCAGACAAAGCTAACTTGATTGCAACGGCTGCTGAAGAGCTAAGCTTGACCATTTCTGAAGTGGCGCAGCAAGGTACTTCAACTTATGAAGAAGCACGTCGCTCAGAAACCTCTGCAGAAGATGGCCGCAACGTGATTGTTGAGATGGTGGCGAGTATTCAACAAGTGTCGACTCAAATGAGCGATATGTCGTTGCAAATGAATACTCTAGGTTCTCACGGTGAGCAGATTGGTAGCGTTATCAAGGTAATCGAAGACATTGCTGAGCAAACTAACCTGTTAGCTCTTAACGCTGCAATTGAAGCGGCACGTGCAGGCGAGTTTGGGCGTGGGTTTGCTGTAGTTGCTGATGAAGTGAGAGCGTTGGCTGAGAGAACAACCAAAGCGACACAAGAAGTATCGGGCATTATTCAATCAATTCAATCTGGTACGCAAGAAGCCGTTACTTACACGCAGGATAACTGTCGGTTAGTTGAGATTGGCGTAGAGAAAAGTTCAGGTGCGGTTTCAGCATTGGAAGCGATTGTTAGCGGAGCGGGCAATGTACAAAGCATGGTCAACTCTATTGCTACTGCAGCAGAAGAGCAGACAGCTGTAACCAAAGAAATTGCAGCGGACATTACGGCAATCAGTGATATCTCTGAGCAATCTTTGCAACTGGCGACTCGAAGCTCTGAAAACACATCAGGCTTGAACGCTAAGGTTGCTGAGCTAGAAGCATTAGTCGGTAAGTTTAAACTGGCGTAAAGCGGTGACTTGGTTCTATTTGCCGTGTGGTAATCGAGTAAAGACCAAGCACTGATTGCTAGTTGTTGAAAAGAAGCCCAATGATTCAATGTTTATTGAGTGAGTTGGGCTTTTTCGTAGCTGGAATCTGGGTTCAGACGCGGTATACTCCACGTTCTACAATGGAGCTAGCCTATACATGTTCGATATTCTTCTGAACCACTCTGATTTTTTACTTATCAATAAGCATCCTGGAGTCAGCGTCCACAAAGACGATGGCGATACCATGTTGCTTCAAGAAGTTGCTAAGGCAATTAATGAGCCTAAGCTGTATCTCGTTCATCGACTAGATAAAATGACTTCGGGCATTCTGCTGCTGGCAAAAAATGCGTCGGCGGCGAGCGAGCTTTCACAGCTATTTGCAAAGCGTGAAGTAGAAAAATACTACCTTGCGATTGGCTCTAAGAAGCCAAAGAAAAAGCAAGGTTTGATCTCAGGAGACATGGAGCGTTCACGACGCTCAAGTTGGAAACTTCTGACATCCAAAGAGAACCCTGCGATTACTCAGTTTTTATCAGCAACGGCTGAACCCGGTGAGCGTCTGCTGTTATGCAAACCCTATACAGGGCGAACTCACCAGATCCGTGTCGCGATGAAGTCGATCGGCTCAGCCATTGTTGGTGACCCTATTTATAATCCATCGAGTGAGGCTGACAGAGGTTATCTACATGCCTTCGCGATTCGATTTGCCTATCAATCACAAGCCTACGAATATGTCTGCGACCCAAGGAGCTTAAACTCTTTGGGTGAGAAGTGGCATCAGGAAACCGTGTCGAACGGTTTGGACAGTTGGCTTGAACCTTGGTCATTAACTTGGCCAAAGCTAAACACTAAGTGAGTGAAATAATGGAAGCATCAGCTTTACCTCTGTTTTTTAGTCATATTGAACAGCAACTTAATGAAGTACCAAACGAACTACGCCGTATTTTCCACGGGCGCGGTAAGTTTTGGCCTGGTCTAGAGCAACTGACATGTGACTGGGTTGATGGACAGCTACTGGTTAACGTGTTTAAAGAAGTCGACGATGAATTCTTGTCATCTCTTAAAGCTGGATTGGTTGAACTCACCAACAAAGATATCTGGCAATCAAAGCAGGGCACAAGCATTGTTCTGCAACACCGTTATGCCGATGGTGCGCCTTCAGAGGTTCTATGGGGTGAGTTGAATGACTCTCCGGTTGTGGTTGAGCATGGCCTTAAGTACCAATTAGACATTGGCCGTAATCAGAACTTCGGTTTGTTCCTAGACATGCGTAATGGTCGTCAGTGGGTACAAGATAATGCCAAGGATAAGAACGTTCTTAACCTGTTTGCATACACTTGTGGTTTCTCTGTCGCGGCTATCGCTGGTGGCGCTCGTCAATGCATGAACGTGGACATGTCACGTGGCTCGCTAAACAAAGGTCGCGATAACCACCGTCTGAATGAACACGATATGCGCTCGGTTAACTTCCTTGGCTACGATATCTTTAAGTCGTGGGGGAAAATCAAGAAGGGCGGTCCTTACGAGCTCGTTATCATCGATCCACCTTCGTTCCAAAAAGGCAGCTTTGCTCTAACCAAAGATTACAAAAAAATCTTACGTCGTTTGCCTGAACTTCTAACTGAAGGCGGTGAAGTGATTGCGTGTGTGAACTCACCAGCAGTATCACCAAACTTCCTGATTGAGACGATGGCAGAAGAAGCACCAAGCGTTGAGTTCATTGAGCGTCTGGACAACCCGCCTGAGTTTGTCGATGTCGACCTTGATTCAAGCCTGAAGGTATTGAGGTTTAAAATCACGGCTTCAGCTGAAGCTTGATGTCATGATTTAGCGGGCATTATCCATACTAATATAGAAAACGCCGCTCACAATGAGCGGCGTTTTTATAGGTGCAAGAAACTAACTCATTTATTAACTAGCTTGGTTTTTTAGTGTCTGAAAACCAAAATAAATACGCATGAACGTGGTTAGCCAACAAGCTGCACCAAAGGTGTAAGCGATAACCGCAAAGTGTTGAGGCCAAATACAAAACGCGATGAAACAAGCGATGGTTTCAGTGCCTTCGGTTAGCCCTGACATGTAGTACAGAGACTTATGCTTATAGACTGGGTTTTCAATGCCTCGCTTGCCTGCCATAACCGCAAACGCTAAAAAGCTGCTGCCTGTGCCGATAAAAGAGAAGATCAAAAATGCACCGGCAATGGCGTTGTGTTCTGGGTTGGCAATGACAAATCCAAAAGGGATCAACGAGTAGAATAGGAAATCTAGGCTGATGTCGAGGAAACCACCCGCATCACTAATGCCTTGGATTCGAGCCAAGGCTCCATCAAGCCCATCACATACTCTATTAAACACAATGAAGCCTAACGCCCACTCATATTGTTGAAATGCCAACGCTGGAAACGCTAAACACCCAATCAGAAATCCGAATAACGTGGTTTGATTGGCCGTGATACCCAATTGGTTTAGTAACTTAGCAGACTGATTTAATGGCCACTTAATGACCTTAATGGAGTACTTATCCAGCATGGTTACTTCTCCATGGCCAAGACAGTACTTCTGCCCCTTGAGGTACATCGGCTTCGTCGTGCGTGACCATTAATGTAGGGATATTCGCTTTGGTCAGCTGTTCGAAGACCCAATCGCGAAATTGTGCTCTTAACTCTTGGTCTAGCTTGCTGAACGGTTCGTCAAGCAGGGCGAGTTTAGGCTTGGCTAACAACATACGAGTCAAGCTTATTCTTGCGCGTTGACCGCCGGATATTTGATCCGGGAAAGATTCAGCTAAGTGAGTTAGCTCTATGTCTTTTAGTGCAGCCATTGCTTGTTTTTGGCGAGCGGAACCTTTAACAGAGTTCGGTAACGAAAAGGCCAAGTTTTCCCATACTTTGAGGTGCGGAAACAACAAGTCATCTTGAAACAAAATACCGACTTCACGCTGATGTGATGGAAGCTCGTCGAGCTGAATATTGTTCAACACAACGGTGCCAGAGTACGAAAACTCTTCACTTAAGTGACCAGCAATCGCATCCAGTAAGGTCGACTTTCCGCAGCCACTCGGCCCCATCAAAGCCAGTATTTGGCCAGATTCTAATGTGACGTTTAGCGCTGAGAACAGCGAATCTCCATCGGTTTTACGGATGGCGAGGTCGTTGAGGTACAGACTCATTACTTAGGAAACCTTTAAAAGTAAGACGGCGATATCTCAGTTGAAGTCGGCTGACTAATATCGCTAAAGAGAAAAAGAACAGAGGCAATAGGGCCTGCCAAATGGCATAGATTGCTGTCACCCTGCGGTCGAAACCACTGGTAAGTGCAACGGCTTCTGTGGTGATCGTGCTAATACGGCCCGCGCCGAGCATTAATGTTGGAAGGTATTGGGCCAAACTCACGCTGATCCCGACCGCCCAAGCAAAGGCAATCGCAGGAAGCAAGATTGGTAGTTTGATCGAATACCAACTCTGAAATGGCGATTTACCTAGGCTCAGCGAGGCTTTAATCAACCCATCATTGAAGCTTTTCCACGGGCCATCCAAAGACAGGTACACAAACGGGAAAGCAAAGAAAACATGCGCCCAAATCACCCAGAACTCATAGGCACTACTGCCGATGTAGAGGGTCGTGACTTGCATACCAAACAACACTGAAAGCTGCGGTATTAGCATTGGAATAGCGATAATGAAGCCCGGAACTTGCCACTTGTATTTGATTCTGTATTCGTGAGCAACCAGCGCAAGCAACAAAGCGATTGAAGCAGCAATCAGACCAATCCATAAGCTTTGACCAACGGTGCTCATGATGCCTTCCCACTCGAACTCCCAGAAGCGCGTGCTGTAGCGGCTCGGCAGTAAATCAGGGAAGCGCCAACGCTGAGCAACGCTCCAAATTACCATTAAAGGAATGATCAGCAGTGAAAGGCTAGCAAGGACAGTGAATACCGTTTTCCCCGGAAGGTTTGCCCCTGTTCTTCCGGAATACTGCCAAGTTCGAAAGTACTTAAGAACCGCCCATTCAACTAAACGCGCCAAGGCGATGATCAACGAAGCTAAACCAAACAAAACGATGGCACCAGCAGCAGCTCGCGGAAGTAGGTTAAGATCCGGATCGTTGAACCATTGCCATACCAAAACGGCAAAGGTCGGCGGGTTGGTTGGGCCTATGATCAAAGCAATATCGACAACCGAGACACTGTAAGCGAGTACCGCCAGCATTGGGAAACGAAGCTTAGTAAACCATTGTGGGAAAATACATTTCCACCAGATCTGAGCGCGGCTGTAACCGAGCGATGCACTGACCTTGGTGATACGCTCTACATCAATTTGCTGAAGTATCGAAATGCTCATCAGCAATAAGAAGGGGACTTCTTTGAGTGCGAGCATAATAATTAAGCCGAACGCGTATGGGTCTTTCACCAATAACGCCAATTCAGAGCTGGTAGCCGATTCGCCGAGCAAGTGATGTACCGCTCTTGCGCCAAGCCCCGTTGGACTAAACAGAAAAGCAAAGCCGATAGCGAAAGCTACATGTGGAATGGCAAGCATTGGCGATAGCGTAAACTCAATCTTTCTCCAAAACTTGTTTCCCCAAGAGGCTTGAAGAATACAAAAGGTCAGGAAGCAGGCTATATAGCTGCTTGCAATTGCTGAACCTAGGCTTAAGCCAATAGAGTGCCAAGCCCCTTCCCATTGAAAGACTTGGCTAAAACCGTTGAGTGTCGGCTCCTCTAAACCAAGGGGCGGGATGAAACTCAGTGACGAAGCCACGACTCCCGCTACCCCAGGAATGGTCGGGATAATGCATACAGCTATAACAACAAAATATAGAGCGCGTAGCATGAAGACTAGTTACCGTATCGCTTAAGCCACTCTTTCTCGAGCGCGTTTTGCCAGCTAGGGTGTGGTTCATCAACCGATTTAAATTGCTGGGTGTTTTTAGCGCTGCCAGTGAGGTACTTGCTGCTCAGAACCGAAGGATCGCCCCAAACATTGAGGTCCCCCTTGCGAGACTGTGCTTCAGGGCTCAGTAAGAAGTTAATGGTCACTTGAGCACCCGCGGTTGCATTGGCGTTCCAAGGAATCGCAAGGAAGTGAATGTTAGATAGAGCGCCGCTTTCTAGAGCATAAGCCTTAGTGGTTTCGGCTAAGCGACCACTGGCTTGTGCTGAATAAACAGAGTTTGGATTAAACGTAATCGCGAGATCGATCTGTCCGTCATCCAGAAGTTGGATGCTTTCCGATGTGCCTGCTGGGAATTGTTTGCCACCGCGCCAAGCCACTTTATGGAATTTATCTAAGTAAGCCCACAGTGGTGCCGTCACTTCTTGGAAGTTGTCTTCTGAAACCGGCTGAGCCAGTGCAGGGTTATTGTTTGTTAGTTCAATCAATAGAGACTTAATGAAGCTCGTGCCATGAAATTCTGGTGGGCGAGGGTAGCTTAAGCGATTTGGGAAAGCTTGAGCGTAGCTCAACATCTCTGAAAACGATTGTGGCGGGTTGTGTAGTGTCTCTTGATCGTGAATGAACACAAGTTGTCCCACGCCCCACGGTGCTTCCAAGCCTTCTGTCGGCTCTGAGAAATCAACATCAATCGGCAGAGACTTATCGACATACTGCCAATTTGGAAGTGACTCTGTAAATGGCCCAAACAATAGCGCGTTGTCTTTCATCGAGCGGAAGTTCTCGCCATTAATCCAGACGATATCGACGCTGCCTTCACTGTTCTTTCCTGCTGCTTTTTCAGCAAGCAGTCGAGTGGTGGTTTCCGCAATATCGATCACTTTCACATGCTTTAACGTGACACCGTAGTCACTTTGTAATTTCTTGCCTGCCCACTGTAGGTAACGATTGATCTCTTGGCTTCCGCCCCAAGCGTGAAAGTAGACAGTTTCTCCCTCTGCCTGCTGTTCTATTTGGTTCCAGCTGTCGGTGGATGTTGCTTCATCAGCATAAATGGTTGCGCTGTATGCAACGGTTGCCATGATTCCTAACGTACTTACTATCTTGTTCATAAACTTTTCCATTTGGTAGTGAACGGGCAAGAGCATTGTATTTTCGAACTCCCTAGTGCGTATTGACCCTTCGTGGTTAACGAAAGATCAACATGCCCTAATAGTTATTCTATCTGTTTCTGAAATAAATTCTAATTCAACAGTAAATTCAATCAATTACTTGAGAATAAGCAGGGAGTTCGCGGTCGAGTTTTGTTCGATACGTAATCATCTCGAAAACTCGACAGACTCTAGGCTTTTGCCATCCTAGCAACAGACCGCTGAACCGTTGAATTTATTGCATCTAAATGAGAGATTTTTGAGGTTTATTGGAGGTTGGTACGAAAAGTCGGCGATGAGCGTCAATTTTGAAGAAGTAGTGAGGGCAAGCTGACAATAAAAAAGGAGCCATCAGGCTCCTTTAATCAGTATTTGGTTTCGATGACGGATTAGTTTACCCAGTCACGAATTGTGTACGTTAGCGTGTGTACATCGTTTTTCAGTACTAGCGTATCGTTTGTTAGCGTTACGTCGCTCCACTCGCTTAGAGTAGCAGAAACCGATTGTTCGATTTCCATCGCAGAGCCGTGACACATTTTCATTGTCATGCCCATTTGCTTGATACGGAATTGACCGTCTTTCAGCTCGCCTTGACCGAAGAAGTTGTTACAACCAGCCATGCCGTTTGCAGTCATCTTTTCGCCGATCTCTAGACGAGGAGCTGCTTGGTCTTCGCTTTTCACAATGTCCTTGCCATCAATTTGCGCAAGTTCCCAATTATGGTGCTGTAGATCGGTTGGTGTTACTTGCATCGCGTTGTCACCTGTTGTTGTGCATGCTGCTAGCATCATAGGTAAAGCGGCTACTGCTAGTAATTTTTTTGAACTAAACTTCATATTATAAGGCTCCAAAGGAAAGAACGAAGTTACCGGATAAGTGTAACTTGATGGGTTCAAAGTATAGTTTACAAAACACTATATGTGTCAGTATAAGGTCATAGTTTAGTATGGATTTCACGAGCCAGGCGACAAATTAATCGCTTATTTTTGAGAGAGTAAGCGTAATTTTGAATGTGTAAGGAGGCATGGTGGAGCAGTTAGAGTTTTTCCAAGTTCCAAGCCCTTGCGTTGGGGTTTGTTCAAGCGATGACAAAGGCTATTGCAACGGTTGTATGCGCAAGAGAGAAGAGCGCTTTAATTGGATGTCGATGACACCGTCAGAACAATTGCACGTGATAAAGCTGTGTCGTCAGCGCTATAGAAGAAAAATAATGAATCAAAAAAACTTGATTGGTAAGCAGGTCGATGAAGAGGGAAATACCAGTCCCCAAAGAGATCTTTTTGGCTAAAGAGGAAGTATTTAGATTTTATTTAACTCCGAAGTAACTATTACTTTACATAATGGTTGGGGTGTAATATTAAAGTAGGTACCTTTGTACCTGAAGGAGTGGTGTCGGTATGAATAAAAAGAACGTAAAAATCAAAAAAGAGCCAGTCAAAGCACTTGACCGAAAACCGATCGGGGCAAAAGATGACCCTGAAGAGACTCCGCGTGATTGGCATTCGATGTCAGAAGAAGAACGAATGGAAATCCTTTCTCACCTCTCAGACATGCCTTTCCAATAACACCACTGGTTCTTCAGAGCCTTTCTTAAAGCTCAGTTTTCAGAAACAAAAATGTGATTAAACAAACATGTGATTCGCTTTCGTTACACCACGATGGTACGTGCAAAATGTATCATCGGCCTCGGTGGTTTTACTGTGAATCTTAATGTTTGTGATCACTTCTACCGCCCCTGCATCGTAGCAAGCTTGTTCTGCTTTTTTAACGATATCGAGTAATTGGTTGAGTTCACCTTTCATCGTAGTTTCCATCGCACCGACTTGGAAAGGCACATCGGCAGCTTTCACAACTTCAATGGCTTTATCAACCACTTCGAAGTTGTTGCCTTCTTTAACGCGAGGTATCACTTGGAAGGCAACCATCACTTCTTTTTCTCTTTTTAACTCAGACACTTTCTGCTTACTCTAGGATAGGGAATTGTTGCAGATGATAGGTTAATTCGGAGACGAATTCTACAGCGATTATGCTGGTTGGATTACTCTCTTTGTCCTACTTGTTACCCCAGTGGTCACTTACCCAACCACCTATGTGCTCATCAAAATGACTGCCACTGAACCTCTGGTTGCGTTCAACCGAAGTATCACAATCATCTTTATTATCTATTAGGGTTTGTATGTAGTTTGCCATCGGGTCATTGGAACGTTGACGATCTCGGCGAGTTGCCACTTCCTTAATCAGTTGTAATCGATATGTAGAGCTAGCACGTTTCATTTCAATGACCTCCTGTTGTAGACACTAATAGAAAAATCTAGTTGCTAGATATAGGGGCGTCAACGTGATTTAAGAGTATTTTTTTTGAGCAACCAAGAATCAATACGTTGGCATCATAATTCACAAAAGTGTCATTTAAGTTGGCAACTTTAGGGAAGTTTTTGGGTGTGAATTTGTATTTTGTTGCATATAAAAAAGCCCAGTACAAACTGAGCTGACCATTCTATTTCTGGTTACTTAGAGTTATTTCTGGTTACTTAGAGCTATTTGGTTTGCTTTTAAATTGCTTAATGCTTTTCTTTTTAGCTGTTCTTCGATTGGCCATTTTATCTTTAGGTGGACGCTTGCGAGCGGTCGTTTCAGATGCAGGTTTGTCGGTAACCGGGAAACCCTCTAATGGTTGCAGCACTAACGGCTTATTGGTCAAGGTGCGAATCGCATTGAGGTAGTCAGTTTCGCTGTGGCTAACCAGAGAGACCGCGCAGCCAGTACTTCCTGCTCTTGCTGTACGACCAACGCGGTGTACGTAAGTTGCTGAGTGAGAAGGTAATTCGAAGTTAATTACGACAGGTAATTGATCAATATGAATGCCTCTAGCCATCACGTCTGTCGCGATAAGCACACGAGTCTCGCCATTTTTGAAACTTTCTAATGCTTGCTCTCGTTCTTCTTGGCTCTTATTTCCATGTAACGCACTCACACTGATTTTGGCTTTATTCAATCGTTTGGTTAATGCATCGGCATTGTCTTTTGCGCCAATAAATACCAATACTTGCGGCCATGTGTGTTGATTGAGTAGTGCGATGAGCGCTTGAGCTTTACTGCCTTTGTTCACTAAATACAGGGTTTCTTCAATAGCCGCGACCACGCTGTTTTCTTGATGTGTCGTGACCTTAACTGGATTTGAAAGAAGCTCTTCAGCCTGACCTACTAATTCGGGCGGAAGTGTCGCAGAGAACAACAGTGACTGACGTTTGCTCGGTAGTGCTGAAGTAATCGCTTGAATATCTGGCCAAAATCCCATGTCGATCAGGCGGTCGGCTTCATCAAGAACCAATGATGAACACCGAGCTATATCCAGTTCATCACTTTTGATTAAAGCAAGTAGGCGGCCCGGTGTGGCGATGGCTAATTGTGGTTTAGTCGATAATTGTTGCTGTTGATCATCAGTATTTACGCCGCCCGTTAGCGTTACCCATTTGATATTGAGCGTTGTCGCGATCGGTTCTAAAGATTTGGTCACTTGAGATGCAAGTTCACGGGTTGGAACAATGATCAGTGCTTGCAGTTCATTCACATCTTGGTTGATGTTATTCAGTAAAGGTAAGCCGAACGCCAATGTTTTACCGCTGCCCGTTTGAGCCAATGCGAGTACGTCTTTCCCCGCAATAATGGTAGGAATTACCGCTTGCTGTATCTCTGTCGGCTTATTGAATTGAGATGAGAGCGCGGAGACGGTTTTTGCGTTAAGGGTTAGGCTATCAAATGACATAAATGAACCAAGTATCAAAAAGGAGGTGGAGTCTATCAGGGCTACAAATGTTAGAGAATCAGTTTTGTATGTTAGACGATAAACACATTCATTATACGCGCGAATTATGTCTGTTAGCTATACGCGATAATTAAGCGTTTATCATATTGTAATGGCACTGAATGGACGTACAATGTCCGCCCTAAAAATGTTCATGAAATGAGATCGAAATGAGTTGGGACAGTATCTGGCTGTTTATCGTGATCGTGTTTTTTATTGCCATTATCCCGGGCCCAAATGCGCTGTTGGTATTAAGCACAGCCTTAACTCAAAGGAAGCTGTTCGCATTTGTGAACGTGTTGGGCGTGTCATGTGGTTTCTTTTTTCATGCCTTTATCTCGGCTAACGGCATAAGCTTATTACTGTCGAACACTCCCATGGCCTTTGAAGGGCTAAAGTGGGCTGGGGTTTTGTATCTTGTCTGGCTTGGGTATAACCATTTTCGTGCGGCGCTGCGCGCTCAAGAGGGCGTGCTCTCTGTGGTCAGTGCATCGGGAAGTAAGCTTTATAAGCAATTTTTCAAAGGGCTTCTCACTAATCTACTGAATCCTAAAATTGTCCTGTTTTATCTTTCTATATTCCCTCAATTTGTTTCAACAGATGCGATTGTGACAGACAGTTTGATACTTGGTGCAATTCAAGCGTCAGTGGTGTCGATGTGGTTCTTAGTTGTGATCTTAATGGCGGATACCTTTAAGCGCTTGTTAGTTCAAAAGCGCACCTCGCAAATGATGAACATTGTGTGTGGGATTCTATTCGTGGGCTTCAGCATTCAGTTGGCATTGTTTCAGCTTTAGGGTGCGATGCGAAGAATTGGGTTTTTAGCTATTGGTTCAGTTCATTTCCGGCTTAGTTCTCGTTTCCATCTTAGTTTTCATTTCCGATTCAGTTCTCATTTTTTACTGAATGCTAAGCAATCAGTGTTTCTCTGTATAAATCTCTAAAGCATTAGCTCGGGAAGTCGATATAATTATTAGCTATCAATTTGGTGAATGTGTTTATTTGAGACCAATTGAAGCTACAGCCTATTGCTTGACCGAAATAACAGAGACAGGGAGTCACCAATGCGTGAAGATTCATTCACCCAGAAACGCAAATATTACCGCTTAAAGTACCCTCAAAAGGCTCGTCCGGTGATGCGAATTAAGGATGAGCTTTTTCATGTCAGCGAAGTTTCTGAAAAGGGTGTACGCCTGATGATGCGTAACATCATTCCGGTTTATCGTGGCTTTTCAATGGCCGGCACCTTGAGGTTGCATGACAACAACAGTATCGATATTAGCGGTGCTGTATTGCGACAAGAAGGTGACGAAGTGATCGTTCAGTTATCACAAGGTCCGAGCTTCAAAGATATGGTGTCTGAACAACGCCACATTAGGCAAAGATACCCAGTGTTTTTTGCTAGCCTCAGAGTGGCATAGAAAGCTTTTAAAGTTAGATTCACTCATCCAAGCCGATATTAAAAAGCCCAGCACTTTCACAAGTGCTGGGCTTTGTTCTATCTATAGCCCAGATTCTTATAAACCAAAGGCGATACAGGTAAAGCTAATGAGCTTAGTTCGCCTTATAGCTCGTCTACTGTAGCCCAAACTGCGGCTAGCATATCGTGACCAAACGCGACACTTCGTTCTGGAGACCAGCCGTAAAGTTCGTCAGCGTGACTGATGTGATCTTTAAATGGCATCTCGACGGTGTAAGTCAAACACTTGAATTGCTCACCAATCCAGTTTGTGCCAACTGTCATGTTTGCTTTGCCTGGTTCGTCTTTATCGTAACCAAATTCATCTTGGAACTCTGGCGTGATAGTGAGCAGTGCTTGCTTGAAGTGGCTCTCTAGCTTCGCGATGCGCTCGTTGTAAGAAGGTGTGCCTTCGCTACCTGCTACAAAGTTATATGGAATCGCTTCGTCGCCGTGAATATCTAGACACAGGTCAACGCCCGTTTCCAGCATACGCTCGCGAACAAGGAATACCTCTGGGCTGCGTTCCATAGAAGGTGATTGCCATTCGCGGTTCAGGTTTACGCCAATCGCGTTAGTACGCAGGTGACCGCGGATGCTGCCATCTGGATTCATGTTTGGTACAACTCTGAACACAACGCTGTCTAGAAGAGAGCGACCAACCGTATCTGTTTCATCAAGTAGGCGTTGTAGCAGGCCTTCGATCAGCCATTCAGCCATCGTCTCGCCAGGGTGTTGGCGACCAATAACCCAGATGTTTTTCTTCTCTTCACTTGGCTCGCCGATGGTTAGCAAAGTGATGTCGTTGTTGTCTAGCGTCTGACCTAGAGTTTCAAGCTTACAAGCAGGGTGCGTTTGAGCATTGTGCAGAAGATCTTGGTGACGATCGTATGAGTACGGCGCGAAGTACGCGAAGTACATTGAATCGTGTTCAGGGATGATATCGAAGCTTAATGTATCGCCATCGAACTGAGATGGGATACGGAACCACTCTTCACGGTCATACGATGCAACTACATCGTAATCTTTCCAGCCTTCAGGGTAGGCAGATGTTGCCAATTGACCGATTTCAAAGTGGTGAGATTGTTGAGCTTCACTTTCTAAGCGGAAGTGAAACCACTGAGAGATTTCAGTTTGGTAGTCTGCTGGGATCGTCAGTTGAATGTTTTGTGGTGAATCTGCAGAAACGACGTGAATGTTGCCGCTTTCGAAATTGCTGAAAATTTTCATTGTAGTTTTTATCTCGTAGTTGAGTTGCCGTAAGACTAGCACACTTTTTTTCGAGCAAACCACTAACTAAATCGTAATGAGATGTTATTTCAACTATCTACTTTTTAGTTCTCTACTTTGAGCAGTACTTCCTATCTATCGACGCTGACAAGTTGTACACCCACGACAGGCTGAACGTGTGTGGCGATCTAACTTGCTGCGTTGAACCTTACAATAAGCGTTTTTCAGCGCTCTTCTTCCTGAGAACCAATCATCGGGTTTTGACAGGATCAGATAACCATTAAAGCGTTTCATAAGCTCGACTCTATTTTGGTTGATGAACTTGCTATCAAACCCAATTTCGAAGTAATCAAGCGCTTGTTCAATCGAGGTGAAACTCGCCATTTTTTGTTGGAATTCTGTTTGGTTCATTGAGTGAGGAGTTTATGAAAAATAGATAGCCAATATTGTAATAGATTTACAATTTACTTCTTTGACTTAGAAAGCCGTTTTGTCTCGTTGATGTTGGATTAATCAATAATGAATATTTAACCGCTGCCTCTTATTTGGTGGGTGATTGTATCTGGTGGGGAATAATTTCGTGAAGTGACCTTGGGTTCTCATAAAGGTTCAATTTTTGTTCCTCAGAATGCGATTTATGATCCAAATCAAACTGATCTACCCCTAAAGTACTATTCTGATCTTAATTGTAACCAATTGTTGAAGATGATTAAGAATTATGACAATAAAAAAACGTTATATCGCACTAATAGCGGCGGTTGGTATAGGTATTGGCTGGTTAACCTTAGGGGGAACTGCAGCCGTTATGCACTATACATCGAGCACTGAGTTTTGTGTTTCTTGCCACACAATGGAAGCACCCCACAAAGAATACCAAGGTTCTGTACACTTCAGTAACGCAAAAGGCATTCGAGCTGAATGTGCCGATTGCCACATTCCAACTGATCCGATTGACTACGTGATCACCAAAGTAAGAGCGTCCAAAGACATCTACCACGAATTTATTTCAGGTAAGATAGACACGCCTGAGAAATATGAAGCACACCGTGAAGAGATGGCTGAGACAGTTTGGGCTCAATTCCGCGAGAATGACTCAGCGACTTGTCGCTCTTGTCACGAATTCGATGCAATGGAAGAGTTCGAGCAATCTCGTGATGCAGCAAAAATGCATGCTTATGGTCGTGAAAATAACCAAACGTGTATCGATTGTCACAAAGGCGTTGCACATTTTGCTCCTGAAGCTCAGCTAGATAGCAAAGCGTTCGATACCCTGATCGCATTTACGAAAAACACGCCAGCAGATGCGAAAGTGGTTTACCCAGTAACCGATATCGCAATGGGTGACTTCGGCAGTGTAAACCCAACAGCAGAACTGCAAGTGGTTAAGGCTGAAGGCGACAACCGTACTGTGACTTTGAATGCATTCCAAATGAAAGGTGCAGAGCAAGTGCTTTACTTCGGTGAAGGCCAACGTGCAATCGTTGCGACATTGACAGACAAAGGTCAAGAAGCACTGACTACTGGTGACTATAAAGCAGATGCTTATGGTAACGAGTGGCGTTCAGTTGCGCTAACGGGTGATATCACTTCTCCAGTTGTCGATAAACTAGACCCAATCTGGTCTTACGCAGAAGAGTTGGACAACGTTTACTGTGCAACGTGTCACGCGAAAATTCCTTCAAACCACTTCACTGTGAATGCTTGGGGGCCTGTTGCGAAAAGTATGGGCGACCGTACAGACATTTCTGAGCAAAACCTTGAGCTGCTGACTAAGTACTTCCAAAACCACGCGAAAGACGTTGTTGGTCACTAAAGAGAATTAGAAGGATAAAATTATGACTAATATGACACGTCGTGGATTTATGAAAGGCACAGGTATTACAGCTGGTGCGTTGGCATTCACATCTTTGACGCCGATGAGCGCAATTGCTTCGGACAAACGTGGTTCTGGTGTTCTAACATCAGGACGTATGGGACCAATGCTGTGTGAAGTGAAAGATGGCAAGTTAGTGTCGACGACGAATGCACTGGCACAAACGGTTCCAAATAGCCTGCAGACCACAGGCCCTGATCAAGTACACACCAAAGCGCGTGTTAAGTACCCTATGGTTCGTAAAGGCTACTTGGCTAACCCATCTGCACCTGAAGGTGTACGTGGTAGTGATGAATTTGTTCGTATCTCTTGGGATGAAGTGTACAAATTGATTCACCAACAACACTCACGTATTCGTCAAGAGCACGGTGCGGAATCTGTATTCGCAGGCTCTTATGGCTGGCGTTCAAGTGGTGTTCTGCACAAAGCGCAAACGCTTCTACAACGTTACATGAGCATGGCTGGTGGTTACTCTGGTCACTTAGGTGATTACTCAACAGGTGCTGCGCAAGTTATCATGCCGCACGTTGTGGGTTCGATTGAGGTGTATGAACAGCAGACGACTTACCCAGTTATCCTTGAGCACAGTGATGTGGTGGTACTTTGGGGCCTAAACCCAATTAACACCTTGAAGATCGCTTGGAGCTCAACCGACTGTGCAGGTCTTGAGTTCTTCCACCAGTTGAAGAAGTCGGGCAAGACAGTGATTGCGATTGACCCAATGCGCTCTGAGACTATCGAGTTTTTTGGTGACAACGCAGAGTGGATTGCTCCTCACCCAATGACTGACGTAGCCATGATGATGGGTATCGCACACACGTTAGTGAAACAGGGCAAGCACGATAAAGAATTCTTGGGTAAATACACAACAGGTTACGACGTATTCGAAGCTTACTTGATGGGTAAGGAAGACGGCGTAGAAAAATCTGCTGAGTGGGCGTCTGAGATCTGTGGTGTGCCAGTGAAGCAGCTTGAGCTACTTGCGGATATCTTCAGTAAGAACCGTACTATGCTGATGTCTGGCTGGGGTATGCAGCGTCAACAATACGGTGAACAACGTCACTGGATGTTGGTTACGCTAGCGACAATGCTAGGTCAAGTTGGCTTGCCTGGTGGTGGTTTCGGTCTTTCTTACCACTACTCAAACGGTGGTAACCCTGCTCGTGATGCAGGCGTACTTCCTGCGATTTCAGCGTCACTTGGCGGTGGTTCTTCGGCGGGTAACGATTGGGCTGTTTCAGGATCTGTGAACGCATTCCCTGTAGCGCGTATTGTTGAAGCGCTAGAAAACCCGGGTTCAAGCTACCATCACAATGGTCACAACCTAACGTTCCCAGAGATCAAAATGATCTGGTGGGCAGGCGGTGCGAACTTTACTCACCACCAAGATACCAACCGCTTGATCAAAGCTTGGCAAAAGCCTGAGCTGATTGTTATCTCAGAACCTTACTGGACAGCAGCAGCTAAGCACGCGGATATTGTTCTGCCAATTACTACATCGTTTGAACGTAATGATATGACGATGACGGGTGACTACAGTAACCAACACTTAGTGCCAATGAAGAAAGTGGTTGAGCCACAAGGTGAAGCTCGTAACGATTTCGATGTATTTGCGGACATGTCTGAGTTACTTGCTCCGGGTGGTCGTGATGTGTACACCGAAGGCAAGACCGAGATGGAATGGCTGTATGGTTTCTACAAAACCGCACAGCAAGGTGGTCGTGGTCAGCGTATCGTAATGCCTAACTTCAGCAAGTTCTGGGAAGATAATCAGTTGATCGAGATGAAGTGGAACGAGAAGAACGCACAGTTTGTTCGTTACGCTGATTTTCGTGAGAACCCAATCATGAACCCACTAGGTACACCAAGTGGCAAGTTCGAGATATTCTCAAGAACCATTGAAGGTTACCAACTAGATGATTGCCCTGCACACCCAACTTGGTTAGAACCAACAGAGTACACAGGCAACGCTAAAGATGGCGAACTGCAACTGATGACAGCGCACGCCGCGCACCGTCTGCATAGCCAGTTCAACTACGCGAAGATCCGCGAAGAGTATGCGATTGCAGACCGTGAGCCGATTTCAATTCACCCTGAAGATGCGAAAGCTCGAGGCATTAAAACGGGTGACTTGGTTCGTGCACATAATGGTCGTGGACAAGTATTGGTGGGTGCATTAGTGACGGACGGCATCAAACAAGGCTCTGTATGTATCCATGAAGGCGGTTGGCCTGATTTAGATAAAGAGACAGGCCTATGTAAAAACGGTGGCTGTAACGTGCTTACGTTAGATATCCCGACTTCTCGTTTGGCGAATGGCTGTGCTGCAAACTCTGCGCTTGTGAAGATTGAAAAATACACAGGTCCAGTATTAGAACTCACGGCATTTGATCCACCTAAAAACGGCTAATCTTTAACAAGTAATAGCTAACTGAATGAAGCCAGCCTAATCGCTGGCTTTTTTTGATCCTTTTCTTGCGATGAAGACTATTACTCAATGTCGGCTAGACATCCCATAATAATCAATGACATCTAAGCGAGAAATAAGCTCATGAATCGAATCAATCCAAAGAAACTACTTCGCAGTAAATGGACGGCCGTTAGCCCAATAAAGAAAGAAAAACACTTCATGGTCACAGAGGTCGAGTTTGAAGAAGGGGAGGTCATTCGTTGTTTAATAGAAGCGGTGATGACCAAACGTGAGGAAGACATCAACTGGCGGGATCTCACCGACAAGGATCATTGGCTTCCCGGTTGGAAATAAGGATAGCAAGTAGGGAGCAGTCCTTATTTCTAATTACCCGCTGCTGCACGTCCTTGCCAGTATTTAAGGCCTTCTAAGACACCCTCAGCATGTGTTGCTCTACTCGTGTATACGTTGTCTCTATCCGATAGGTGAGCAACCTCTGGGTAATGGTTAGCAACCAGTATCGAGTTTACGCCTTCAATGGTGAGCATTGAGGTGTCGTTAGCTGAGTCACCTGCGACGCACACTTCTGCAACGCTCAAATCGTGTTGTTCGAGTAGGTGGTGAATCGCAGTCGCCTTGTTAACGCCTTTTGGTGTGATATCTAAGTACCAATCATGAGAGTAAGTAAGGTGAACATCTAATCCGTGGATCTCCAAACTAGATTCAATCAGTTCGTGTTGAGGCTCTGAAAGCTTTCCTTCAAAAGTGATCTTGTAATCGCCTTGATGGTTCTCTATCCGCTCACCCATAAAATCAAGGGGGGCGAGAGCCGTCTCTACCCTTGATTTGTTCCAAGAAGCTTCCAGTTGGTTATGCCAAACATGGTCTGGTTTTTGGGAATGAACATGATGAATTTTGGTGCCCACATCGCTAATAATACTGTGTGGCTTCGGGTAGTTATCCGATTCTAAACCCATTCGAATCGAAGGTAATGTTCTTCCTGTCGCGATGATAAAGCGAATATCAGGTTGTTCTGTGAGGTAATCAAATAGCTGGTTAACACCGTGAGATGAGCCTCCATCAAGCGTACCGTCAAAGTCACACACCAACATTTTTATCATTCGAATTCCTTGTCTTTTTCTCTATTTCGTCACGGGGAAATGCTTATTTCTTTTATAAAGAATGGCTCAGCAATGAGCACTCTACAAGTTGAAGTTCAGCTTAGATAATCAACAATTGACAGTTTGCAGCAAGTATCACAGTTGGTGTGACGTATTAAAATTCTTGGTTGAAAAGGTTGATTTCAACTCGCTGACTTTAGCCGGTTGACCTTTGGTTTTTAGGTAGAGATTGAGAGTTGATCTTATATTTTTTATCGAGCGAACTTTCGCCTCGGAAACATCATGAAAGCTTAATAAATAGTTCGTATTCGAATTGTTTGTGCACGAACTAATTATGGCTTTTGTTGGTTCATTCAGCCTATTAATTACTCTAATGTAAAATTAATATTCAATAATCTACGACTACGTAATACATAATATTGGCCGTACGCTTATCTAATTTATCCCTTTTATTATCAGTAGCTTGCTTTGTTTTTGCTTATTTTTTGGTCTTGTTGTTGCTGGTCTGGTTTCAGTCTGTTGCCTTGTTTTACCGAGCGAAGAACCTTGATTTACACGTGTCAATTACTTAGAGTGCTAATTGTTTTTCGGGTTTAAATAACCAATTTAAGTTTAAATAACTGAGAAAGGATTAGATTACATGGATCCCATACTGGAAGTTAAGGGACTGTACAAGGTGTTTGGTGAAGACACCGACCGTGCTTTTACAATGATTAATGAAGGCGCAAATAAAGATAAAGTTTTCGAAGAAACAGGGCTAACGATCGGCGTTAACGATGTTTCTCTTAGTATCCAAGAAGGCGAGATTTTCGTCATAATGGGACTGTCAGGATCTGGCAAATCAACCCTAGTACGCCTTCTTAACCGCTTGATCGAACCAACCAAAGGCAATGTGCTTCTTCGAGGCAAAGACATTGCCCACATCTCAGAAGATGAACTCCGCGAAGTTCGCCGCAACAACATCTCGATGGTTTTCCAAAATTTCGCTTTGATGCCGCATATGACGGTCATCGAGAATGCCGCATTTGGTCTAGAGCTTGCGGGTGTTGAAGTTGAGCAACGAAAGCAGTCAGCACTTGAAGCACTTGAACGTGTTGGCCTTGGCGCATATTCAGAATCTTACCCAGATGAACTATCTGGTGGTATGAAGCAGCGTGTTGGTTTGGCTCGTGCACTAGCATGTGACCCAGATATCTTGTTGATGGATGAAGCGTTCTCGGCGCTCGATCCTTTGATTCGTACAGAAATGCAAGATGAGCTTATTCGCCTTCAAAATGACGATAAACGAACCATTGTTTTTATCTCGCATGATTTGGATGAAGCGATGCGTATCGGTGACCGAATTGCGATTATGCAAAATGGCGAAGTGGTTCAAGTAGGTACTCCAGACGATATTCTTAATAACCCAGCCAACGATTATGTCGAAGCTTTCTTCCGCGGTGTGAACGTGGCAAGCGTGCTTACTGTGAAAGACATTGCGCGTAAGAAGCCAGCCGCGGTATTTAAAAAATCAGAACACGATGGCCCGGCGTCCGCTCTGCAAATTTTAATGGATAACGACCGCGAATACGGCATCGTAGTTGAGAAGAGCAGCCGTTACTCCGGCATTGTCTCTATTGACTCGCTTCGTAAAGCTCACAAAGAGAACAAATCACTCGTCAGCGCGCAGCTCGATGATGGATTAACGCTGAACCCTGATTTACCAATCAATGATGTGCTTGGCCTAGTTGGTGGTGTTCCTTACTCAGTGCCTGTTGTGGATGAGCAAGGTAATTACTTTGGCGTGGTGACTAAGTCACGACTGTTACAAACATTGGATAAGGGGTAGATCATGTCGTCTGAACAAACAAATAATGACCCATGGTCTCAATCGGCCCCTGCAGCTCAACCTGCAAGTGATCCTTGGGGGCAAGCGGCTGATACCTCACCATCAGCAGATTGGTTAAGCAGCGAAACCGTTGAAACGACACCTTTTGATCCACTTAACCCTTTTGCAGAGGCTGTGCTGCCTGTTGATACTTGGGTTGAGTCTGGACTGAATTGGTTAGTTGAGCACGGACGCCCATTATTCCAGGCAATCCGTGTGCCTATCGATTTTATCCTAAGTTCATTTGAAACGGCGTTGGTGTCTACGCCAGCACCATTCATGTTGATCATCTTGTTTCTAGTGGCATGGCAGTTTTCAAACTTGAAGCTTGGCGTTGCAACGGCCGTGTCTTTGACTTTCATCGGCTTGATTGGCGCTTGGTCTGAAGCCATGACCACGCTTTCGTTGGTGATGACGTCGGTCTTCTTCTGCCTGTTGATTGGTTTACCCATGGGGATATGGCTCGCGCGTAGTAATACTGCGGCTAAATTCGTACGCCCAATTCTCGACGCCATGCAAACGACGCCAGCCTTCGTTTATCTTGTACCCATCGTAATGTTGTTTGGTATCGGTAACGTTCCGGGTGTGGTGGTGACCATCATATTCGCACTTCCTCCTGTTGTACGTTTGACTATCTTGGGTATTCAGCAAGTACCGGAAGAGTTGATCGAAGCGGGTCACTCATTCGGTGCAAGCAAAAAGCAGATGCTATATCGAATTCAACTGCCACTGGCATTGCCAACCATTATGGCGGGCGTAAACCAAACACTAATGTTGTCGCTATCGATGGTGGTTATCGCATCAATGATCGCGGTAGGTGGTTTAGGTCAAATGGTACTGAGAGGTATCGGCCGTTTAGACATGGGACTGGCCGCTGTTGGTGGTCTAGGCATTGTTATTTTGGCAATCCTACTTGACCGTATTACCCAAGTTCTTGGGGTAAATGCCGGCAATACAAAATTACGCTGGTATCACATGGGGCCTGTTTCTCTTGTGCTAAAAGCTTTAAATCGCGGTAAACAATCAGAACTACAACTAAGGAAAAACACCAATGAATAATTCATGGAAGAGCAAACTAGCCGTTAGCATCGTTTCGACACTGGCTGTATCAACGAACGTGTGGGCAGCAAGCTTGCCAGGTGAAGGTGTATCAGTTCAACCTGTTCAATCTTCAGTTGCTGAAGAAACGTTCCAAACACTGATTGTTAACCGTGCTTTAGAAGAGCTTGGCTACGACGTGAAATCAACACAAGAAGTGGACTACAACGTAGCTTACACCTCAATTGCAAAAGGTGATGCAACGTTCCTAACTGTAGGTTGGTTCCCACTTCATGCTGAAAAGTACACCATGGCGGGTGGCGATGACAAATTCTACCGCGAAGGTCAGTATGTTAGTGGTGCTGCTCAAGGTTACCTGATTGATAAGAAAACGGCAGAAAAGTACAACATCACTAATATTGGTCAGTTAACCGATCCAAAAATCGCAAAGCTGTTTGATGCAGACGGTGATGGCAAAGCAGACCTAACAGGCTGTAACCCAGGTTGGGGCTGTGAAATGGTTATCGAACACCAACTATCGGCATTCAAACTGGACGATACGGTGACTCACAACCAAGGTAACTACGCGGCAATCATTGCAGACACAATTTCACGTTACCAGAAAGGTGAATCAATCCTTTACTACACGTGGACACCTTACTGGGTGAGTGGCGTATTGGTGCCTAACGAAGATGTAGTATGGCTAGAAGTTCCGTTCTCTTCACTACCTGGTGAGCGTGCGAATGTTGATACTACTTTGTCTAATGGTAAAAACTACGGCTTCGAAATGAACTCAATGCGCATTATTGCGAATAAAGAGTTTGCTAAGAACAACCCATCAGCAGCGAAGCTTTTTGAAATCATCAAACTTAACATCAATGATGTAAGCGCTCAGAACATGATGATGAGTAAAGGTAAGAACCGCTCTGCGGATATCGAAGCGCACGTAAACGGTTGGATCAAAGCGAACCAAAGCACGTTCGATGGTTGGATTACAGAAGCGAAGAAAGCAGCACTGTAACTTTGACTTGTATTTGTTCTGTCTTACCAGACATTTTGATTTGAAATGATGAGCGTGTGAGTGATTGTGTAGAGTCACTCAATCACCTTCAAATCAAGTGAAATGGCGACAAGAGTGAACATTAAAAAGCCAGCAGTCCATTTGGATTGCTGGCTTTTTGTTTTCTGTTTCTATTTTGAGTTTTGAGCTTCTAGCCTTTAATTACAGCTCTAGCGTTCACCTTGAACTTCGAAGTCATCGCTGACAAGACGAGCTTTACCATCTTCTTGTACTGCCCAGTGTTCACGGTGTACAACACCAAATGCTTTATTCATTGTCCAACTAGCAGTAAGGATGTAGCCGCCTTCTGGGTGCTCTTCCCATTTCACGTCAGTGTAATCAACGTCTTTGAAGCCTTGGTCTATGATACCTTGCCAAAACGCTTGAATCGCTTCTCGACCTTCAAAAGTACCAAATGGACGCGCTTCCATTACACAGCTTTCAGTATATTGATCGGCACAACCTTTCGCATCTTGGCTGTTGAAAGCTTTTTGCCACGCGTTAATGCCTTGCTTACATGCTTCTAAAATTTGGTTGTCTAACATTGTCTTTCTCCATAACAGTCTTGCTTCGAGCACTGTCTTTTTGATTTGGTATCTCGATAAGTTGAATTGAGTTTAGTCTTGGAAATTGATTTGAAAAACAGAGATAATAGAAAATACTGTTTGTAAAAAGAGAACAATAAAATGAGTAAGCTAAAGCAGATGTCGATTTTCGCTCATATCGTAGAGCAGGGTTCAGTATCAGCTGCGGCTGAAAAGCTTGAGTTGTCTAAATCTGTCGTCAGTCAGCACCTCAAAATCTTAGAACAAGAGCTAGGCGCTTCTCTTCTTAAGCGCACAACACGCAGGCAATCTCTGACCAGTATGGGTGAGCGTTTTTATTTGAGTTGCAAAGACATCAACGTGATCGCTGAATCGGCTTGGGATATGGCGAAAGCTGAGCTAGAAGAGCCCCAAGGTCGGATTCGTATTACGGCGTCGAATGCTCTGATGGACTTGCTCGTCGTACCCGTCATTGCAGATCTAATGAAGCAATATCCGAAGTTAAAGCCAGAACTGATAAGCGACGATCAGCATCTAGACTTCATGGAACACGATATTGATCTCGCAGTACGAGTAGGAACTTCTCGTGACAGTAACTTAAAGCAGAAGAGGTTAGGTGAGTTTAAAGATGTGTTATGTGGCGTTGAAAGCATGCGTGAACGTGAGCTTGAATCGATTCCTTACATTGCAAACTCTTGGCAGGGAAAGCAGGTGACTCATCATTTTAGTTCTCAAACTGAGCAGGACTTTGTCTACCAACAGCAAGCTAGTTGCGTCACCAATTCGTTCCACAGTTGCCTTGCACTGATTAAATCAGGTGTTGGTATCGGTGTGATTCCAGATTTCTGCATTCCTCAGTTATTTGGTGATGTTGTCGACGTGCTGCCAAGCTTTGAATTACCCACCAACACGGTTTATGCGCTAAATCCATTCGCTTCAAATACGCCTATCGCCATCAAGCTGTGTATCCATGCGTTGGAAGAAAAGCTTAAGCAGAATTTAGTATAAGCTTTCTATCGTTGGTAAAATCCGGTGCTTAACCATATTTACTAATAAAAGAAATAACATGCTTATTACTCAGTAATTCAATCTTGTCGATAGTCAGTACGCAATAGCGGTAGTTTTTGTTTTTGAAGGTGATGTTCGACTTTTCTTCTGTTGGTTCTGAAAACTTCCATATTTCAAATCCAAGGTTTTTCATCAGCTCCAATGCATTTGGGTTTTTGATCATCATAGAGAATTTCTTGATCTTAGTATTGCTTGCAAGAAGCTTCATATCGGAAATCAGGTTCGCAATAGATTGTTCGCGCTTTTCAGAGTGACCGCTAACCACAATGTAATTTAAGTTCTGGTTAGAATCTAAAGAGCAAGCTTGCTTAATATGCAGATGTTTATTTTGATATTGCTCGAATACCTCTTCGTTGAAGAAAAAACCTAGGCTATGACTAACAATATCGCCATTAACATCGACCATTTTTCGGCCATGCGCCTTTTTTTCACTGCAATAGAGGAACAGATCGATAGTATCAAGAGCTGAAGGATCCATCTTTGTATATTGTGAAATCAGCTTTATTCTATCTATTACTGCTTTGTCATTCTGATCTGTCATTAGTGGCATGATCTGACAGTCGCAGCCTTCTTCTATTTCCCCTTTAGTGATAGACGATATTCGGCTTTGAAACGAAAAGAACCTCTCACGAAGGAAGTCTTCAAGTAGTGCACTGTCTTCGTTATCTTCTGAATCAAAGGATTTCAACGTTGTATACAAGTCCAGACCAAGGCAGTCCAATAGCTTTAGGGCTTTGTAATTACTTGGCTTTACTTTGCTATTTTCCCATCGATTTATCGTTACGACATCTACAGAGCTGAATTCATCATCTAAGTGATTAATGTATGCCGCAAAATCCTTTTGCGTTAACTTCAATTTCTTGCGCGCTTCGCGCAGTAATTGCGGAAATTTCATCATGGTAGAATATTCATCTTTGATTAGTGACATTACGTTCCGATTAGTCAGATAGTCTATTTTATCAATCGTTAATATACAGTAGCTATAATATTTATTTTTGAATGTAATATTACATTTTTTAGCAGAAGGTTCTGAAAATTTAAATACTTCAAATCCCACACTCTTCAAGAGTCTCATCATATTGGGGTCTTTTACTAAAACAGAATATTTTTTAATGTTTTTGTTCTGAGAAAGTAACTGTATATCTGAAACTATATGCTCAATAACATGATCTTTTGTCTCTGAGTGTGAGCTTATATTAAAATAATTTATGCTTTTGCTTGAATTTAAAGAGCAGGCCATTCTTAGATCTAGCTCTTGAGTTTTTAATGTCTCAAATTGATGGTCTTTAAAGAAAAAGCCTACGTTGTGACTCACAATGTCGCCATCAACATTGATCAGCTTGTGACCATGTGCTTTTTTCTCACAGTAGTAGAGATATAAATCAATTTGGTCCAGTGGCGAAATATCGACTTTTGTGAATTTAGAAAGTAGTTTGATTCTGTCGATAACGCCAGTGTCACACGGCTCTGACATTAAAGGCAGTGACTTAAAGTTGCGTTCGCCTTGTTGTTGATTCAGGCCTGATAGAGCTGAAATTCTACTTTGAAATGAGCCATAGGATTCGTTTAAAAACAGTTCGATTAGTGTGTCTTTTTGTTCGGACTTAAAGCTCTTTATTGTCTCAAACAAATCTCCGCCAAGGTACTGTAATATCTTGAGTGCTTTGTATGTACTAGGTTTTACCTTACTGTTTTCCCAACGATTTATCGTTACGACGTCAACCGCATTAAACTCATCGTCCAGCTGATTTAAGTAGGTTGCAAACTCTGTTTGTGTAAATTGAAGTTCCTTTCTGAAGTTACGTAACAACTGTGAAAACTCACTCATTAAAACATTAACCTTCTGATAATTAACTCAATGTCTTGATTCTAATTTAGACATCAGACTCTCTATTTAACATCTTCAGTAATTTGTTTTTTACGGATGTTAATTGTTCGGATTATTTGAACTGTATGTTGCGCATGTCCCTAACAGGCTAAGTGCCAAATTAGTGACGTCAAATCTATGGCTTTTTGCCTAGACGCTTGTCAATCTACTGTGAAGTGCGCGTTAATGTTCAGATACAATCTTGCCTTTTTCTTATCCATTCTATTGTTTCCATTGGCCTCCTATGCGGACACAACGGGTCTTGTTATGGATCTGTCTGTTGACAGCGCGTCTTACGACAACGACCAAGAGGTGGCTTATACGCTTGTTTTAACGAATGAGTCGGATAAAGCTATCGCTGAGTTGGACGTTAAAGATGAGCTGTTAAATATCTTAACGACAGATGACCAAGGGAATAATGTCAACGCGTTCTCGCAAGTCTCGACTCAAGCGCAATCCTCCTTCCTTTCATCTCCAGGTGATTACAGTCGCTTCGGAAACTTAGATGCATCAGGTGTGCGTATTGCGGCTGGTGGGTCGGTGACCTACACCATGGTCGCCACCGTTTCTGCTGACGCAGCCGGTACGATTGATAACGTCGCAAGTGCGAGCACTGGACTGTTGGATGCTGTTGAATCAAATACAGAATCCATTCAGCGTGGCGTGTATCAACACGATGTTGTTGTTTCGGTCGATAAGGCGAACTATCAACTCAATAACAAACTCACCTATAAGATTAAGGTTTCGAATACTGGCGATACGTTTATTCAGACGCTCGACGTTCAAGATGTCCTTTCAGACATAAAGGCACTCGATATTGAAGGGGCTTTGCAACAAGCCTTTACTGACAACGTTAACTCAGTCAGCAAGGTTGAAGGCAGCAAGAGCGAACCAGGCACCTTCGCCGAATCAGGGGACTTATCAGTAAGTGGTGCGTCGATTGATATAGGCGGGTCTGTGACTTACGAAATTCAAGCGACCGTTGCCGACAGTTTAGTCGGCGACATTGTTAATGACGACATAACTGCTGAAACACGCGATGACTTGGTCACAGTTGATGAGGTTATCACTCCGCCCACTGAGCCTAGTATCACCCTGACACATACCTTGAACCAATCGGATAGCTACCTAGTCGACGATGAGTTTTCCTATACGGTCACGGTTGCCAACCAAGCAAACTCCGGTATTGCTTACCATTATTCGGTTCAGCAGTTTCTTGCAGATCTTAAAACCGATCTAGGTAACGATGTCAGCAACGAAAAGAACGCAACTGACACTGTTGGTAATCCTTACGATTTTTGGACCAATGAAGTGACCTCGATTGGTTCTAATAGCCTTTCTGAACTCAATGTATCTGGAAAGGAGTCCAACAAGTCACTAGAAGACAAAGTGTCTATCTATCCCGGTGAGCAGATTGTTTATTCCGTTGTGGTGGACGTTAGCCCTGTGTCTATTGGTCAAATTCCCCAAGTTGCTGCCCGAGTGGTTGATGCTGATGGCCTCGCGGATTCTGGCGATGCTTTGGCCAATATTCTCGATTCGAAAGACGTTCTGACGACGTCATCAAGTCAAATTACACGTAATAAGAACACCACAGATACGACTTATGTTCCGGGGATAGTCGGTGATAACGAAGTGGTCTATGACATTGTTATTTCTAACAAGGACACAGAGTTCTTCGCCAACGATATCGAAGTTGTCGATAAATTTGCTTGTATCGTGACAGAGCAAGCGGATGGCTCTAATGCTTCAGCATTTTCCGAGTGGAAGCTTGAAGTCGCTGATAGAAGTGGTGAAGGATCGAATTATGGTTCATTTAATTACAATACTTGGACAACAAACGACATCAATTTGAAAGTCGACCTCGCACCTGAGGGCTTCGTTCATTATAAGCTGACCGCAAAAGTGGCAGATACCAGTGTGGGGCAGATTGTTGATGATGGTACCGATGCCGGCTTGTGCTTAGGGGATAACTTAGGCGAGTCGGGTTCTGGCGTCCAAATGCCAAACTCGAAATTAAAGGTCCAAAAGGAAGTGGATTCTCGTTACTACTCAGCTGGCGGTACCCTGAACTACGACATCACGGTAGAGAATAACGGTGACGGCTATGCGATTGATATACCGGTTTATGATGATTTAGTCTCTGTCATGACTCAGTCTATTAATGATACACCGACTAAAGCGTATTTGAGCTGGATTATTACTGCGAAATCTTATGCCTCTGACGGCTCAATTTCGACAAACAGTGATCCCGGATTTACTGATGACATAGAAGGTAATCAGAAGAATCAAAAGATCTTAGATGTGAAGGCAAAGCTAGCTCCACACGATAAGATCGTTTATAGCATTGCCGCGATCGTAAACCCCATTGCCGATGATGAAATCCGTAATGAAGTGACGGTTGACAGCGTACTTTATTCCGATAGAGGCTCATACCCACGAGATTACTACTTAGTATTGGATAAGCGTGTTGATGGTCATGACGAACAAAACGCGTATACCGACACCACCAATACTGTCACTTATACGATCAGCATTACCAACCCAGCAGGGAACGGTTTCGCCTCTAACATCAATGTTAAAGATGAAATCAGTACCATAGAAGCAGAGTTACTTCACGAGCCGGGTGAAACCAAGCCCGTGTTCTCTTCGTGGACGATCAGTGCAGAAAGAGAGGCAGACTCCCCGTGGGTGAAAGCCGTGACTGACCCTGGATCGTTCTCGGATAACAATGATCTGGATGCCACCGCTCAGCTCCCACCAGGTGCGACGATTACTTATACCATTGTTGGGACACTCGATCGCAGTGTCGACAGTGAGATTCTTTGGGGAGCATTCACCAATACCGCAACAGTGACGGGACCAGATACTAATCTATCGGATACGGTACGTACCTATCCTAGCGAGCCGAATCTTGTAGTCGCTAAGACCGCTCAAAATACCGACTTTGTTGTAGGTGAGCGCGCTACGTTCGATATTTATATCTATAACCGCGGTGTTGGCTATGCAAATGACGCAACGGTACAAGATAGTATTTCAGCGCTTAACTTCTTTAATAGTTGGACAATTGTAGGTTCGACCAACACAGATAAACCGGGTTCTCGTTACGGTGGCATTGCTAACGACACTGACATCGATACCGACGTTGATATCACTCCCGGAGGGTGGGTTCACTATGAGGTGAGCGGCATTGTTAAGTCTGACTATGAAGAAGAACAAGTATCGAACCGTGTTGATGTTTACGATCCTATTACAGACCGTGACCACAGCTCTTCCGCTCAAATAGATAACTCACACAGTACCTATGACATCAATGTTTCATTAGCCAAAACGACCGATGTTGTCCGCTACACGCCGGGTGAAGATCTCACCTACACCATCGTTATTAGCAATAACAGCGACACTGATGAGACCGATCTTATCTTCATGGATCGCCTGAGTGAGATCACTACTACGCTAGCGAATGATAAAGATGGTGAAGTAGAAGATGTTCTTAATCAAAACCCGTTTGACTATTGGTCTGTTGATACTGGCTCTGGTTTCGGCCCTCAAACGACTGAAGATGTGGAGTTCCCAGTTTCAATTCCGGCCAAAGACTTTGTCACGGTGCGTATTAAGGCGCATGTCAAAGACAATGCGGTATCTAACGGTGTAGCGGACAGAGACGGCGGCATAATCCGCAACGAAGCCGTGCTGATTCATGATGATAATGCCGATTGTACTGACGATTGTGAGTATGCCAAACGTGCCGTGGCTGAAAACCATCAGGTACATAATAACGGCGGCGTTGTTCGCACTACTAACATTAACCGCTACTCTCCGGGAGATGAGTTGACTTATACCATTAGGTACAACTCTCAAGATGGACATGGTTATCGAAACAACGTAGACGTTAACGAACTGATTAATGACATATCAGTGGAGCTACAAGATGGCAATTCAGGTAATCCATTTTTCGATGATTCGGTAGGTTCAAACAAGTTTACGGTGGCGGTTGCTAAGAGCGATCCTGCGAACGCGGGTACAACAGATGGTACCAAAGACGGTGATGTTGCGAACGACACTGACATCGTAACCTCGATTGATATCGATGCTGGCGAAGACGTGACTTACACAGTAACAGGTACCGTAAGACCGGATGCGGTCGGTGATATTCATTATCGAGATACCGTCGTGATTCCCGATGGCTACCATTTAGATTTTGATAAAACGACTGATGAAGCGGTGTACGAGCCCGCTCAAACCGTGACCTATCACTTAGTGATTGAGAATGACGGCAAAGGTAACGCTCACGATATTCCAATCGTCGATAACCTCGAAGATATTACGGTCAGCTTAGTGGATGGTAATACAGGACCAGCGTATTCAGATTGGACCATCACATCGATCGCAACTGGAACTGATTCTGAGTATGTGGATGCGGGCGCAGGTGCTGGCAATGTTTACACATCAACCAACAGTAACCTAAATGTTGAAGCCGATATTCCGATGGGCGCTAAGCTTGAGTACCAAGTTGTCGCGACCATCAATGACAAAGCCAATGGCGATGTTGTTAACGTTCTAACCGTCGATGGCGACACGATATCTCATAATATTTCGCAAACTGGTCGCAAAATTGATTACGAAAAAAACATTCTGGCTTACTACGACACGGATGGTAATGAGTTGGTTGGTGCTACCAATTACATGCCTGGCGGCTACATCGAGTATGAAATCCTAATCGAGAACATCGCATCGGCGCACGTTGATGACATTAGCCTGCGTGATGATATCGACCAGATAACGACTCAATACTACGATGGAACTCGCGGTTCGGCGTTTGATAGTTGGACGATTGAAACTTTCGCTGATGGATCGGGGATTTCAGATCCTGATGTAGATAACTCGATTAAAGACAATCAACCGATTGATACGCACTTTGATATATCGGCAGACAACTTTGGCGGTGTAGTATTGTCATCGTTTGTGCGTTACGTCATCAAGGCCAAAATCAGTCCGAAAGCAGTAGGTTCTTTCACTAACCGAGCGTACATCGATGAAGATGACGGAAATGAACTAATTGCCGTATCTCCACCTGCAAAGATGGCTGAGCCTGAAATTTCGTTCTCTAAGAAAGCATTTTATGACGCAGGCCTCTCCTCGGCAAAGACTGAGTATTCTCAAGTCGCTGGTGAAAGTGAGGTTTACTACCGAGTTCAAATTAAGAACACGGGTAATGGTATTGAGTATGGTTCTCGCCTTGAAGATACTATTTCTGCAATTCAGACTCGCATTGCAGAAGATGCCTCGACGTCTGGCACTGACCCTGTCGGCCAGCCATTTTTATCTGGTTGGGAAGTGCAGCTAGAAAAAACGGCAGCGGTAGGTTCGATTACAGACGCGGTTGACTTCGTTTCTGGTAATAACGTCAATATTGATAACGACATTGTTATCGCGCCTCAAGAAAGCCTAACGTTCACCATCCATGCTGAGATTCGTGAGGATGCGTTGGGCGATATTCAAAACAAAGCGAATTATGACGGTAAGGTTCGTACTGCGACTCTAATGCCACTAGGAAATAATATCAGTGTTGAAAAACGCGTGGTGTCGATTAACGGCAACCCGTTCAATGATGGGGATACCTATCTGCCGGGTGACGAAGTTGAGTATGAATTTGTGGTCACTAACACTGAAAACGGTTGGGCGAATGATATTCAAATCAAAGACACGGTAAAGGATATCCAAGTCGAAGTGATTGGCGGTAAAACGGAATCCGCTTTTGTTTCTGGCGATATGACCCATGAAGTCAGCAATGGTATTGATGCCAATATTGATACTTATGTACCAAGCTACAACACCAGTGGCAACCTTGACATTGAAACCGATATTGCCGCGGGAGAAGGGCTGACCTTTAACTTAACCGGTGTCGTTCGTGACGACGCTTTGGGCACGATTGATGCGAACCAAGTGACCGCAGGAAGTGGCTCTGCAACGTCGCAAGTGATCCCCCCTAAAGATGCCGAGCTCGATTACTTCAAAACCTTGGTGTATACCGATGGTGAATCGGCAGGGTGTTCTGTTCCTTCAAACGATGGTAGCGGTTGTACTTACGCACCACGTGGTGATGTTGAGTATCAAGTTACGTTAGATAACACAGGCGATAGCATCGCAAATGATGTGAGCGTTATTGATGCGATTCACACCATCAAAACCGAAGATGGTGATGATGCGTTCTCTAGCTGGACAACGGCTATTGCGGTTGAACCTGCAGGCACTTATGACGTGCAAGGTAACTACAACGGTAGCGTCCCATTGAATGCAACTGTCGATCTTCGTCCTGGCGAGCGTATTGTGTTTGATGTGAAAGGCACCGTGTCGACTTCAGCGACAGGCACTATTACCAACACGGCGCAAGTGAACGGTGATAACACCAACGACATCGTACTTGATCCGGGCCGCTCGAATATCCTGATTGATAAATGGACGGATACGCCTGAGTACGTGCCGGGAGGAACAGTGAATTACTACATCGATATTACCAACGATGATGTGGATTCTGGCCTGTTTTCAATCCGCGACATCATCAGTGGCTTCGAAGTCGAAACTGTCGATGGTTCGATGCAAACCGCACTCACGGAGTGGAGCGTCGATTACGATGTGCTTTATAACTCCGCGCCATCAGACCCTGACGCTAATGATTTTTCAGAGTTAGATAAGCTAGTTGGTCAAAACAGTCCAGACATCGATTTACCTGTTGAATCGATCAAGATGGCTGGGCGTGACGATGCTGGTACGGGTGGTGGTGATAAGTACACAGCTGTCCGTATTCACGTTCAAGGTAAGGTTCGTGATGATGCGATTGGGCGCTTTACCAATACGGCTTATCTACGACATGGTTTGGACGATTCGAAGATCGCTCGCTTACGAGAAGGCTTTATCACTCCGAAGTCGGGTCAATTGGTTCTAACCAAAGAAACGACGCCAATTGCAGAACCTGATGCTAAGTATCAACCGGGTCAACCTATCTCATACAAGATCACCGTGGCTAACACAGGTGAAGGTTACCTTGTCGATCAAGTCCTGACGGATCGCATCGATACCATCATGACAGAGGTGGCTAACAGCCCAGATCAAGAGCAAGCGTTGACAGGTAATTGGATCATTAGCGACGAACAGCTTGATGGCAGTGGCGATCCAGCCCTGAACGCTCGCAAAGATGTGGTTAATAACGCACAGGGTTATAGTGCGACTTACAGCATTCACCCGGGTGACAGTTATTCATTTGTCGTGACCAACACTGTTAATGATAAGGCCAAAGGCGAGATCACTAACGTCGTTAAAGTTGATAGCGACGACGGTGAGCACTCTGCAGACGCGACCTACATTCCAGAAGATGCGCAAGTTGAGATCACTAAAGATGTCGATAAAGCAGAGTACCTTCCGGGAGAAACACTTCAGTACACCGTGACCGTTAAGAATAACGGCTTAGGTTGGGCTGAAGATGTTGCTATTGAAGATGCGCTGAAGTCGGTTGAAACCACGATTGCAGGTGGTACGACTGAACAAGCTTTTGACCCTGCTTCAATCCAAATATCGGCGGTATCGACAACCGGTGAAACCCCAGTACCGGATGCAACCCGTGGTGAAGACCTTCATGAGACGCTCGATATTGCGCCTCAAGACAGTATTGTTTTCACTATTCAAGTTGCGACTAATCCGTTGGCGACAGGCGATATTACTAACATCGCATCAGCGACCTTTGACGGCACAACATTTGATGACAGTGCTACCAGTACACCAGTGTTGGCGACGGTTTCGGTCAAGAAGACGGTTGATACGCCATCGTATGAAGTAACCAAGCTGATTAACTACGACATCACCGTAACCAACAGCTCTGATGCGTTTGCATCTGGTGTTCAACTTCAAGACATCATCAGTGACATTCAAGTCGACACGACCGCGGATAAACAAGAGTCGGCATTCCTACTATGGGAAGTGAGCTTTGACGCCTCGGATGATCGCTCTGTTGTCACTCCCAAGACGTTCGACTTGAGTGAAGATATCGATGTGAGTATGGATGTGGCGCCACAAAGTACCGTGACATTCCATGTTAAGGCGTTGATTCGTACGACGGCGATTGGCGATATCAGTAACACGGCAACCATCACTTATAACGGAACACCACAAGACTCAACGGTAGTCATGACACCGAAAGACTCTGAGCTTGTTGCGACGAAAACTAACGTACAAACCGAGTATGAGCCGGGTGGTGAGCTGGAATTCTTGATTACCATTGAAAACACCTCTAACAACTACATCAGCGATTTAAGTGTTGTCGATGACATGAGCACGATAGAGGTGGGCTATTACGATGGTACCACTGGGCCTGCTTTTGTTGCTGGAACCACTTCTTTGGTTGTTGAGTCAACCACGGTAGGAACGACGACGGAGCAAATTAGCCCGATTGAGTACAGTGTGGATATTGCACCGCACGGCACAGTTGTGTTCCGCTCAAAAGGCACCGTAGTCGATACCGCGACCGGACACATCATTAATACTGCGCAAGTAGATGGCGGCGATGTTATCAGTCCTCCAGTTCAAACAGTTGCGGCTGTGGTTCAAGCTGAGCTGTTTACCGATGCCCCGTATTACGTGCCGGGAGAGCAGGTTGAGTATCACTTAGTGGTGCAAAACATAGGCCGAGGTATAGCCAAAGATGTCGCGCTTTACACCCAGTTCTCTGAATCCATGGGTGATCATATTGATGGTAATTTTAGTAATGCGTTTGATGAATGGACACTAACGGCAACATCAGAAGGGGCTGAAACTCAACCTGGCACCTTTGATGACGACAAAGACCTGTTCACCTTGGTCGACATATCGCCGGGCGGCAAGATTGATTACACGTTCACATTGACGGTCAACGAAGACATGCTGACTAATATCGATGTGCTTGGATACTACCTCGACTTAACTGGTAGCCCAGCGATGCGCGCTCGTTCTAAAGGCATGTTGGCCTCTGAAACCTCGATGCAGGCAGTGGCAGATCAAGTATCTGCTTTGGATTTGCCGCCAGTGGGTGCTGATCTGGTTGTTGAAAAACGTTCTGATAAGCCTGAATACACCGAAGATGACGACAGTGTCACTTATTACTTAGCCGTGACCAACAACGGTCAAGGTAACGCGGCTAATGTTCGTCTAACCGATGAGATCAGTGGACTACAAAACAGCACAGGTAATAAAGTCTTTATCGATTGGACAATTGAAGGTGTGGAAGTCGACGACTCAGGCGCGGTTATTCAGCGTCATTCTTTCCCGTCGAATAAAGACTTAGACACTACCGTTAACCTGAAATCCAACAAACGAAATGCTTACGCGTTTGAGGTCGTGGGTACGCTAGGTAAGGGCTTGGATGACGACATTACCAATACCTTTACGGCGACCGAATCTGACGGTACCGAAACCAGCGACAGTGTAACTACTCATATCAAGAAGATTCCTGATAATTCTGGAGAGTTGGAGCTGACCAAGTCTGCGTTGCAAGATACCGCGCAAGTGGGTGATGCGGTTGAGTACGAGATCATCGTTGAGAACAACAATGAATCTTACTTTAAGAACGTGACTGTGGAAGACCGTTACCCAGGTGGTCTGAAATACATCGTGGATACATCAGAAGTTGTGCTAAGCGGCATTGATGGTGAGTTCGGTACGGAAGACGATCAGGTTATCTCTCAAGATCCATCAGATACGGGCAAGTTAATGTTCACATCGTTGAACTTTGATCCGGGCGAGAAGCTGCGTATTCGTTACTTATTGCGTGTCTCGGTAGGTGCCACTTTTGGTGATTACATCAACACCGCAGTAGCGAAGGTTGATGGCTCGGCTGTTTCTAATGAAGACACCGCCAAAGTGACCATTGAGCCGGACAAGGTGTTCGATACCTCATCGATCATCGGTAAAGTTTTTGAAGATCATAACAAAGATGGATTCCAAGCTGATGCAACCGCGTTTGATGTTGAGCTAACTGCGAACTTAGCAACACAAGGCTACATCGCTGATTCGACGCACATCATTCGTGATGGTCAAGACGTTGCTATTCAAGATGGTGCGATAACCACTGCACTTGAACAAGGTTTGGAGCTTGGTGACCTTTGGGGACATTCAGTGAACCGAACACTGCCAGAAACCAGCAAAGTGGTGATTCAATTTAAAACTCGCACACAGCAAAGCTTTGATTTCTACGTCACAACCGATGCGGGCTCTCGTATCGAGTTCGACGCACAAGGTCAGATTCAGTTTAAGCATGAATCGGACAAGAAAAAGGGACTGAGCGCGGAAAACCTCAACGTAACCAGAAACCTGTATCGCGATGGCGAGGATTACCTGTGGGAAATCGTTATCGAGAACAAAGGTATTTACGAAGATGGTATTCCGGGCGTTAAGTTGATGACGGTTGAGGGAATCGTTATTTACACAGACCAGTACGGTCGTTACCACGTGCCCGACCAATGGGTACTCAATAAGAAAGGTAAGAACTTCCTCGTGAAGTTGGACACTGATTCGCTCTCCACCTCCATGGAAGTGGTGAGCGAAAACCCAAAAGTGTTGCGAATTACCCCGAACAAGCTCACCAAGTTCAACTTTAGCGTTCATCGCAAAGACCAACAAAGTGAACAGAAGTAAGCCATTGGAACCGTAACTGGAAATTGTATGAAAGTATTTAGTAAGTCTCGTTTAGCGACGTGTGTGTTAACGGCCATTCCTGTGATGGCGGTAGCGAAAGACACAGGTAAGCTTGAAAAACTCGGTTCTGAGACGACTGGCATTGAAATCACCAAGCCGAACCAAGACCAAGACAGCTCGCGTATTTACTTAGAGCAAGGCGCTATTTGGGCAAGCCGTGACATCACTCGCTTTGACCCAGTATTAGATGTCAGTGTCAGCGATGAATTAGAAGTCGAACAAGGCACACTGCGTGACAGCGTCGGTTTCACCATTACCACCAACTACGGTTACTACATCAAAAAGTACCAGTTGGAAGTGTACCGAGTGGGTGACTTTGGTCTGTCTGAGCCAATCGCTGTGCTTGAAGGCGATAAACTGGCGAACGACTCTGACATCAATTGGGATGGTCAAACTGATGTTGATTATCAGTTTGAGGTCGGTGAGCAGCTGATGTTCCGCCTAAAAGCGTGGGACAAAGATGGCAACATGGATGTGACCACCGTTGGTGTGACTGACTTAGTTAAGCCGGACTCTGAAGTCGATATCGACCGAAACGATAACGACGATGAAGAGAGCAAAGGTAAAAGTTACGGACAGGCAAAGCTGATGCGTCACAACATCCCGACCAATGCGGGTTTAGCGAAGTTCATCGGCACTGGCTTGAAAGGCGTAGATAAAGTCATCATCGGTGAAGATGAATTTGATGTCGAAGATGGCAACTTATATGCAGAGCAGTACTTACCAACAGACTCCTACATTTTCCCTACCAAGGTTGTGTTTGATAACGGTGATGAACGTCGTTACAAGCTGTACGTTCGTATTCCAGATACGTACTACGCACAAACCGGTTTGGCTGATCTTTATGTTGGTAAGAATAATGTGTCTGGTAATAGCGATGCATTAAGTGTCGATGACCAGTATCAAAATGACATCTATAATCAAGGTCGTTTAGCGTACTTTGGTCAGGGTAAATTTGGCGACAAACTTCGTGTAACAACTCACTTTGATACGCGAGAAAGTGAAATCAAAGACATGTTCAAACATCCGTTCGCCTCAGACGATTCGGATGTGTTCGATATCCTCGAAGACGACGATGAGCTTTATTACGGTAACTATGGTGACAGCTCAAACATCGAAAAAGTGGTCAACACCAAGGGCAAGGTTTACCTCAATGTGGAATACGATAAGTCTCAATACTTGTGGGGTAACTACAACACGGGTTTAACAGGCACTGAGAACAACGATTACAACCGTAGCCTCTATGGTTTCAAAGCTGATTATCGCACTCGCGATACTACACAATACGGTGAAGATCGTCTGAACATGGTCGGTTTTACCGCAGAAGCAGATTCGTTGTATGCACACGATGAGTTCTTGGGTACAGGCGGCTCTCTGTACTTCCTTCGTCATGGTGAAGCGGTACCGGGAAGTGACAAAGTTTACGTCAAAGTAAAAGATGAATCTGGCCTAGTGCAGAATGAAATCCCACTTGAGCCGGGCGTCGACTATGACTTTGACCCGTACCAAGGTCGAATTATTTTGACCAAGCCACTCGACAACATCCTATCCGACAGCTTTGGCAGCGTGATTGAAAACGGAGACGACTACGAAAACTTTCTGGTTGTCGACTATGAGTACGTCCCACAAGGTTCAGATTCATTAGATGCGATGTCTTACGGTGGTCGTGCTAAAGGTTGGATCAACGATTACGTTGGTGTTGGCGTGACGTATGCGACTCAAGAAAAGGACAACCAAGACTACGAGTCTTACGGTACGGACTTAACGTTGCGTGCAACAGAAGGTACCTACATTAAGGCTGAGTTTGCACACAGTGAAGGCAGGCAAACCGAGTCGAATTTCGTCTCTACCGATGGTGGTTTAACCTTTACGCCCATTGGCGATACGTTAGAAGATCGCGAGGGTGACAGTATCCAAATAACGGCTGTGACTAGCCTTTACGATCTTGCTCCAACCATCTTTGGTGCCGTTGGCAATGACCTTAAGCTTTGGTACCGAGACAAAGACGCGGGATACAGCTACGCGAGCAGCAGCGATGATCTAGAGCAAGAGGCATACGGTGCTGAACTTCGTTTGCAAGCTACCGATCGCTTGGCGGTTCTCTCTCGCTTCTCGACCAATGAAGAGCGCGATGTCGATGGTAATCTAGAAACAGATACTGAAACGATTGAGATTGAGACTCAAGTTAAAATCACCGAGCACATTAAGGTTTCGGCGGCAGGGCAACAAACTGAAGAGCTTAACCAAAACGACGAGCACAGTGATGCCACCTTAGCGGGTGTGCGTTTGGAATACATGTGGGACAGTGAGAACAGCGTTTACGTCAAAGGGCAAAAGACCGTCGACCAGTCGGATGACTATGATGAAAACGACAGCGCGTCGATTGGTGCTGAATTCCAAGTGTTGGAAGACTTGTCTCTTGGTGGCGAATACACCGATGGCGACCGAGGCCAAGTAGCAGAAGCGACTGTGACTTACGATGTATCCGATGACCACTCAACCTACGTAACTTATGTAGATGATAACTACGAAGGCCAAAACAACGTGATTGTTGGTCAGCGTGCAGATCTCACCAGCAGTGTCGATTTTTACCAAGAGAACCAGTTTGTTGATGAAAATGATGGTCATGGCCGTATCGACTCATACGGCTTTGGCTACGATGTGACGGAAGATGTCGAGATGGGGATTGGTTATCAGCTTGGTGAAATTGAAGATGACCAGAACATTACCACAGAGCGTGAATCTATCAGCTTCAATGCCTCAATTGACCTAGATGACATAACCCTTAGCCACAAATTTGAATACCGAGTGGATAAGAGTGAAGACGACCCTGACATCGCTCAGCGAGAACTTCAACAAATCGTGACGACCAACCGTTATACGCATCACTTAACGGAAGAGTACACGCTATTTGGTAAGTTTAACTACTCAATCACGGAGAGCGAAACCACGGGCGAAACCATGGCGCAATTTACTGAAGCCACTGGCGGCCTTGCGTATCGTCCGATCTACAACGATCGACTTAATTTACTGAGCCGCTACACCTATATTGCAGATTTCGATCAACTGGATCGCGATGTGGATTATCAAGACGAAACCAGTCAGATCATTGAAGTTGAAGCGATCTATTCGATTGACCAACATTGGGACGTCGGTACTAAGTACGCCCATAAAGACAAACAGCAAGCTTTTGAACGAGCATCTGGTGCGAATGAGATGGTTAAAAGTGACATCGACCTATATGGACTTAGCGCTTCTTATCGCGTGATGAAAGAGTGGGATGTGACGGGTGAATACCACTGGAAAACAGACACACTCAACGATGAGCTAGAACACGGTGCGCTAGTTTCGGTGAACAAGCACATTGGCGAGAACTTTAAAATGGGGATTGGTTATAACTTCTCTGCGTTTGATAGTGACTTAACCAATGATGACGACTACGACGCATCCGGTGTGTTCATTAACTTAGTCGGTAAGATCTAAGCCAGCCCACCGTGGCTTGAAAGTTAAGAGTTGAGAATTCGAAGTGACAGTTAAGAGTATGATGAAAACAATTATTTTCCTAATAAGCGCAGTGATGAGTACTTTGCTGCTTTCCGGCTGTGCAACCGACACCTATGTGAGTCAGGAGAACCGAGACAAGTTTGCTGGCATCGATGTGTCTAAGTTTTTAATCAGCGAGTGTTTGGCGCCAGAGCGTGAGGTGCATATCGCCATCGCAGAGCATTTTGCGTTTGATAGATATCAATTACGCGACCTCGACAAGATTAACTTAGATACCTTTGTTAAAGAGATCAGAGGCTTAAAAGGGCGCATCACGATTGTCGGCCATACTGATTTCAAGGGTTCTCTCGAATATAATGAGCGCCTTTCACAGCGACGCGCTAAATCGGTCGCAGATTATTTGAAAGGGCAACTAGACCCAACGCAATATGACTGGGAAGTAAAACACCTTGGTGAGACTCAACCCCTTCTGCTTGGTAAGACAGATAAAGACCTAGCGGAGAACCGCCGTGCATTTATCGTGTTTGAAGAAGCTCAGAAGTACGAAGAGATGCCTTTCTGTGAGCCACCAAAACCAGAACGTAAAGTTTATATGGCAATGACGCCACACTTCGATTTCGACAAATCAGTGCTTAAGCAAGAAGATCTAACTCAGTTAGATGACTTCACAACTAAGTTGAGTGGCCTGCAAGGTAGCATAATGGTGGCAGGGCACACCGACCAAGCGGGTTCACTTTCTTACAATGAAAAGCTAGCAGAGCGCCGCGCAGAAACGGTGGTTGAATACCTCAAAACCAAACTCGACCCTAAGCAGTTCATCTGGGAAGTGAAGTCATTTGGTAAGTTGCAGCCTGCGATTAATGAACGCTCTGAAAAAGCCGATGCATTAAACCGCCGCGCGTTCATTGTGTTCAAAGAATCTGATATTACCGCCGAACAGCAGGCTCTTGCCGGCAGTGAAAAAGAGGCGGTGAGCAGCGAGAGCGAGTAGAGTTCACCGAAGAATAACGAATAGTTGCCTTTACAATAAAACGCAAAAAGCCCCATACGTTGGGGCTTTTTGTTGCTTGCTCTACGGATTAAGTTGGGTCGAAGAGCTATTCTGATGGCAAATTTTGTTTCAATTCCAGAAGCATTCGGTAGGCACTTTCTCCTGACATCTCATACGGGTTGAACTGGTCTGATGTTGAAAACTGTAAATTAACCAGTTCAGTTAGGCTAGATTGTGGAATGTCACCCATAGACCAATCACCAAACTGCCTACAATCGATTTCTTTGAAATATAAAATCATGACGTTTTTGTGTCGCGTGTCATTCAAGATATGATTGTAAGTATGGTTCACTGTGGTTCTCGAACCTTCAATACATTGTAGGAAATACTTATCATTGTGGCTTAGAAGGCCTGTTAAATGGCTTTGCTTATTGCGGTCGTGTGAAATCTGAAGAATGTCGTTCAAAGCCTGAGAATCGCAACTTTCACAGAGCGTACTGACATAAATTAACCGAGTTAGGAACATAGGCATCATTTCGAATTTTTTTTCAAAGGGTATTAATAAATATAAGCCAAGATCATGGAATTGCGAGTTATTGATTTAATTGTCACTCGGTGGCTTTTGGAAGAGAAGAGGGTGGGGATGAAGTAGAAAAGGGCAGGTTGCAAGATACGCTAAAATGACTCGAATGTTGGCCATTCAATTATTTTAGCGACCTGCTTGTGAGCTCGTTAGTTGTTTAGAGTTGAAATCGATTCAACGTTAGAAGAGGAATCAAATCGAACGTTGACCAACACATTTTCACGTTCGAAAGTCACATCATCAAAGTCAGTCGTTGCGATCTTAAATCCATTTCTTGCGAATAAACTCGTCACCGTTGTTCGTTGTTTCTGTTCCATACCGCATGTCAGTAGTTCGTTCATCGTGATCTTCATTAGGTAACCGTGTGCATAGTGTAAGCGTACAGACTCTACATTATGAGATCAATTGCTTAATCGATAAGCTATATTGATATGTTCAATTGAGTGATTCAGGTATTTAAAAGCCGGATGGATAGTGGGCAAGGGAGTTATGCGACCTATGACAAGTGGAGCGTTATGTGACCACTGTTCAGCATTCCTTGAACACGAAGTTTGTCGCAAAAATCGCGTTGAAATAAGTGGTTACAAAGCAGGAGGAATTATGCCCGCCGTTTGGTATGTTTGGTCGGTTATTGGAAATATTATCGGCCTATATCTCACTTAACTAAAGTACATCGATTTACGATGAGTAGACTCCTCAATAAGCCTTCTTTTTATTTGAATTTTATATGCTAAGTGGTGTTGTTATAATTGTTATTAATTGCATAGGCTTGATTTTAATATTGGTTTGATTTATAAAACAAGCATTCGTTCATTAACTTCATGATTATATTAGTTTTTACTAACCTTTAAATAACATGGAGAAAGGCGATGAATAAGAACCAAACACGCAACAGGTTAGCGAATTTAGTGCGACTTCGTAGGTCATACAAAGCATCAGACTTTCTGGTGGGTTCTGATGAACTCCGAGTTAAAAAAGATGTGTATAGCTTACGTAAAATCAAACAGTTAGAAATTCGTCAATTGGGTCTTAAAGAAAACGCAATCAATATCGTTTCGTTGGCTTTAGTCCTCTCGGCGGCGACTTGGGCATTTGTTCCTCAGTTCGGTTTACCAATGCTTGCACTGACCTTTATTTTGGCGTTTGTTACATGGCGACGATATGAGTTGCGTGCAGAGTTTAAAGGGGTCGATGAAACTGGCGACCATTGGGTTTCCGTGGCGCGCGGTTGTACTCGAGAAGAGTTCAAAGTATTGAAAAACGTTGAATTGGCTTTACGCGATCAGCTGTCTTAGTGGCTAGATCTGTTAAGGTTAAGGTCTTATAAGCGTTAAGCTCCCATAATCAACAAGGCTCGTCATTGTATGGCGAGCTTTTTATTTTCTGAAAAACACAGGTAGTGCAGGTTACTTTGAGAGGCCAATGCTTATATGTGTAATGGGGGTTGATATGAATCTTAAGTCACGGCGTTTTTGATGCTCTTTGTGGTTTTGAATATAGGGAGAGGGTGGAAATGAATACACGAGTCAGTGAGAGTTCTTTTAAAAGGCTCATCCAGTTAGTTGGTTGTGTTTTGATTATAGTGTTGAGCAATAGTCGACTCTCCAATGCTCAAAGCATCGAGTTTCCTACTTGTGTACAGAGCGAGGTTTTGAATACAGAAATCCACCTTTATGTTGATGAATCGGTGTTAGATGAATATTCCAAAGCATTTATAGCCTCTAAAATAGCGACATGGGAAAGCTATTCGAATCTGGTGTTAAAAAACTCCTGCGTCCCTATGACGAGAAAAGTCACTAAGGTGACTTATACGTCTGAAATCGACAGCCTTTGGTTTCAAGATTTGGGCGCAGCAGAGAGGTTATTAAAACTCTCGATGGAAGAACCGATTCCAGAAACAACAGAAGACGGCGTCCCCATTTTTACTGGGATAGTATTTTCTAATTATAATTTTAGCTTTGAGTCTGATTATTGTGGTATGTCTTCTTCGGTATCCTACTTTTTTTCTTTAGCGATAAACTGCCCTGATTACTTAATGGAGCATGAAATTGGCCATTTAAGTGGTGCTAATCATGACTATAAAACGTTATTGAAAGATTTTGATAGTATAGAAAGTTACATTTCTGGAACGTATCCAAGAGCTCCTCAATATTCCTTCGGTACAATTTGTGCTGACAGAGGCACAGTGATGTCTTATGAGCGAGATGTTATACCTGCATATTCCAGCCCGGACATCAGAGTAGATGGCACAAAGTGCGGGGATAGCAAATACCACAATAATGCGAGAGTGCTTAGAGAGTTCGCACAAGCTTATTTAACCCCATGATTGCCTAGCTGCTAGATTGGTAGTCATCCGATTTAGTTACTTTATTATTAATGGTTATTATGAGATTAATGACTGCTGTGGTCGCGACTAATCCCTCTAGAACTTAGACCAAGAACCATACCTAAGCACCAAACCAAGGAGAGAAAATGCAGGTAAGTATTAGGCCCGCCATGCCAAGCGAATTGGCAGCCATTTATTCCTTGGTTATCTCAAACGATGAGTGGACGAAGTTTAACGGCCCTTATTTTCCATACTCACCGCCATCACTAGAAGAGTTTGAAAGCCGTTCGTTTCAACGGTTACTCAATGGATCCGACTTACAGTTGGTGGTTGTAGACGATGTGCCTGTAGGAACCGTCAGTTGTTATTGGGAGTGTGAAGAGACACGTTGGCTTGAAGTCGGAGTAGTCATTTATAACTCCGACTATTGGGGGAAGGGTATTGCTGCGTTAGCTCTTCCTCTTTGGGTATCTTACCTATTCGAAAACAAGCAGATAGAGCGTGTCGGTTTAACCACTTGGTCGGGTAATCCGCGGATGATGTCACTAGCCCTCAAATTAGGCTTCCAGCAAGAAGCTAGGCTAAGAAAAGTGCGTTATTACCAAGGCGAGTATTATGACTCGATTAAGTATGGTCTATTGCGTTCTGAGTGGCTGGAAAGCAAATAGCCATAATTTGAGTTAGCTTGTTGTTTTATTGAACTTTATAAGTCGTGTAGTTCAAAGTGGTCACTTGTGATCTTTAAATCTAAGACGGGCGTATTTCTTCCAGTTTATAAAGGAAGAGTATGCATGATGCTGTCTAAAGAGAATGAATCAAGAATTATCGAAATGGCGTGGGAAGACCGAACGCCATTTGAGGCAATAGAGCACCAATTTGGTTTAAATGAATCGCAAGTGATTCGTTTTATGCGTATCCATCTCAAGCTTGGCAGTTTTAAGCTGTGGCGCTCACGTGTTTCTGGGCGCTCGACCAAGCATGTAAAACTGCGCAGTTCGGACGTTTCGAGAGGTTATTGTCCGACTCAGTACAAGCATCGTTAAAAGAGGGGATGCCCAGCCAGTATCCCAAATCAACACACAGATATGGGAAATGAAAGGAATGAAACAATTTTGCGCTCTACTTTTGGTGCTGCTTAGCTTCGGCATCAGTCATGTTCAAGCGAATGATACGCGACTTAAGCAAGCTTACGAAAATCACCAAAGCGACGTTCAGGTGCGCGGATCGGGTACGGTGTATCGAGTACTTCCTGATGATAATAAAGGCTCTCGACATCAGAAATTCATTTTGCGACTCGATAGCGGACAAACCTTGTTAGTCGCACATAATATTGACTTAGCGCCTCGTGTTCAGGGACTGGCAAAGGGCGATCGAGTTGAATTTTATGGTGAATATGAATGGAACAAGAAAGGTGGCGTAATGCACTGGACGCACAAAGACCCTCGTAATCATCACACTCATGGTTGGTTGAAGCATAACGGGAAAGTATACGAGTAAACACCTCCGAGACTTTTCCCTTCAAGGCTATAAGATAAAAAGGAATTTTGATGTTTAAGCTGGAAACTGACAGGTTAATTCTTCGAGATATGAGTATCGAAGACGAGTGTGCCTTTGTTGCGATGTCTCAAGACGCTAAGTATCAGCGTTTCTATGACGAAAGTGATTGCGAACCTAACAAATATCGAGAGCTAACCCAGCTGTTTGTTGAGCAGGCTTCAGAAGTTCCTCGACAGTCCTATCAGCTTGCAGTTGAAAACAAAGATTCGGGGAAGTTTATTGGAACCGTTTGTTTGCGCCTTGAGGGCGATAAACAAGCTTCGATGGGCTGTGCTTTCTCAAGGGAAATTCAGGGAAAAGGGCTTTCTATAGAAGCTTCTGAAGCCCTCGCTGATTTTGGTTTCTCAGAGTTAGGCATATACCGTATCTACGCTGAAACCATCAGCAAGAACTTGGCTGCGATTAAGTTATGTAAGTCACTAGGAATGAAACAAGAAGCGTGTTTTAAAGATCATCGATTCTTCAAAGGTCAATGGTGGGATACAGTTGTGTTGGCGGTTGTTCGATCTGATTGGGGAAAGGCTTAGTGATGGAAAGTGAAAGGCTCAAATTAACCCCTCCATCATTAAAATACAGCGAAGAGATGTTTGAGGTGATAAATGAGTGCAAGGCCGAGTTTTCCCCATTCTTACCTTGGGTTTCTGATTCTCTAACTAAAGAGCAGCTAGAACTTAACATTCAAGATGCTACCAATAATTTCGCCAACTTTACTGGCGAGTTCTGGTTCAATATTATTGAAAAGCAAACAGGGGCATTTATCGGGGCTATTGGCTTTATGATCAGAGACGATACTGTCCCTTACTTTGAAATCGGCTACTGGTTGCAAACATCAAAAACGGGCTTGGGTTACGTGAGTGAAGCTGTCCGAATTATCGAAGAATATGCATTCACTCAAAAAGGTGCGAAAAGAGTCGAAATTAGGATGGCAGGCTCGAATCTTAAAAGTCAGGCCGTGGCCAAACGATGTGGCTATCAACTTGAAGATCGCTTAGCCAATGATCGACGTTTGCCATCAGGAGATATGGACAGCACGCTCGTTTACGCCAAAATAAGCCAGTCTTAAATGTGTGCTGTTGATTCTTAATGTGTGGCACTTTTATTGAGAGAAACCGTAAATTCCCAAGTAATCTGAAAGACCAACATTTAGCGCTTAGTTATCTGGCTCATCGTCTACAGTGACGTCACCATTCATTGAGTTGTAGTAAATGGAGATTCCAGGCACTACTCGATAGTGGTAGATACATTGATCGGTTTGAATGTATTCAGCGATGTAGTCTGTATCTGTAGGCGAATTAAAGCTAGAAACACTAGGGGGATCAAGAAGTAGAGCGCCCCACACCGAAATGCAATCTTCGGTATTGTCCAGTCTTGGAAAGTCTTCTTCTGCGTACCATTGCTGGGCTGGATATCCCCATTCATTGAAATCGAGCTGACCTGTTGCAGATTCATCATAGATAGGTACATTCGTAGATGCACCGCCACCGTTTGAGGTTAAATTTTTTGAATAGGCAAAATCGACACCTGTTTTAAAAGAAGCGCCAGTGCCTTTCACAACTGCAATATGAGAATCAGTACTTACGTTGAGGAACCTTGGAGCAGCAGTTACGGCGAGTATTCCAAGGATCACAATAACGACAACAAGCTCAATAAGTGTAAAACCGTTCTTTTTCATTTAGCACCTCTTTTAAAGGCCGCTAGTATGCATTATAAGTTACTCTTACCAAAGGGAATATCCTTATTTTAGTGGTAATTTAAATGCTCAATAATGAATGTTGTGATTAAGGTAACTTATATTTTATAAATTTCATACGTATGGTTTAAGTGCTGTGTATCTCACTTTGATATTAATTTTAGTTCTATGAAGGTTTGGCAATTAATGAATTTCGTAGAAACGGTAAAGCTTCATCTTTCAGGCGTTGGTTATCCAGAGGCTAGTGTTAAAACAGGGCAGGTTCGATCTATATCGGCGCTCGTTTATAAAACCATCAAAAACAAAGATATCTCTAATGTTTTGTCCCTGTGTACTCAATTGCTTGAAGAAAGGGATTGGGCGTTAGGTGTTATTGCTTACGACTGGGCTTTTAGAGTAAGAAAACAATATTCGAAAGAAACGTTTCCAATCTTTGAGCATTGGTTAATGGAGTATGTCATTGACTGGAATGATTGTGATGACTTCTGCACTCATGCGTTTGGTGAGTTACTGTCTCAATACAATGAGTTGTTCGAACTCATAACCAAATGGGTCGAGCATTCGAATTTTGCTGTACGTAGAGCTGCTGCTGTCATCTTAATTTATCCGATCAATCAGAATCGATACTCAGCGTTGGCTCCGCTTTGTGTGGCAGATCTATTGCTAGAAGATGGACATGACCTCGTGCAGAAAGGATATGGTTGGATGCTTAAAGTCCTCAGTAAAAAGGAACCTCAACAGGTTATTGGTTATTTAAACGCTAAGCATGCCGCAATACCAAGAGTTGCTTTTCGCTACGCGATTGAAAAGCTGGACGATAAAACTAAGCGAGAGTTAATGTTACTTTAACCACTGGCACTCCTCAAATCATCATCAGAATCCGGTGTGATTAATTATAACGATTAAAATAGGAACCCAAGGTGCAAGAACAAACTAGAGGACTCGATCGAGAAGGGTTCATTCAAAATCTTTATTCGCCAAAGAACATTGCGCCTGAATTTCAAGAAGTGGTGTCAGCAGTCGTTGATTCGCTGCTAAGAGAGCTTCCAGGTCAAGTTGATGGTATCTACTTGTATGGAAGCGTGCCTGGAGGAACGGCCATTGTTGGTCGCTCTGATTTGGATGTTTCTATCGTACTCGCTACGCCTGTTGGTCAGAGAGAAAAGGAAGTATTTAACCTACTTTCCGGCACCATACCCCAAACCTATCCGCAAGTGACCAAGCTTGATATCGATCCTGGCTTCCTGCGGGATGTTCTGCAACCCAACGAAGAATTCCATTGGCAGTTTTGGCTCAAGCATTGTTGCTGTTGTATTTGGGGGAATGATCTATCTATAAAGTTTCCACGATATAAGCCCAGCAATGAAATAGCCCAAGCTCTTAATGGCGATTTATCGACTTTTCTTAAGCAAATGCCCTCGAGTTTCAAAACAATGACTGATGCGGATATCGTTAAGGTAATTGGTAAAAAGTTAGTGCGAGCGGCGTATTATTTTGTGGCTGAGCAAGACGGCAGTTGGTACACCAATCTGAGCCAGTGCGCTGCAGTCGCCAAGCGCTATTACTCCAATCAAAGCGACGATATTGAGCTAGCTCATCAATACGCTCTCGGAAATTTGATATCTAAAACAGAAGCTTTTGAATTGTATGAAAGGCTGAGTAAAAAGCTTGTTGTAAATTAAGCATTAACACAAGCTAGAACAACAAACTTAACTACCTTTGTAACGGCTTTAGGAAAATTAGATGGATGTCCACGAGTGTGTTTCTTTTATCATGCTGAAGGAATCGCAGGTATTACTAGAAAAGCGTAGTGAGTCTAGGGAGACCGATCCCGGTTTAATCACTATACCTGGCGGCCATATTGAACACGGTGAAAACCAGGTTCAGGCGCTGTTTCGTGAACTTGATGAAGAGCTTAATGTTGTTCCGATTGATTACCAATACTTGTGTTCGCTTTACCATCCTACGAAGGAACTTCAGTTGATTCATTATTTTATCGTGAGTGACTGGGAAGGAGATATCACCGCTCAAGAGGCTGATGATGTTAAGTGGTATTCACTAGGTTCAGCTCCTGTTGGTATAGCAGCCGATGGTATTGCTTTGAAAGAAGTAGAGCGCGTGGGTAGGTATCTTTAGTTTGGATTCGATAAGATGTTTTGGACGTTTTTTGAGGGCTCAAAAACGGTGAAACCCCGATGTTGGTAGCATCGGGGTTTCGAATTTCTAGATTTCTCGACTGGTAAGATCGATTATCTTTTCTATGCAGAAGGCTGGATTAATCCAATCTTATTCCTTGGTAGGGAATTAGATGCGGATGAAGTCCATGTGCTCAACTTTTGGCTTGAACGCGTGACGTTGAACGTCTTGTGGCTTAACCTTAACTTCTGCGCCGTCAATCAGTAGAGTGATTGCTTCGTAGAATTCAGGCTTGTCCATTTGGTTGATCACGTCAGCGTGAACAAGTTCGATAGCTACAGCTTCAGCTTCGCCACCGTAGATTACAGCTGGGAATTTACCAGCGTGACGTAGGCGGCGGCTCGCACCTTTACCTAGTTCAGTACGTACTACTGCTTCAAATTTCATAGTTTTACTCTCAAATTAGTAAAAATTAACTTCACACCTCAATGCGACCTTGAGTGTGTGGTAATGCTTAAACATAAAAGTTCATGCTTAAGCGAGCGCGGATACTAACATCACATTCCAATATGAGCAAGTCAGAAGCCCATCTCAAAGTGAATTTCCTTCGATAATGGGTTCGTTTGGAGATAAAACGTTCGCTAACGCTTGTTTAGCGCATTTTACTCCCTTTTACATCGCAATCCTTATCTATTTATATCACTGCTAAATCATCAAGTTAATGAACGGAAAATGAATGTTTGCCTAAGACTTGGTTAAGTCTTAGTTCGTTAATCTTATTGTTAATTAAACAGCTGAATGAATAGGTGAAAATATGGAACCGGTAAGCATTGTCGTAATTACGCTAAACGAAGATAAACGCATTAGCCGCTTGATGGAAGAGTTGAGCGCGCAAACCCACCAAGAGTTTGAAGTGATTGTTGTCGACTCGAACAGTGAAGATAACACAAGAGAAGTGGCACAAGCTTATGAAAACGCGTTGCCAAAGTTAACTGTCCATCACATGGAAAATCGTGGTGTGAGCCTTGGTCGAAACACAGGTGCTTCATTGGCGAAATATAACAGAATTCTTTTCTTAGATGCCGATGTGAGCTTGCCTCGAAACTTCCTTGCGAAAGCGCTTTATGAACTAGAAGAGAACAAGCTTGAAGTGGCCGGAGTATACATGAGTTCGAAAGGTCTGCCGCTTGTGCACAAGTTTGGTTACGGGCTATTTAACGCAGGCTTGTTTACTACCCAGTTCTTTTTCCCAACGGCGATTGGCGCGTGTATTTTCTCGACGAAACGAGCGCATGATGAGATTGGCGGTTTCGATGAAGAGATCGTACTGTGTGAAGACTGTGACTACGTAAAACGTGCGAGCAAAACATGGCGATTTAGATTCCTGAATATGACTTTTGGGTTTGACCCACGTCGTTTAGACCAAGATGGCGTTGTGAAGACAGGCTCTACTTATCTTAAAGCCAATGTAAGACGCTTCTTTAAAGGTGAAATGCGTAACAACGAGATGAACTACAAGTTTGGTCACTACAAAGAACAGTAAGCGTTGAGGTTGTTATGTTTGATGGACTAGGGTTGTTTCTGGGAGCATTGGGTGATGCTCTCATTGGCCCAAACCTATTTGTACCGGGAGAGCCCTTCTTTATCGCAGCGGGCTTTCAGCTGTATTCAGGTGCATGGATGGCGTTGGTTTTAGTGATGCTAGGTGGTTTGCTTGGTGACCAACTCAGTTATTTCATTGGTTATAAATACGGTGCTAAGGCGCAACGAAGGCTCATTAAGTTTCGTCCTAAAACCAAAAGATTAATTGCGCGCTGCCGCTATCTGGTTGCTCGCAAAGGCACGTACATCATTCTTTTTGCTCGTTTGTTAGGGCCTATTGCTTGGGTTGTGCCATTTATAGCTGGCTCGCATCGTGTACCGTGGCGCAACTTCAGTGTATTAGCCTTTATCGGCTTGGCCCTTGGTGGCGGACAGTTTGTTGCTTGGGGTATGTTACTGGCACACGGCGTTGAAAACTTTCCGTGGCTTAATAGCCTTAAGATATTTATCTCTGAGCATCATAGTTTGATCGTCGGGGTATTAGCGGTATTGGTTTTCACCATTATTGGTTATCGAATGAAGTGGCGACGTTTGGTACTTAAGTCGAGTGCGCTGTTATTGGCGTGGGTATTGTTTGCAAATTACGCACACTTTTTCTGGAAGGCCGATGATTTTCAGAATCAACAAGGTACGGCTCAAATTAGTAAAGTAGATTGGAACTCGGTTTCCTATAAAGCATTCCCAGGGAAATCGTCATTCTATTCAGCACAAGCGATCAACGTGATTTATGTTGGCGCAACCCCAAGAGATTTAATGCAGCAATTAGGCTGGATAGAGAATCAAACCTTTTCTAGAAATGAGATTGAATGGGCTGGTTATCTCGCATTGCTCAGAGACAAAACGCCGCCAGTGTCCGATTTATATTGGCGAGATAAGCCGCAAGATATGGCGTTTCAATTGCCGGGTAACCTGATGAAGCGCAGCCATATTCGCTGGTGGCGTGCTGGTGTTGATATTCAAACTAATCAGCCTCAATGGTTAGGCGCAATCAGCTATGATGATGGCCTTAAAGTCACTCCTTATTCAGGTATTGTGACCATACTTCATAACATTGACCCTAACGTTGATGAAGAGCGAGATAGGCTCGCTAATCAGATTCGTACGTTACTGCCTGATATTGAGTTAGATAAGTATCCATTGGCAACTGTGGAAGTGATCGATGAAGATCATGATTATTATACTGATGGTAGAATTTTAATGATTGGAGCAACGACCCTGAGTGATGATTCCCAAGCTTGGGATGTCGCTGTGAACGATATATAGAGTTTGTATATAAGGTCGATAGAACTAAGCCCTAGCATTACGTTAGGGCTTATTGTGTTTAACTTTTACTTAGCTTGTTCAGCCTTTACTTATTTTAAGTACCAGAGAGGCTTTTAATCCGCCCATTGAGCTCTTGCCGAGCGTTAAGCTGCCTCGGTAACTGTGCGCCATTTCATTTACGATGTTAAGCCCCAAGCCTGTTCCTGGTGTGGTTTCATCGAGTCGAACGCCACGTTTGGTCACTTGCTCAAGTTTCTCTTCAGGAATGCCTTGGCCATCATCTTCAATCACCAATTCTATGTTGCCATCGTCGAGTTCATTTGCATGGACTCGAATAATGCTGCTCGCCCACTTGTAACTGTTCTCGAGTAGGTTACCGACCATTTCATCAAGATCGGTTTTTTCTACCGCCACTTCAATCTCAGAGTCTAGCTCGTTAATCATGGTGACTTCATTGGCGGCATACACTTTATCAAACGCCATTGAGATCGCTTCGACACGCTCGCAAGGTGAAGACTTCACAGAAAGAATGTTCATTGCACCGGCCATACGCGCTCGGCCAAGGTGATAATCTATTTGGCTTTGAATCTGATGAATGGGCTGTTGCAGCAGTGCTTTGTCATCCTCGGGCAGTCGCTCTATCTCATTTTTCAGAACGGAAAGCGGTGTTTTCAACGCGTGAGATAGGTTTCCAGCGTGGTTGCGAGCTCGCTCCAATAACTCTTGATAGTGGAAGAGTAGGGCATTGAGGTCAGAAACTAGCGGAGAAACCTCTTTCGGGTAGTTATCGCTTAACCCTTGTTGCTCGCCGTTTCTTAACATTACCAGTTCACGTTGCATCTTGCTGAGTGGTAATAACGACCAACTGACTTGAATGCCGATGAGCAGTAGCACACCCACAAACAACAACATCAGAATCAACCATACTTGACTAGTAAGCTCGGTCAATGTGGATTCTAGTGGGTCTTCATCAATACCTATGGTGATGGTAACGGGCTCATTTAGTTCAGGTAAGTAGATGTCTTGCTCAATGTAAATCAGCTTCTCATCTTGTGGCCCTTTGACCGATGTGTGGATAGGAGAACGCTTGATGGTGAGGTCTTTGTCCCATAGAGATCGAGCTCGAATAATCTGGTCTTGGGTAGCAGCTCGCCAATAAATACCACTGTAGGGTTGGTTAAACCTAGGGTCAGACAGACGCTCTGCCATGATGAGGTTACCATTGTCGTTGGTTTCTATGTTGGCGGTTAACTCGTCCATGGTTAGGCTGAGCTGTTGCTTGACGTCATCGACCAAGTAATCGTTAACCAACTTAGGTATTCCAACGCCTGCCGCTAATATCATCGCACCTAGCCAAAAAGCCGCGGCGAGGAGCAAGCGGCTTTTTAGACTGATGTTTTTCAGTGTTCGTTTTTTTAGATTCATACGTTATCAGCCTGTCTTTGCTCATCTTGCTATGAGAACAACGATGGTCAGCACAGGCTGTCCACTTAATTGATGGTTGTGCTTAAATTGACGACTGCTCTTAGCTTAATTAAATACAGCATTATTCAGCATTCAGTTGGTAGCCAAGGCCACGAACGGTTTTGATGATCTTAGGTGCGATTTTCTTACGAATACGCCCGATAAACACTTCCACGGTGTTTGAATCGCGGTCGAAGTCTTGTTTGTAGATGTGCTCAACCAACTCAGTGCGCGAGATAACCTTGTTTTGGTTATGCATGAAGTAAGCAACAACTTTGTACTCTAATGCTGTCAAGCTGACGGCTTGGCCTTGCCATAACACTTTAGAACTGCGTGTATCTAGGCTTAAATCACCAATTTGAAGTATCGGTGCCGCACTGCCTGACGCTCGGCGCAGTTGAGCTCGGATACGGGCAATCAGCTCGACCATCTCAAATGGCTTAGTTAGGTAGTCATCAGCACCGGCGTTCAAGCCCTCAACACGTTGAGTTAGCGTGTCACGAGCACTTAAGATAATCACTGGCGTGTTGATGTTTTCGTCTCGAATGCCTTTTAATACCGTTAGGCCGTCAAGCTTAGGTAAACCTAAATCGAGGACAATCGCGTCCCATTCTTCTGACGTTGCACGGTAGAGTGCGTCGATACCATCTTGAGAGAGCTCTGGAACCCAGTCGGCCCCCTCAAGTGTTTCAATAATTTGTTGGCCCAAACGAGGCTCATCTTCAACGACTAAAATTTTCATAATTGTTCTTCTAATTTCTTCTAATGACTGTTCGTCGTGCTTAGCTCTTCGTCGTACGTAACTAGTCGCCGTGTTTAATTGCGTCTTTAAAGTTGCGGCCTTTGATCATAAGCATTTCTAACGTCTCAGCGTTGTATTCGACTTTGATGATGTTGTTTTGGTAATTGATTTTTAGTTCATACACCCAAATGTCGTCATCTTCTTCTAGTTCTACTTTAATGATTCTGCCATGAAGATCGTTTTCAACCGCCGCATACATTTCTGAGAAAGGGCGAATGTAGCCTTCTCGTACGGCTTCATAGACTTCGTCTTGATCTTCTTCAAATTCGATGCTGGTTCCTGCTTTATGAACGTCCTGCACTAATTCATGACCATTATGATGTGAGTCAGCCCATGCGCCAGCAGAAACAAATAAGCCTAAGCTTATAGAAAACAAAGAAATCATAGCTTTACTAAACATAGCGAATCCTAGAGAAGGTTGATAGCGTTCAGTATAAAAAAGTAATTCTGAACAGAAAGTGAACCTGATTAATAATGAGAATTTGATACCGAAAAACTTAACGCTTAAATGACGCAGGCTTTAATACATAAGATTAATTGCCGAGTGTTAAGAACGTAAGACTTACTTTTATTCTTAACCTTAACGCTGCTGTAGTTCGTCTTCGAATATCTTGTCTCTCATTTTCCAAAAGCGTCCGACTTTACGGGCAATCACGAATTGAGGTGGGCGGAATCTATGTTGGTGAGCAACCACTTTCGTCGGTGAGGCTTCTTCGAAAGGGCGATGTCTGTCTGCAAGGTGAGGGCGAACAAACTGGTCTTTGAAGTTCTGCTTCTGCTTTTTGCTGGTTAATGACCAAAACTCATGCACTTGCGCTTGGTTTTCTCCGCGATAGGTGACCTTAAGTTGTGATTTACCTTTCTCGTCTTTAAGCACGTTGAGGTCCATTTCCAAGCATTCAAATACCAAGGCATCTTTTAGGTTCAGTGCTTCTTTTAGCTTTTTGTCTGGGTCGACTAAGGTTGCATCGCACTCATGACAAATGCGCGCAGCAATGTCATTATCAGCACCACATTCACCGCAATATTTCGCTCGGAAGCGATAATTACAGTGCTCGCGCTCGCCCGTGTCTTCATCGGTAAAGTAGCCTTGGCATTTGCGCCCAAAGTGCTCAAGCAAGAAGCCATTGCTGTCTAGCTTGCCCCAAAAGTTATTATTGAAGCCGCACGCAGGGCAAGGGATGGTGATGATTTCACTGTCTGAATCGGGTTTAGGGTCGCCAACCTCAGGTTGGTAGAGGTCGTAACTGTTGCCCGCATAGTCGAGCACCAAACACTCTTTTTTACCCGGAGATAGGCGTAAGCCACGGCCAACGATTTGTTGATACAAACTGATGGATTCTGTCGGGCGCAAAATCGCGATTAAATCGACGTGTGGCGCATCAAAACCTGTGGTTAATACCGATACGTTAACCAAGAACTTGATTTTACGTTCTTTGAAGTCGCTGATAATTTGGTCACGTTCGAGAGTTGGTGTATCACCAATCACAATTGAAGCTTCACCTTCTGGCAATAAGCCGAGGATCTCTTGCGCGTGTCGAACGGTCGCAGCGAATACCATGATGCCTAGTTTATCTTGGGCTAGGTGAATAATCTGATCGACAATCTGTGGGGTCGCTCGTTTCGATTGCTCGATCACCATGTCGAGTTCTGCTTCTTTGTAGCGACCAGTGCTCGCGGGCTTTAACTGCGAAAAGTCATAGCTCAACACGGGTGCATCAATCATGCGTGCAGGAGTTAAGAAACCTTCATCGAGCAGGTAACGAATCGGCAGCTCAAAGATACAGTCGCGGAAGAAACGTGGCTCATCTGAACGCACTTGACCGCGAGTGTGGTATTGATAAATCCAACCCATCCCAAGACGATATGGGGTCGCTGTTAATCCAAGCACCTTGATGCCCGAATTATTCTCGCGTAAGTGAGTGATGACTTTCTGATAACTACTGGTCTTTTCATCGGGAACACGGTGGCATTCGTCGATAACCAACAGCGAAAATTGGTTAGAGAATGAATCGAGATTTCGCACCACAGATTGCACCGAAGCAAACACGACTTGTTGGTCGGTCTCTTTGCGTCCTAAACCCGCAGAGAAAATCGAGCCTTTCAGCCCGTAACCTTCATACTTTTCATGGTTCTGTTCAACCAACTCTTTTACGTGAGCAAGCACCAACACTCGACCTTTCGCAAGCCTTGCTAACTCTGCAATCACAAGGCTTTTTCCTGCACCTGTCGGAAGCACGAGCACTGCCGGAGTTTGGTGTTTTCTGAAGTAATGAATCACTGATTTTACAGAATCAGCTTGGTACGGGCGGAGTGTATACATATCGCGTCTTGTAAGAAGGAAAACAAATAGTGTGAAATAGCTCAACTAATTGAGCAAAGGTGACTATAATACCCGACTTAGATTAGTTGAGGTATTCATGCGTTTAGATAAATTTCTGTGCGATGCATTAGGCGTCACTCGAAGAGAAGCAACACACTTATTAAAATCCAAGGCAGTGACAGTAAATGATGTCATTCAAAAAAGCGGTTCACTCAAGGTAACTGAAGAGTGCGTTGTCGAATGGCAAGGCAATGAACTGAATGTTCACGGCCCACGTTACATCATGCTTTATAAGCCTGAAGGCTTTGTTTGTTCGCATGAAGATAGCGCAAATCGTATCGCGTTTGAATTACTTGATGAAATCAAAATGGACAAGCTGCACTTTGCTGGCCGTCTAGATATTGATACAACAGGTCTTGTGTTGATTACAGACGATGGTAAGTGGTCTCACCGTATCACTTCGCCAAAGCACAAGTGCGAGAAGACGTACCGTGTGTGGTTGGTTGAACCTGTTGAAGACGATTACGTTGAAAAATTCAAAGAGGGCATCCAGCTTAAGAGCGAAGATGGCCTAACACTTCCTGCACACCTAGAAGTTCGTGCAGAGCGTGAAGTATTGCTAACGATTCACGAAGGCAAATACCACCAAGTTAAACGTATGTTTGCTGCTCTTGGTAACAAGGTAGAAGCACTACACCGTGAACGTATTGGCGAAATTGAGATGGACGAATCTTTAGAGTTAGGTGAATACCGTTACCTAACGCAAGAAGAAGTCGATTCAATCTGGAAATAGCCCTTTCGTTGTAAAGCCGACCATGGATAGCGTCGGCTGATGATGTTGACTGGTACTAGGAAAGTCTCAGCCAATCTTTGACTCGCGTACTCACGCTAGTCCCTAGCTCTATCAGTTGAACATTCGGAGAACCATGCAAACATCGACCTCACAGAGCCAAAGCTCCCAACTAGAAACACCTCAATTAGGCTTAGTGCTGTTTTTGATTCTAGGTGCGATTGGTGCACTTACTCCGCTAGCCATTGATATGTATCTGCCAGCGATGCCGACCATTGCTAAAGATCTTGGTGTGACGGCGGGTGAGGTACAAATCACGCTAACAGCCTATACCGCAGGTTTCGCGCTGGGGCAGTTGCTGCATGGCCCGTTGGCGGATAGCTATGGTCGCAAGCCTGTACTGCTTATTGGTGTGTTCTTGTTTGCTATCGCTTCTATGGTGAGTGCGACAACTCATGGCATTGAAGCGCTGACTTACATCCGTACCGCTCAAGGTTTTGCTGGTGCTGCGGCGGCCGTTATCATCCAAGCGGTGGTAAGAGATATGTTCGATCGTGAAGATTTCGCAAGAACCATGTCTTTCGTTACTTTGGTGATGACAGTTGCGCCATTGGTTGCTCCGATGATTGGCGGTTACTTAGCGTTGTGGTTCGGTTGGCGTTCAATTTTCTGGGTTCTGGCTATTTTTGCGGTGATCGTGATTCTGGCGGTATCGATGAAGATCCCAGAAACGCTTCCTGCAGAAAACCGACAACCATTGCGCTTTAAAACAACGATTCGTAACTATGCTCGACTGTGTAAGAACCCAACGGCGATGGGCCTGATTTTCTCTGGTGCATTCTCATTTTCAGGGATGTTTGCGTTCTTAACGGCAGGTTCATTCGTTTACATCGATATCTATGGCGTTCGCCCTGATCTGTTTGGCTACCTGTTCGGCTTGAATATTGTTGCTATGATCTTGATGACGAGCATCAACGGTCGAATCGTTAAGAAAGTGGGCTCTCACGCTATGCTCAGAGTCGGTTTAACCATTCAACTGTTTGCGGGCTTAGGTCTGTTAGTCGGTTGGATGTTAGATATCGGTTTGTGGGGTATTGTGCCATTCGTGATGCTGTTTATCGGCACACTGTCTACCATTGGTAGTAACTCAATGGCGCTACTTTTAAGCGGATACCCGAATATGGCAGGCACAGCATCTTCGCTTGCGGGCACATTAAGATTTGGTACTGGTTCTGTGGTGGGAGCAATTGTTGCAATGCTACCAAGTGACACTGCAGGGCCAATGGCTATGGTGATGGCAGCATGTGCAATACTGTCAGCATTACTATATTGGACATTAGGAAAGAAGGCATAATGTCAAAATACTATATTGAAATTCAGAAGTTAGTGAACGATGCGCTGGGCGAGCTATATGCTCTGCATAAGTCTGGCAAAGCGATCGACGCGCCTATAGCGAACAACCTTTATCTTGTTCGTTGGGTAACAAAAGCGATTAAATCTCAAGCTTATGATCGCGTGATTGTGCCTGACTTAGTTCGCTGGCAGAAACAGGGTCGCTCAAAAGGCAACAACTCTGATTTAACTTTTACCTTTAAACGTATTTCTGCGTTTTACGGACGTTTTTTCCCTGAAGGCGAAGAGCCTAAAACGCTAAAAGACAGTGATGTTGAAGCGTTCATGGACAAAATGTACGAGATGGGTTGGAGCGTATCGAGTGAAGACGAGCTAACGACTGGCGGCAAGATTCAATTCTTCACCGATGGCGAGCACTCTTTTGCTTTATGCGGTAAACAGTGTGACGACTCTTTCGACGGGGAGTTGATGGTTAAGCCAATGAACTGGTTTGTTCGTGGCAACCATGCTGAGTTCATCCAAGCGGCGATGGGAGCGGGCTTCATGCTTCACAAAGTAACGGACTATAAGTCTGCGGTGAAGTATCACGGTGAATACATCGTTTACCCTGCTAACCAAGGCAACCAACTGGCTGAGATCCCAATTAGCGTTATCGGCTAATAGCGGATTCGAGATGAGAGATACGAAGAGCGGAATTATCCGCTCTTTTTTGTCTCTCATAGCGCGTGTCGCTAATTTGCTGTTAAGTCTTTTCGCATCCCGTTACCCGAATCCCGCATCTGCTTTTAATCCTGTTCTTTAGCTTGCTTCTCAATTGCCTTCACCATGCCTTTAAAAATAAACAGGTGGGCTGGCATCATAGCAAACCAATACAGTAACCCTAGAAACCCCTTTGGATGCCACCAAGCCGAGATATTCAGCTCGCGAGAGTCACCGTGGTCAGAGACAGTAATCTCGAGTCGCCCTAAACCGGGGCCTTTCATACCGAAAAGCAGAGATAAAAACTGATTCTCTTCACAGCGAATGACCTTCCATGAATCGATTTTGTCACCGACTTTTAGGTTGGGCCCTTCTGGCATTTGTCGAACCGGTACACCGCCACCGAAAAGAACATCCAACCATTCGCGTGTGCGCCATAAAGTGTTAGCAAAGAAGTAACCTTGCTTCGGGCTTCCGATTTGCTGAGCAACATGCCAAAGCGATTCCAATGAAGCGCTTGAGGTGATACTTGCGCCTGTTTTCTTCGGGTAATAGCCATACCCAGCTTGCCAGCGTTTGAATGCGGTTTTATCAAAGCCCCATACATTGCTTTTGACAAAGTTTCCTTCAGCGTGAATGGCTTGTTCAACCATATTTTCGAACGAGATAAGCTTCTGAGGGTACTTTTCTCTAATGATGGTCGAACTGGCGATGAAGTCGTGCTTTAAGCCTGCAAGTAGTGCTCTACCTATGTTAGACGGTACAGAAGTCACCACACCTAACCAATATGAAGCAATCTTTGGTGTCAGTAGCGATGTCGCCCATAGTCTGAGTGGACGATCGGCGGTTTTAGCAATATGAGCAAATTGGTTTCGGTAAGAGACAATATCCGGCCCGCCAACCTCAAAGGTTTGGCTTTCGCTAGGCGTGTCTTGTGCGAGTTTTAGTAAATAGTGGTTCAGGTTCTGCAAAGCAATCGGGTTGGCTTTAGAGTCAACCCATTTTGGCGCAATCATAATCGGCAAGTTGTACACGAAATCTCGCATGATCTCGAATGCCGCAGATCCTGGGCCAATGATCACGCCAGCTTGAAGTTCGGTAACGGGTACAGGCCCTTTACGAAGCAATTCGCCGGTTTTCTTTCTCGCTTGAAGGTGCTCTGAATCACCAGTCTGAGGCTGTAAAGAACTCAGGTAGATGACGTGTTGATTCTTTGGCCCAAGAGCAGAAACAAAGTTACGGGCTAAGTTCAGCTCATAATCGATAAAGTCGTGGCCTTCCGCCATGCCATGGACGAGAAAGAAGATAAGATCAAAGTCGGGGACTAAGGCTTGTGTCGCAGCTTGATCGGCCAGATCAAGATACTCAAGCGATAAGCTTTCGTGAGGCTCGGTCCGTGCCTTTAAATAGTCGATATGCCTTGCTGCTGCCGTGACTTGATAGCCTTGCTCAAGCAGGAGAGGGAGGAGTTGCGAACCAACATATCCAGAAGCGCCTAAAACCAGTACTTTCTTCATTGTTACTCCATTTATATCTGTGGTTAAAAACCGAACATTGATATAATAGCGCGATATTTATCTTTATTCATCAATACGTTCCGTTTAGGTATCTCTCTATGTTGCTCTCTTCAATTATTCATCACACACGAGGTGATTTTGTTCGCAGGCTTATTGCGATTGCACTGCCCATCACCTTGCAGAGCATTATGTTTTCAAGCCGAGGCTTGGTGGATGTATTGATGTTGGGCCAACTTGGCGAAGCAGACATCGCAGCTGTGGGGGTGGCGAGCCGAGCGATGTTCGTGACGACCATTATGCTGGTGGGTGTTACCACGGGCGGTGCTCTTCTTACTGCTCAATATTGGGGCGCGGGTAACAGACAAGGTGTGAGAGAAAGCACTGCGCTGACGTGGCTGGTGTCGACACTGTTTGCTTTACTGACTATCGCGTTTTTCGTTTCATTTCCTGCACAAATCATGGGCGTGACGACCGACTCTCAAGAGGTCATCAACTTAGGCGTTGAATACATCGTAATTACGTCATTTAGCATGCTAGCGGTATCGTGTGTCAGCAGTATGGCTGTGGGTTTGAGAGCGATGCACAAACCCGGGCTAAGTACATTTTTCAGCGGTATCGGCATCCTGTCTAACGTGTTCTTAAACTGGGTGCTGATCTTCGGTAACTTAGGCTTTCCTGCGCTTGGAATCAAAGGTGCGGCGATTGCGACGGTACTGAGTGGCGCGATTGAAGTCGCGACTTTGTTTGGTTATCTCTATTTCTCTAAGCATTTATTAGCATTTAAGTTTTGCGATATTAAAGCGGCAGCTTCGATTGATAAGGTGGTTCGCTTCTTGAAGCTGTCTCTGCCGACCACGTTTAACTTCTTAGCATGGGCGGGTGGTTTGTTTGCTTACCACGCGATCATGGGGCAATCGGGCGTTCAAGGTCTGGCTGCGCTATCGGTCATGACGCCGGTTGAATCTATCTCATTGAGTTTATTGATTGGCCTTTCGAATGCGGCAGCTGTTTTGGTGGGTAATCAACTTGGTGCGAAAAACAATGAAGCGGTTTACTATCAAGCGCTTGGCTTAACAATTTTGTGTTTCTTAACTAGTATTGTTGTAGCCGTTTTTCTCTATTTCGTTCAAACGCCAATACTTAATGCCTTTAGCGCACTGACGGAAGAAACCAGAGCCCTCTCAGAGAAGTTCATTCTGATCCTCTGTGTGGGTATTGTCATTCGCTCGGTGCCATTGACTGTGATCGTTGGGGTGTTGAGAGCGGGTGGTGATGTGAAGTTCTGCCTCTATCAAGATTTGATTGCTCAGTGGGTGATCGGTATCCCATTGGCAGCCATCGCGGCTATCTATTTTAAGTTTCCACCTGAGTGGGTATATCTGCTTTTCCTAACGGAAGAAGTCCTCAAGTGGGGCGGGTCGCTCTATCGCATGAAAACAAGAAAATGGATTAAAAACTTGATAGGAAGTTGAAGTAGGGCGCACCAATCGCATCACTTTATCGTTGGCGTGTGATCTATCTTTCAAAATACTTCCTCCTAACAGGGAATTAGTGTAGATTCTCCTTCCAAATTCTAACTAATGCGAGCTGTTTAATGTTAAAGCTGTCAGACCTATGTAAAGGCTATGTCGATGGGGGGGAGTTTCACCCTGTTTTGCAAGGTGCTGAATTAACATTAAACCAAGGTGACCAGCTGGCATTAATGGGAGAAAGCGGTTCAGGTAAAAGTACTTTACTGAATCTTATCGCGGGCTTAGACCTAGCGGACTCAGGTGAAATCGCTTTTCCTCACTTCAATATGCACGACTCAACCGAGCGTGACCGCACCGCTTATCGCAGAAACAACATTGGCCATATTTTTCAGCAATTCAACTTACTGCCAACGTTAAATATTGCCGATAACATCCGTTTTTGCCGCCAGTTAAAAGGCTTACCTGAAGACAAAGGTCTCTGGAGACAGATTCTCTCTGCTTTAGATCTTATGCCTTTACTTGGCCGTTACCCTGAAGAAGCGTCTGGTGGCCAACAACAACGTGCGGCCATTGCGCGTGCGCTGTATATGGAACCAAAAATATTGCTGGCCGATGAGCCGACCGGTAGTTTAGATGAGCGTAATGCAGAAGCGGTAATGCGTTTGCTGACCTCTTTGGCTCGTCAATTAGAATGTACGTTGCTGTTGGTAACACACAGTGAAAAAGTAGCTCTGCATATGGATGGTAGGATCCGTCTGCAAGGAGGGCAACTGCATGTTATGGCCCGTAGTTAAGGCACTACTCGGTCACTATCGACGTTACCCACTGCAGATTATTTTGGTATGGCTTGGTTTAACCCTCGGCGTATCACTTTTGGTTGGTGTTACTGCTATCAACCAACACGCCAAGCAAAGCTATGCGCATGGCGAAAAACTCTTTTCGAATCCTCTTCCTTACCGTATTCGACCAAAACACAACGCCAATAAAATCCCGCAAGGCTTTTATATCCAACTTCGCCGTGAAGGTTTTCAACAGTGTTCTCCTCTTGATCACCATCGTATCACTGATGAAAATGGCGCAAACTTCATGGTTGTCGGTATAGATCCTGTTTCTATGCTTCAGCTACAACCTGGTATAGCGTTAAAAGATCTCACCGCTTTGAACCTCATGAAGCCACCATATCCAATCCTTGTCAGTGATGATCTTGCTGAACACATGGAATGGCACAACGGTGATTACATCCCTTTGATGGATGGTTCTGAACTTGGTCCTGTGGTTGTTGATCAAAATAATATGATTAATGGTACAAGGTTGATTGCGGATATCTCCTTGCTCCGAATGCTTAAACGAAGTGCTGGGCTTTCAGTGATTGCTTGTTCAGACATGCCCACTGAGAAGTTTGAACGTCTTAAAAATATGTTACCTAATGGTTTGACGATCTCTCGTAGCTCTAAGGCAGAGCTTGAGTCGCTGACCAGTGCGTTCCACTTAAACCTAAAAGCGATGGGTATGCTGTCGTTTGTGGTTGGCTTGTTCATTTTCTATCAAGCAATGTCGCTTTCTTTTATTCAGCGTCAACCGTTAGTCGGGATTTTAAGACAAACGGGTGTGTCTGGTTGGCAACTGACTAAAGCGCTCTGTTTAGAGTTACTGCTATTGGTTTTACTGAGCTGGATCTGCGGCAATGTATTTGGCGTGATGCTAGCAAACCAATTGTTACCTGCCGTATCTTCAAGCTTGGGCGATTTATACGACGCTAACGTCGGCTTAACGATCGACTGGAATTGGCGTTGGAGTGGTTACAGCTTACTGATGGCATTGATTGGTGCTTTCTTAGCGTGTGCGTGGCCACTGGTTCGTTTACTTAAGTCTCAACCGATTCGTCTGTCTTCTCGTTTGTCTTTGATGCGTTTTGCGGGTACCGAGTTCACTTGGCAAGCGTTGATTGGCTGTGGCTTCTTGGTTGCTGCTGTTGCTGTGTATCAAGCCCCTCAGACTCAAGAAACGGGTTTTGCGATTATCGCGCTAATGCTGATCAGTGTGGCGCTATTTACCCCGTTTTTGATGTGGAAGTTATTTAACAGCCTCTCTTATTCGTTGCGCTGGGTTCGTGCTCGCTGGTTCTTTGCTGATGCAGCTTCCAGTATGAGCTACCGTGGCGTGGCGACGATGGCGTTTATGTTAGCCTTAACAGCCAATATTGGTGTAGAAACCATGGTCGGTAGCTTTAGAGATACCACTGATAAATGGCTAACACAGCGTTTGGCTGCCGATCTGTATATCTACCCAACCAACAATGCCGCTGCTCGTATGAGTAATTGGTTATCCGACCAACCTGAAGTGGATTCGGTTTGGTGGCGTTGGGAGAAAGATGTGGCGTCTCCAGTCGGTAGTATTCAGGTGGTCAGTACGGGGCCTTCTGAAGGTGAGCTAGAAGCGCTGACGATCAAATTAGGTATTCCGAATTACTGGTATCACTTACATCACTCTAAAGGCGTGTTGATCAGTGAATCGATGTCTCTCAAGCTGGGGATTCGCCCTGGCGACTACATTGACCTCTATGATAGTCTCGGCTCTGGTTGGCAGGTTGTCGGTGTTTATTACGATTACGGTAATCCTTACCATCAAGTCATGATGTCGCATCGAAACTGGCTGTATGGCTTTGCAGGGCGGGGTAATGTCGGCCTTGGGGTAATACTCAAAGACGATGTGAATTCATTAGGGCTTCGCAGCCGATTAGAAAGCGTATTCAGGCTTGGCTCCGAGCGCGTTTTCGATAACAACAACATCCACAGTCAAGCGATGCGGGTGTTCGATAGGACGTTCGCGATTGCAGATACATTAGGTAACATCACCTTGGTTATCGCCGTCTTCGGTATTTTCTTTGCGACGGTTGCGGGAGAAGTGTCTCGCCAAAGGCATATTTCCTTGCAGCGCTGTTTGGGTGTCTCGGCGAAAGAACTGATCCTGACAGGTAGTTTGCAGTTGTTTGTGTTTGGGCTTATTTCCTCCTTAATTGCGATTCCGCTCGGATTAGCGCTAGCGAGCCTAATTGTTGATATCGTGATAAAGCAGTCTTTTGGGTGGTCACTTGAGTTACAAGTGATTCCTTGGGACTATTTGCAGACATTTGCATGGGCCATGGCAGCATTGATGCTAGCTGGTGCTTTACCAGTGATGAGAATGATTCGGAACACTCCGATGAAGTCACTGAGGGATGCGCTTTAGTATGTTTTTACGGAATACTTCAACTAAGTTAAGACAACGAATTCTGTCTTCTCTGCTATTAATCAGTTTCTTCGGCATCTTTTTAAGTGTTTGGGGTTATTACTCCTATTTCATCGATCCTGGTGAAAAGGGCGTGAATGAAGTTAACTCAATATTGGTTAATGAACACTTCAATGTGTTCGAACCTGTTTTGCCAGACCGTAATGTTTCGCTACCACAAGATTTTAAGTTCCACCCAGAGTTTCAGCACGAGTGGTGGCATTACTTTGCATCTTTGAAAGGTGATGATGGTAAAGACTATTCGGTCCAGTGGAGCTTTTTCCGTATCGCAACGGACGAACGTGAAACACCAGGGTGGCAAAGCCCTCAAGTCTATATCTCAAATGTAGTGGTCTCTTCTAAGTCCAAAGTATGGAAAGAACAGCGCATGGCTCGTGGCGGCATTGGCCAAGCGGGAATGACTAATCGTCCATTCAGGCTTTGGATTGATAACTGGAACTGGCGTGCACTCGGCAACACCCCATTCCCAGGACGCCTTCAAGTGCAAACAGACACGTTTGGACTTGAACTCGACACCATTGCAAAAGGGCCCTATGTGCTCAACGGCGATAACGGTTATCAGAAAAAGCACGACTTATTACCTGTCGCGTCTTATAACTTCAGCGCTCCATTTTTATCGTTGAGTGGTGTGTTGAACCTAGACGGCGTTACCAAGGAAGTGGAAGGAACTGCGTGGGTACATAAAGAGTGGGGCAGTGGCTTACTTGGAGTGGGCCAACAAGGTTGGGATTGGTTTGTATTTAACCTCGATGACGGCACAGCGCTGAGCATTAACCGCTATCGTCATAACCAACAGTTGCCTTACATATTCGGGACATTAGCAACGCGCTCAGGCAAAGTTTACCAATTAACGGAATCCGACATTTCCATTCAACCATTGCAAAATACAACGTTGATGAATGGAAGACGGATGCCTTTGCAGTGGATCATTAACGTCCCTAAGCATGATATTAACCTCACAACGCGTATTATACGCAGGGATATGTGGCTTCCATTTGTCATACCATATTGGGAAGGGCCGATTAAGGCGAGCGGGAGTCATGAAGCGACAGGCTTTATGCAGTTAACTGGCTACTAAAAAACACCTAAGGCTATAATTTGATAGCCTTTTTTTATGCCTGCGCCTTTTAGCGTCCCCCAATGAATTGTGCATACAGGTTCGATGATCTCATCTATACTTAATTCATGGTGCATAACAACATTATGGAATATACGACGTATTGTTTAGTATTTGTAGGAAAAACCGAAGTTAAACATCCGAAGAAGTGATTATCTATCAATTAAACTTGGATATAAACTCGTGGTTATTCTTTGTTATTCGTTTATTTAAATAATAAATATAAGGGCGAAATCATGACCGACGTCATCCGTGACTTCTTTAAAATGGAATCTGCTGGCGGCATCATACTAGTCATCGCTGCGGCGATCGCAATGTTTGTAGCAAACTCACCACTGAACGAAATGTACCAAGGTGTACTTCACAGTTACGTTCTTGGTATGTCTGTGTCTCACTGGATTAACGATGGCTTAATGGCTGTCTTCTTCCTTCTAATCGGCTTAGAAGTTAAGCGCGAACTTTTAGAAGGCGCATTAAAGTCTAAAGAGACAGCAATCTTCCCAGCTATCGCAGCTGTGGGTGGTATGCTAGCTCCTGCACTTATTTACGTGCTATTTAATTCAAGTAACCCTGAAGCGCTTCAAGGTTGGGCTATCCCAGCAGCGACTGATATCGCATTCGCATTGGGTATTATGGCTCTTCTTGGTAACCGTGTACCGGTTAGCTTGAAGGTGTTCCTATTGGCTTTAGCAATTATCGATGACCTTGGCGTTGTTGTTATCATTGCACTGTTCTACTCAGGCGACCTATCAACGCTTGCGTTAACGGTTGGTTTCATCGCAACTGGTGTGCTGTTCATGCTAAACAACAAGCATGTAACTAAGCTGAGTGTGTATCTCATTGTTGGTGCAATTCTGTGGTTTGCAGTATTGAAGTCTGGTGTTCATGCAACGCTGGCTGGTGTAGTGATTGGTTTTGCTATCCCACTGAAAGGCAATAAAGGTGAACATTCTCCGCTGAAGCATCTAGAACATGCTCTGCACCCATACGTCGCTTTTGCAATCTTGCCAGTCTTTGCTTTTGCAAACGCAGGTATTTCATTGGAAGGTATCTCAATCTCAAGCCTAACAGGTATGCTACCGCTTGGTATCGCTATGGGTCTATTGATTGGTAAGCCTCTTGGTATCTTTGCATTCAGCTGGGGTGCGGTGAAATTGGGTGTTGCTAAGCTCCCTGAAGGTGTGAACTTTATGAACATCTTCGCAGTATCTGTCCTGTGTGGTATTGGTTTTACAATGTCTATCTTTATTTCATCACTAGCATTTGGCCCAACGAATGTAGAGTTTGATACGCTTGCTCGATTAGGTATCCTGATGGGCTCAACGACTGCAGCTATCTTAGGTTACTTCCTGCTAAGTATTTCTCTACCGAAAACTAAGCATCAAGAAGTAAAACTATAATCGGTAGTCGGCTCGCTTAATAGGGAGCCTACTCACTGAGTAACAAGTCAACTTCTGAGTAGCAAGAAGAGTCACAGAGTCTCCCTCGACTCATGTGACGACAAAGAACAAAAAAGCCGTGATGGGCAACCCTATCACGGCTTTATTGATCTTATAACTAAGCTGCTGTTGTTCGACACTCGCTCTATGTCACATCTAGATCCACAGTGACAATGTCACGCTACTTTTCAAGCGTGGTAAATATGGTCCACTCCTCGACGATCTGTTCGCTTAGTCCGACAACTGTGGCTGTTACTCGGCGGTTCAGTGCATGAGACGTAGCATCGTTGCCATCGCTCTCTAAGCGGTTTTCACCGTAACCAACAACTCTTACTCGGCTCGGGTCGATACCATTCGACAACAGTTCATCTTCAACGTGGTGAGCGCGTTTCTTTGATAGCTCTAAGTTGTATTGACTCGCGCCGACTTTACTGGCGTAACCTTGAATCTCTATCGATGCACTTTGGTAGGTTTCTAAGAACTCAGCCATAGTGGTGATTTGATCTGAGAAGATAGGGTTAACTTCATAGGAGTCATTGGCGAAAAGGATGTTCAGCCGTCTGACTTCTTGCGAGCTAACCGTCTCTCCACAGCCTTCGTTGTCTACCAGAGACGACTCTGGTGTGCCAGGACAGGTGTCTCGTGCATTGACCACACCATCGTTATCATCGTCTTGCAGGTCTGAAATTTGCTCCGCTTCTGGCGTTTCTATGTAGGGCTCTTCATTTTGGCTAGAGCATGCACATAGCGTTATCGTTAATGCGGAAAGTAATAAATAAGGTCTCTTCATCATTAATACTCCACTGCCGTTGTCCACTCGTCTGGAATGTCGACCAGTAGAGCGTTCAATAGAGAGCCTGTCGCGTTCATTACACGGTATTTAGCGTACTGTTCAGAGTAATGCGCATCTAAGTAATCTTTGCGGGCTTCAAACAATTCGTTTTCAGTGTTAAGCAGATCAAGTAGCGTACGTTTGCCGATTCGATATTGTTTCTCATAAGCGATAACGGTTTCTGACGCCGAATCCACGTGATCAGACAAGAAGTTCTTTTGTTGTAACGTCAGATCCAATGCACTCCAAGAGAGGCGAAGGCCTTCTTCAACTTGTCGATAAGCACGATCTCTTAGATCTTTTGCTTTATTGAGTTGGTAAGCTGCAGCTTCTGAATTAGCACTATCGGTACCACCGTTGTAGAGGTTGTATCGCATTCTCAACATTGCCAAAGTCTCTTGGCTCGAACCTTCATCGCCTCCAGCATCATCTCGCCATGATTGAGATGCCTCGATAGAGAACGTCGGGTAGTTAACCCCTTTTGATTGTTTGTACTGGAAGTGCGCTGAATCGACATCTGCAGTCGCGACTTTGATGACTGGGTGTTGGTCCAGAGCATCAACAAGCGCGTCTGATAATGACAGAGGAATCATAGAAATATCGGCTCTTGGGTAGACTAAGCCAAGCGGTTCTTGACCCACTATTCTTCTAAATTGGGTGTGGGTATCAATTAGGTTGTTCTGTGCGGCTAATAAGTTGCCGTGAGCTTTTGCAATCCTTGCTTCTACCTGAGATACATCTGCGGTTGAGCCTATGCCTGAGACTGCACGCTTTTTGATGTCTTTATAGATTTTCTTGTGGATAGCGAGGTTACTTTCCGAAAGGGCTAAAACTTCAGTTGCTTTGACTGCATCTAGATAGATTTGTGTTACCTCCAGCGCTTTGTCTTCGGCATCCGCGAGCAATTGCAAACGAACCGATTCTGCTTCTGCGGCAGTACGATCAATATCATTGAGAGTCGATGAACCATCCCACAGCAACTGAGTGAGGGAAATCGTCGCTTCCTTTCTTGTGAGATCGGTATCGGGGCCGTTATTTGGTGCAGGGTTTATGCCTTCGTAACCAATACCAGCATCCAGGTCGATACTAGGTCTATAAGCACCACCTGCGGCGTCATTTCGTTTCCGTACACTCACAAACTCATTAAAGATACTCTTTATCTCAGGGTTTGTAGCCAAGGTAATGGCTACGGCCTGTTCTAAAGTTTGAGCAGATAGTGGAGCTACAATAACTAAGCAACACATAATAGGTAATTTCAACAGTCTCAAAGTAGGTCTCCTTCTACTTTTAAAAGCTCCCGCCGCTTCCCAACAAGCGTTTAACTACTTAATTGAAAAGGGTATTAAACGAAGCTTAGGACATCTGCAAGAAATTGCTAAGTTTGTTGGCTTTATTTCGAATGTAAGTCTCTATCCTTATTGATTAATTTACCAATAGTAGCAAGTGGCAAGCTTCGAATGGATGCACCGTAAATAGAGGAAACGTAGTATTAGGTTTGGACTCAGATAGGTAAACGTTGGCTAGTAGGTTGTTTGAAATACGAGTTCCAGTGATAACAATGTGCCAAGCATGGTAGTTCGATTTTTAGTAAAAAATGACAATATAAAAAGAATCGATCGCGCTGTTTAGTTTGTAGTTGTAGCTGTAGCTGTGAAGAGGGGTAAGTAAGGCTCACTCTCGTCCCAAACAACAAACAAAAAAAAAGCCCAAACCAACGTGGTTTGGGCGGATACAAGTATAGGAGTTAATAAGGAAAATGCAGTAATTAAGAAAGCAGTGAGAAGAACAAGTTTGACGGCCTGTTAAACTTCTAAATACGCTGTTTTCTATATAATTTATGACCCACCATTTCCATTTCAGTTCCAAGAAAATTCATTATTTTTTTCTTTTTTTGTAAACATACAGCGATTCAATCGGTTAGTGCTGAGTTTTATTAACTGGTACGACCAATTTGTGAAAATGTGATGTTGCTTGCTTGTTAAATAAATGTGCTAAGCGTATATTTCAAACAGTTGTTTAATACGAGTGATTGAAATGGCACCAAGAAGTACAACCAAAGACAAAATCTTAGATGTGGCTGAAGGCTTATTTGCTGAGCACGGTTTTAATGACACCTCTTTACGCACGATTACGAGTAAAGCGAATGTCAACTTAGCTTCAGTGAACTATCACTTTGGCGATAAGAAGACTCTGGTTCGTGCGGTACTCAATCGTTACTTAGAAGCATTTATGCCAGCACTGCAAGATGCATTAGTGAACTTAAACTTGAACGAAACGTATTCTATGAGTGACGTGTTTGAGTCTCTGAGACAGCCACTAAGAGCACTTAATGATGTTAGGCCAAATGGTACAAGCCGGTTCATGTTACTTATCGGCAGAGGCTATACAGATGTGCAAGGACACTTGCGTTGGTTCATTACTACCCGTTATAGCGAAGTACTTTCTTTGTTTACAACGTCAGTAATGAAGGCGAATCCGAACCTCACTCAAGAACAGTTATTTTGGCGATTACACTTCACCCTAGGGACTTGTGTATTCACCATGGCATCAAGTCAGGCTCTGGTAGAAATTGCAGAGAATGACTATGACAGAAAGATAGATGCTAAGGCAGTGGTCGATATTCTTATTCCATATTTAGCCGCAGGCATGTCAGCAGAAGAATAAAACAATAAAAAGCGAAACATTCACAACCAATATAGTGAACAAAAGGATCTGAACTATGAGCTCTCTAAGACAAAAATGGGTAAGTGACCCAGCTTTTAAACTCTTTAAAAAAGTACTACCACCACTATCTAGCACCGAGAAAGAAGCGATGGAAGCGGGTAGCGTGTGGTGGGACGGAGAGCTGTTTTCTGGTAAACCAGATTTCACTAAGCTGCATCAATACCCAAAACCTCAGCTGACAGCAGAAGAGCAATCGTTCATGGATAATGAGCTTGAAACCTTGCTCGCTATGCTTGATGACCACCAAATTGTAAAAGAAGATCGAGACCTTCCTGAAGAGGTGTGGAACTTCTTACGCAAAGAGCGTTTCTTTTCGCTAATTATTGCGAAAGAGTATGGCGGTCGTGAATTCTCAGCACACGCTAACTCAACTATCGTAACTAAGATTGCGACTCGCAGTATCAGTACTGCGGTTTCAGTAATGGTTCCAAACTCTCTTGGTCCTGGTGAGCTGCTGTCTCACTACGGCACTCAAGACCAAAAAGACTACTGGCTACCTCGTCTTGCTGACGGTACAGATATCCCATGTTTCGCACTAACAGGCCCAGAAGCGGGTTCTGATGCGGGTGGTATCCCTGATGTCGGTACTGTGTGCATGGGCATGCACGAAGGTAAAGAGACGCTAGGTATCAAGCTTAACTGGAACAAACGCTACATTACACTAGCACCAGTGGCGACGGTACTTGGTCTGGCTTTCAAACTTCACGATCCAGAAAAGCTACTGGGTGACAAAGAAGACATTGGCATCACTTGTGCGCTAATCCCGGCTGACCACGAAGGTGTTGTGATTGGTGAGCGTCATGACCCACTTGGTCTTGCGTTTATGAATGGTCCAACACGCGGTCACGATGTATTTATTCCTATGGAATGGTTAATCGGTGGTGCCGATTACGCAGGTAAAGGCTGGCGTATGCTGGTGGAATGTCTGTCTGCAGGTCGTGGTATCTCATTACCCGCACTTGGCACGGCGATGGGCCACCTAACGGCGAAAACGACCGGCGCATACGCTTATGTTCGTAAGCAGTTCGGTATGTCGATTGGTAAGTTTGAAGGAGTTGCAGAGAGTTTAGGTCGTATTGGTGGCTTAACGTATCTACTAGAAGCGACTCGTACACTAACAACTACTTCACTCGATATGAAAGAGAAGCCGGGTATCGTTACGGCTATCGCGAAATATCACATGACAGAAATGGCGCGTACTATCCTGAATGATTCAATGGATATCCACTCTGGTCGTGCAATTCAAGATGGTCCAATGAACTACTTAGCTGCGCCTTACCTAGGTATTCCAGTTGCTATCACAGTAGAAGGTGCGAACATCTTAACTCGCAACCTGATGATCTTCGGTCAAGGTGCGACACGTTGTCACCCATACGTGCTAAGCGAAATGGAAGCGGCAGCAAACCCAGATGAGAAGCAAGGTGCGAAGGATTTCGATAACTTGTTGTTCAAGCATATCTCTCACGCAACTAAGAACACGTTTGGTGCGGTCGGTGCGGCATTGACAGGCTCTAAGTTCATTAAAGCGGATATGAGCGGTCCAACGAAGCCTTACTACCAAGACTTAACTCGCTTGAGCCGTGCGCTTGCAGTGAGTGCGGATTTCGCAATGCTTACACTAGGTGGCGAACTGAAACGTAAAGAGCTTATCTCTGCACGTCTAGGTGATGGTCTAAGTTACCTATACATGGCGTCTGCAGCGCTTAAGAAGTATGAAGATGAAGGTCGTCAACAAGCTGACCTAGACTACGTACACTACGCGGTTCAACACTGTTTCCATAACGCGGCTAAATCGCTACAAGAAGCGTACAGAAACTTCCCGAACAAGATGGTAGGTAAAGTACTTAAAGGTCTAGTTTTCCCTGTCGGTAACCACTTTGAAAAACCAAGTGATAATCTAACGGTACAACTGGCAGAAAGCTTGATGACTCCGGGTGCACACCGTGAACGTCTAACTCACCTTTGCTACATAGGCAAAGAAGAAGAGGATAGTGTTGGCCTAATGGAGAATGCGTTCAATGCGATGTACAGCATCAAGCCTCTCGAACGTAAGATCTTCAAAGCAGTGAAAGAGGGCAAAGTGGCTCGTAAAGGTCTATTGCAAGATAAACTTGCTCAAGCACTGGCGGCAGATGTTCTTACTCAAGACGAAGTTGACCAAATCATTGCAGCAGACAAACTTCGCTACGCAGCGATTCAAGTTGACCACTTCAGTCATGATTACAGTGAAACTTTGACGCGAAAAGAGTTAAAACCTAAGCTAAATAGCGTTGCTTAGATAAAGAAATGACAAAAGGCACCTTATTAGGTGCCTTTTTTTGTTTTTGTCGTAGAAGTTGCAATAGAGGCGTTAACAAATGGTGACTTAGTCAGCAAATATTCGCTGAGTGCTCCAACCACTTGCATTTTCGCCACATTTTTACAGAAATTAGATGCCATTTGCGTACGAAACTTTTATCCTTAACCTGATTTTTTAAGGAAGTTGAATATGATCATCAAACCTCGAATTCGCGGATTCATCTGTACTACAACACATCCAGTCGGTTGTGAAGCTAATGTAAAAGAACAAATTGCTTACACAAAAGCTCAAGGCCCAATCGCAAACGCACCTAAACGTGTACTAGTTGTTGGCTCTTCAAGTGGCTACGGCTTGTCTTCACGTATTGCGGCTGCATTTGGTGGCGGCGCTTCAACTATCGGTGTTTTCTTTGAGAAAGCCGGTACTGAGAAAAAGCCTGGCACAGCTGGTTTCTACAACTCAGCAGCGTTCGACAAGTTTGCTAAAGAAGAAGGCCTATATTCAAAAAGCCTGAACGGCGATGCTTTCTCTAACGAGGCGAAACAGAAAACAATTGACCTGATCAAAGAAGATCTAGGCCAAATCGATATGGTTGTATACTCACTGGCGTCTCCAGTGCGTAAAATGCCAGAGACTGGCGAAGTAATTCGTTCATCTCTAAAGCCTATCGGTGAAACGTACACGTCAACTGCGGTTGATACGAACAAAGACACAATCATCGAAGCAAGCGTAGAGCCTGCAACTGAAGAAGAGATCAAAGACACTGTTACTGTAATGGGCGGTGAAGATTGGGAACTTTGGATCAATGCTCTTTCTGAAGCTGGTGTTCTAGCGGACGGTTGTAAGACGGTTGCTTACAGCTACATCGGTACTGAACTAACGTGGCCAATCTACTGGGATGGCGCACTAGGTAAAGCTAAGATGGATCTAGACCGTGCAGCGACAGCGCTGAACGAGAAGCTAGGCCAAACTGGCGGTACTGCAAACGTTGCTGTTCTTAAGTCTGTAGTGACTCAAGCAAGTTCTGCAATCCCTGTAATGCCTCTTTACATCGCTATGGTGTTCAAGAAGATGCGTGAAGAAGGTATTCACGAAGGTTGTATGGAACAGATCTTCCGTATGTTCAGCCAACGTCTATACAAAGAAGACGGCAGCGCGCCAGAAGTGGATGAAGTGAACCGTCTACGTCTAGATGACCTTGAGCTTCGCGAAGACATTCAAGATCACTGTCGTAACCTATGGCCTCAAATCACAACTGAGAACCTAAAAGAACTGACTGACTACGTAGAGTACAAAGAAGAGTTCTTGAAGCTATTTGGTTTCGGTGTTGAAGGTGTTGATTACGAAGCTGACGTTAACCCAGCTGTTGAATTTGATGTAGCTGACATCTAATTCAAGTTATCGAATCTAAACGAAATAGGCGCTCATTGAGCGCCTATTTTTTTGTCTGCTATTTGGTTCAAGAGATTAAGAGCAGATATGGGATTCGAGTGGCGGGATGCGAAGAGATTTAAGAGCGGATACGGCTACCGCGATTCGAAGGGGGACAAGAGTAGAAATAAGGGATGAAGAGAGTTAAGAGCAGGAGTGGGGAAGAAGGCTTGAACCGCTTAAAACAGGTTATAAAAAATGCACTAACCCAAAGTGAATTAGTGTATTCGAAATATCTAAGCTTGGCTGCTTTTAATGCAGCAGATGCTAGCTAATTATGATGATGAAAGTACCTGCTAAGGTCATCAATATATTGGCTATCGCATAAGTACCCGCATAACCCAGAGCCGGAATCGTTGAGCGAGCGTGGTCATTTACGATGTCCATCGCTGGAGCGCAAGTTCGCGCGCCAATGATTGCACCGAACAACAAAGCTCGGTTCATCTTCAATACGTAAGCGCCAACCAAGTAAGCGAAGAATACTGGCAGCACACTCACTACTAGGGCAATACCTATTACCTGTGGGCCAACTTGGGTTAAGTGCTCAAATATCTTACCACCGGCGCTCAAGCCGATACCGACCATAAAGAACATCAAACCGAGGTCTTTGACCATGTTCAGAGCACCTTGAGGCACATAACCGAAAGTAGGGTGGTTCGCTCGTAGGAAACCAAGCATGATGCCCGATAGAAGCAGGCCAACCGCGTTACCTAGCCCAAACGATACCTGACCGAATGTCATGGTGATCAAACCAAACAAAATACCCAAAATGAAGAAGCTACAGAAGGCCATCAAATCCGCCATTTGGCTGTGGATTGAGATGAAACCAATTTTCTCAGCTAGGCCGTGCACTCGACTCTTTTCACCACTCACCTGTAGGACGTCACCTTTAGAAAGCACGATGTTTAAGTCCATCGGCATTTCAATCTGAGCACGTACTACGCGGTTAAGGAAACAGCCGTATTCAGACAGGTTCAAGTCTGATAGGCGCTTACCTGCGATACTGTCACTCTTAACGACGATCTCTTCTTCCACGATACGCAGATCGAGAAGGTTACGGTCGAAAACTTCTTTACCGTTACGGAAGCTTGGGTCTAGACGAGCGTGGCTATCTGGGAAACCAACCAATGCGATCTCATCGCCTTCTTGCAGAATTGCATCACCATCTGGATGGGCAAGAATACCATTACGTCGAATACGCTCGATGTAACAGCCTGTTTGGCGATAGATGCCCAGTTCACGCAGATTCTTACCGTCAGTCCAAGAGATGAGCTCTGGTCCCACTCGATAAGCACGAATAATGGGCAAGTAAACCTTACGCTGACCTGAAGCGCCTAACCCACGTTCTTGGGCGATTTGCTCTGCCGAGTCGTGTAGGTTCACTTTTTGAAGTTTTGGAATCAAGCGAGCAAACATAATCATACTGATTAAGCCAACCAAGTAAGCCATCGCGTAACCGACTGAAAGGTTTTCGATAATCAGGCTCAAGTCCATGTTTCTTGGTAATTCTGCAAGCCCAGAATTCAGAGCATCTTGAGCACCTACCAATATCGGCGTTGCTGTTAAGGCACCTGCCATCATGCCTGCAGATAAACCAAAGCCTAGGCCAAGGTAATGACTACTGAAATAGGTTAGGGCAATTGCGGTAGAAAGTACCACAAGGCTCAGAATGAGGTAGTGCTTACCGTCTCTGAAGAAGATACCGAAGAAGTTTGGTCCAGCTTCAATGCCAACACAGTAGATGAACAGCATGAAACCAATGGTGAGCGCATCTGCGTTAAAAGAAAAGCCAAGATGTCCCATGATAAGGGAAGTAATCAAAACACCGATTGAATTACCAAGTTGGAGGCTACCGAAACGAATTTTACCAATGGCTAATCCAATCGATAAAACAACAAAGATGAGGAGAATGGGGTTTTGTTCTAACAGAAAAACAACGTCGATATTCACGGTGGTCGCTCAATAATTGGCGTGGAACACAGGGTAAGTTTGAGAGGTGAATTGTATCTAAATATAAATAAATTATAAGCAATATTTTGTTAATTTACTTGATTTTGACCTTATTCTTATTCCGTATGAAAACTGGTCATAAAAAAGCCCGCTACAGTGAGCGGGCTTTCTATAAATCGTACAGTCTAACGCCTAAATGGGTCAGCTGTTTAAGGCTTTAGCCCTGATTCTCGTTTGAGAAATCCTAGCTTAGTCGAAAAGACCTAGGTTTTCTTTTGCGTATGCTTCAAATTCTGTGCAGCCGCCGATGTGGTCTTGGTCGATGAAGATTTGTGGAACTGTATCGACAGGTTTACCAACAGTCTTCTCTAGATCAGCTTTGCTGATACCTTCAGCGTGGATGTCAACGTAACGGTAGTTGAAGTCATCGCGTTTAGCTTTAAGAGTTTCAGCATGCTCTTTTGCACGAACACAGAATGGGCAAGCAGGGCGACCAAAAATAACTACAAACATTTAATTTCTCCTAAATACGGGATGAGGCTCGTTAACTCGATTATGTTAACTATTCTTTAGTGAATGCCACTCAAAATTTCATAAAACCAACTATGCCTCAATGCCATGGGGAAATAAAGATGGAATTACCTCTTAATACAATAGGTTTTGTCTATCAGAGCAAATAATGGTCACAAAAAGGATCCATGCTGATTTCTGATGGGTATTCAGATTGATTACCCTTAATTTAAGAGTGTGAATTACCCCTAAGAATACGACATTAATCCATCTTTAATGCGACAAGTTGCACCTCGTCAAAAAAAGCGCATACAGAACGAGGCATCTTAATACTGATGCACTATATAAAGGCTAAATTCCAATAACCAAGAGTTCGCAGTTTTGTTCGGTCATAGGCGCAGGAGGCACCATGTTTCAATTTATGACATCTACAAAGATCATCTTTGGTGATGGAGCACTTTCCGCTTCATTGTCTCTCTTTAATCAATATGGCTACAGCGTGCTATTGGTTACAGGCAATACATTAGAGCGCACTTCAATTGTTACTGACTATCTTGATGCGCAGAGTATGCGTTATCAGCACATTGCCGTTTCCGGTGAACCTAATATCAAAATGGTTGAAGAGGCGGCTATTTCTGCTCGTCGATTTAAGCCAGATATGGTTGTCGCCATGGGGGGCGGTAGCGCCATCGATATGGGCAAAGCGTTGGCTGCGGTTTTACCTAATCAAGGCAATTTATATGACTATGTTGAAGTGGTCGGGCGTAATGTTCCTCTTAAAACCAAACCACTTCCGTTTATCGCAATTCCAACCACAGCGAGTACCGGCGCCGAGGTCACTAAAAACGCGGTGCTGAAATCAGGCCAAGACCAAGTAAAAATCAGCCTGAGAAGCCCAGACATGCTGGCCGACGTTGCGATTGTCGACCCAACCCTAACTCATGGAACCAATCTATATCTATCTGGGCGAGGTGCGATGGATGCCTTTACTCATCTAATGGAAGCCTACGTGTGTGGTGAACCGAATCCGTTAACCGATATGATTTGTGAAGAAGGGCTGCGTAAGTTGAGTGGTTCTGTGGTTAAAGCGTGTGTTTATGATGAGCCTCAAGCGCGTTCTGATCTTGCTTTCGCTTCTATGCTCGGTGGTATGGCGATAACTAATGCCAAGCTTGGCGCAGCCCATGGTTTAGCCTCCGCACTAGGAGGTAAGATTTCTGCGCCTCATAGTGTGATTACCGCGCGTTTAGCGCCGTTTGTGATGTTGGAGAACATAGCCGTTGCAAAAGAGCAGCAAAGAAGCGACATCCTAGCGCGTTATCAGCGAATCGCTCAGATAGTAACAGGTAACGTAGAAGCAATAGAAGAGGAGGCAATTTCTTGGTTATCGGAAGTGCTTGATACGCTTAAGTTACCCAACTTGTTGGAATTTGGTGTCTGTGAAGCCCAGTTTGATGAGGTGTCTGCCGACGCGCTCAAATCAGTGGCGATTAAAGGAAACCCTTTGCCGCTTAACCAAGAGAGGCTCGTGCATATTTTGAAGCAAGTATGCGAGAAGTGCAGTTGTAGAGAAGGGCATCATGAGGGAGCTTCAATGAATCAAATTGGGCAAGAGCCAGCTGTCGAGTCGAGCTTTACCATTATCAATTCTTATGCGTCCGAAAACAGCGTGGTTGAGAAGGGCAATAGTTGGACTATCTAACGGTCTTAAACTTGTTCGTTGTATAAGTCATTTTATACAGACAAATAAAAACGGAGCTCTAGGCTCCGTTTTTTTAATTCAACTTGTTCTCTGGTCATCTGTTTTCAGTTCATGACTAAGCAGATTAGAACTGAGAGTACTTCTCGTAACGTGAATCACGAAGTGACTCTTTGACGCGCTTTAGGTTCTCTCTGAAACCAGAACCACGACGTAGCGTAAAGCCTGTCGCTAGCACATCGATAACCGTCATCTGAACAACGCGACTTGCCATTGGCATGTAAACGTCAGTGTCTTCTGGAACATCCAGAGAAATAGACAACGAGCTCGCTTTATCCAGTGGAGAATCTTTTGCTGTGATAGCAATAACTGTCGCACCGTTTTCACGCGCTAAGTTTGCAATCTCAACTTGGCTTTTAGTGCGGCCAGTATGAGAGATAAGAACAATAACGTCGTTATCACTGCAGTTAATGCAGCTCATTCGTTGCATCACGATGTCTTCGAAACATGTGATTGGGATATTAAAACGAATAAACTTGTTTTGAGCATCTTTGGCGACAGCAGAAGAGGCACCCAGTCCGAAGAACGAAATGCGTTTTGCTTGAGTCAGCAAGTCAACAGCACGGTTTACTTGCATCGCGTCTAGACTGTTTTTAGCAACGTCTAGACAAGCCATAGTTGATTCGAAAATCTTATGCGTATAAGCATCTGGACCATCATCTTCTTCAACATTACGGTTCACGTAAGGTGTACCGTTTGCCAAGCTTTGAGCTAGGTGAAGTTTGAAGTCAGGGAAGCCCTTTGTGTCTAATCGACGACAGAAGCGGTTAACTGTAGGCTCACTCACGTCAGCCATTTTAGCTAAGGTAGCAATGCTAGAATGAATTGCAGTTTGAGGGGAAGCCATAATTACTTCGGCTACCTTGCGCTCAGACTTGCTGAAATTTTCCAGGTTTTTTTGTATTTTTTCTAATGTATTCATAGTGTTCACAAGGGTATAGAGAACAACTTGCTAGTTAATATCTTTTACCAGGGGGTATGGCTGAAGCAAATATCAGTAAACACAAAGCCAAATGTATATTTGGTATCGTAAATACTGCTGCGTCAAATAGATATCAAGCTAACTAGCACCATAGAGTCAGTATAAACCCAACATACTATTTACTAATACAAAAACAGGGCATGAATGCTTAAGAATATGACAAACCTCAACAAAATTTTAGAAAACTACAGAATTGGAAGAGAGTTTGAGCAAAAAGAATGCAAAATGGGTATGAACTGACAGCTTAGTTACATCAAAAAGAAAGAAATTTTCAATTTGATGCAACTAAAATTGAATGACTATGCGTTGATTTGCGTAACCAGTTTGTTGATTTTGCCCATCAAGTTTGGTGCTAGTTTAGAGATCTCACGCTGTTCTTCAAGCACTGACGAAAGAATGTCATTGCCTGTTAGTGGGTTTGCTAATACCACGCGGAAAACGATGATTGGCTGATGTACCCATGCTTCAGGGTTTAAGCGTGTACGTGACACGAAAGACTTACCTGTTTCACGCTGCTTCTTCTGAATAAACTTAGTCAGCTCATTGAGCAACTCATTCAGTTCGACACGATGTTCAGGCTCAGCTTTAAGCAGTGCCGCTTTGACTGACTCAGGGACATAGCGATAAGTCAGTAGGCAAAGCTCAGGTTCTGAAACCAGCTCGAAGTCGCTCTGAACTTTAATTAGGTCGGCAAAGTAGCGTGCTTTGTTAATGCTTTGGTCTATCAGCAGTTCATAACCTGGGCGGCTAATGATGTGCATTGCGGCGTAAACCAGCATTGCCATGCCTGAACGAGAACCTTCTAACGTATGGCTGCCTAAATCTTTTGAGCCCTTACGAAGAATGTATTGAGCATGATGTTCAATCGCAGTCATCGCATCTGGCTTCTTAAACAGAACCATGCCCGCACCCATAGGGATATAAAGCTGTTTATGCGCATCAATCGTGACTGAATCCGCGAGTTCAATACCATCAAGCAGATGACGATGATTGTTAGACATTAGAGTCGCACCGCCCCAAGCAGCATCAACGTGGAAATGACAATCGGATTCGGCACACACCTCAGCAATGTCTCTTAGCGGGTCGATATTACCGGTTTCGGTTGTACCAGCCACACCAATGACGGCGAAAGGTTTGATCTTGTTCTGCTTGAGTTGCTCAATCTTGAGTCTTAGATCATCAGTACAAATACGGTTGTCGTTATCTGTTTTAACAGACACTAGACCTTCTTGACCAATACCAAGGACATCCGCGGCTTTTTTCAGAGAGTAGTGGCCACGTTCAGAGACTAAGATGGCAAGGCCTTCGTAGTCGTAGTGCTTCATGGCTTTAAACAGGCCTTCTTTTTCTACACCTTTGAACGAACCTTGCGCTTTTAGTGCGTTGTTACGTGCAACCCAGAGCGCTGTAATGTTCGCGATGGTACCGCCAGAACAAAACGCACCTAAAGAGTGGTTTGCGCTGTGCATCCAACGAGAATAAAACTGGTCACTATCTTGATAAATCAGGCGATGTAACATGCCCAGAACTTGACGTTCTAGGGGAGTGAAAGCTTTTGAGGTCTCGATTTTTACTAGATTCTGATTCAACGCAATCATGATTTTTGAAAGCGGCATCAGGAAGTACGGCAACGCAGAGGTCATATGGCCAATAAAACTTGGCGAAGACGTGTGAACCGAATGAGACACAAGAGAATCGAGGAGATGCTCAGTATGTTCAGAAACAAACTCAGGCTGCTCTGGGATATGAGCATTTGAAAAATCTTTCTCAATTTCACGTAGCGGCTTTTCTTCAGCCACAATATGTTCACGTAAGAATTGATTCAGGTTTCGTGAAAGTTTGTCTTCAATTTGAGTGAGTGTTGAATCTGGGCCTTCAGGTACCGTGAAGATACGTAGAAGACTGTCGAAGCTAACATCTGCTGTTTTTTGTTCCGTAACCATAGCAAGCGAGTTATTTTTCTAATATTGACGCGAGCGGGACAATCTAAACGAAAACGGGAACAATGTCCCGTCTTAATTATGAAATCCAACTTCTCGAAAAAGCATATTAAATGCGGGGTTATTTACACTTAATCGCTTCAAGTTTACTGATCGACTGGTTGTAACGCTGCAGCGCTGAGTCGATTTGCTTAGGGTGACTAAGCAGCTCTGCAAAGGCAGAACGTAGTTCGTAGTTTTGAGCGTGAGGCGTTGATTGGCGGTCATCGAATGTTGTTTTCGCGATTTTACCAAGCTCATCATCACGTGTTGATAGCGTTTTAATGTCGTGTTGCTCAAGTTGCAACCAACCTTCTACAGGTTGCTCTGTTGCCACTTTGCTTGAGTCGTTTACTAAGTAGTAGTGAACCGCAGCACGGTTAAGCTCAAAGTGGTGCTTACGACCTTCTAGGAACCACTCACTCACTTCTGTTAGCTCTGGATATTGCTCAGAGGTTAATGCAGCAAGGTCGGCATACCAATTCAAAGAAGCGTCGATGTACGCATCATATTTTTTTGCTTGGCACTGGTTTGTCTCAGACATTGAATCTGCTGCAAAAGAGAAAGTAGAAGTTGAAGCTAGCAGTAATGCGACGCAAAGGCGTTTCATAGTGGTTCCTTTTGTAAGTTTATTCTTTTTATAACTTTGTCGTTACAGGTTACCGTGATCGTTATTTGTTGAGCAATGACACTTAGTGTCTTTTTATTTCGGTAACTGTATCGGTGTCTTAGGCATTGGTATTCGAGTTGCATTCTAATCTAAAACAAACGCTATTCCTGCGATCTAGTTAGCAAGAGATACAAAGAACAACATCAATATCGGAACAAGCAAGCTGAGGATAAAGCCACTGACGATAGCGATAGGCACACATCTAACGCCGCCTGTTGTTTGAATGACCGGTAAGGTGAAGTCCATCGCAGTCGCACCAGCATAACCAATGGAAGTGCATGGGTAGCTGCGAATTAGCACTGGAATCAGTACCAAGGCAACTAACTCTCTTAACAGCTCAAGCATGAAAGAAGCGCCACCATAGACAGGACCAAAGGCGTCACCCATTAAGATACCAGCCAGAGAGTACCAACCAAATCCAGAAGACATTGCCAAGGCTTTGAACAGAGGGATATCTAGGATGTAAGCCGCGATTACACCACCTAACATTGAGGTGATGATAATGGTGATTGCGATAACCATACCGTGCTTGTTGAGTAAGATCTGACGAAGTGTGAGTCCGCTATTACGCAGCTGAATGCCGATAAAGAATAGAAGAACAAACAGAATCCATTCGCTTGCGGTATCAACCCAATCAAGGCCAATAGGCAGCACTAAGCCAGCGATTAGCCCTGAACCTACCACTAAGATGAGTTTTGCAGATTCCATCGCCATAGAAGAGAGGGGAAGCTTCTTCTTGCTACTGTCGGTTTTGAGTGGCAATAACTTATCAATAGCGGGCAGTGCCATTAGGTTACATACGCTTAAGCAGACAAAGAAAGTGACGGTATATAGAAGGATTGTCTGCAGGTTACTGCCTAGGTTATCGAGGGCGGCTAAGCTTAGTCCCATTAACGCCAGAATCACGTAGATCAACCGCGATGTTGAGCGGTTGATAAATTCTAATGTCTGAGCGTTCGAAATTGCAAAAAGATACCCCACGACGAGTGGCGCAAATATAAAGATCATCCCTGTAAACATGCTTTCCCCATTGCATTTACTTCATATTACACTTACTTGTAATTTAACAGTGACTTAGAAGCCGCTAGTATTGATCACGTCGCTTAGCTTTGCATTAAAATCATGCTTGCTCAAGTTGCTTAATTTATAAAGCACCTCTGCACCTGTCACGTTAAGTTCAACTTCGTGATCATCGATGTTCTCATCCTTGTTTCTGAACATCAGCAGGTGGTTAGCGATTCGAGCGATATCTAAGTAAGAGACTTCACGCTGTTCGTGGTTATTGATGGTATTGCTGCACACATCAATAAAGTCGCTGTCGAAGCCCCAACGGTTAAGCACCAATTTACTGGTAGCAGAACATTGGTCTTGGAAGATTTGTAGAGCGATGTCGTGATCTAGGTAATTGCCATTTTCGAGGTAGAGGTGGTATTCGCTAACCAAACAGAACAAACCAATATCAGCCAGTAATCCAACAAGCAGCGATTTTTCATGCTCAAGGTAACGGTATTCAGTAGGGGAGAGCTCTTTGAAGCTGTTGGTAACAAGCACCATAGTAGCGCCCAGCTCTTTTGATACAGAAGCGCTCTGAACCAATACCTTATTACATTCTTTACTGAGGTTGACTGAGTGTTTGAGTTGCTCAATAGCCTGAGCCGTCACGATGTCACGTACTCTTAATATGCCAAGGCGCGACACCGCCGTCATAATATCAACACAAGTAATATTACGTCGGTTAAAGACGACAGAGTTAGCCACACGAATGACAATAGCAGCGAGGCCTGGGTCTTCGAGTAAGCACTCGGCAACGTCAGCAATCCCAGTTGATTCAAGGGTACAAAGCGATTGAATCTTCAGTACAACGTTAGGGATAGGAGGAAGTGTTATTTTTCCCGCTGAGATAGAATGTCCAACAAGTTGGGCAAACTCTGATTCTAGACCCTTTAAGAGAAGAGCCTTATTTTGAGGTAGCCAGAAAAACGATAAATGATTCATATAAAAAGTAAAAACAGGTCTGTCCTGCCATTTTACAAGCCACGATGCTGCGAGGCAATACTCACCCGTCTACATAACCTTTAATAATTTGAACCGGTGTATCACTAGGTGTCCAAATTCAAGCATGGTTTGATAGTTTACTGTGAAGTCAATCATGAAAAACCGGAATACTCAATTGATTGATGTGAACTAAGTCCAGACTTATTTTTCTTTTCGAAGTATGATTTATTTAAAGGTGAAAAACGAAACCATAATATTCACCTATAGAATAACAAAATAGATTTAAAATTTTCGCATAACAAGCTGCTTGTCTGGTGATCAACCTAATCGGGGTAATTTGATTAAGGATCAACGGATATGACCGAGACAGCATTTATTAATTACGTGAATCAATTTGGTGAGCATCAAAAACGTTCTATGTTCGGAGGTATTGGCCTCTTTCAAAATGACGCTATGTTCGCTTTATTGAGTGAAGGTTGTTTATTCATTAGAGGTGGAAAATCATTAGATAAAAAACTGACCGATCTTGATTGTGAAAAGTATCGTCATGTAAAGAAGCAGACAACAGCAACCGTAAACTATTACGACATTACGGATCTGTTTACCTGTGAACATCCTGAATTGGATAGTATTATTCGTACTTCAATCGATAATTCAATTCAGCAGCGTAGCTTCAAGAAGTCATCAGCTAGCCGTAGATTAAGAGATCTACCAAACATGCAGCTTACGTTAGAGCGCATGGTTAAAAAGGCGGGTGTGGATGATGTTTCAATGTTTATGCAGTTGGGCGCACCTGAAGTGTTTAATAAGGTTCGCGAAGCGTACGGAAACGATGTTGACCTAAAACTACTTTGGAAATTTGCGGGTGCAATTGATGGTATTCACTGGAAACTATTACAAGAGCCACGCAAGCAGCAATTACTGAAGAGCTGCCACTAAAGAAGTTTGCCTTATATGCTTAAGATTACTGTCAATAAAAAAAACCGAGGAATGTCCTCGGTTTTTTTGTTTCTGTCTTAGTCGGATTTCTTAAAAGACTAAGTATCAAAAGGCTAAGTGCTCGTTAAGAGCTAGCTTGGCTTTAAGTATTAGTACTTGAAGCGAGCAGTGAACATAAGTTGGTCACCGTAGAAGTCGTTAATACGAGCTTCAGCGCCTAGAGAGAAAAGCTCTGTAGAGTGGAAACGCGCGTAAACAGAACCTGTCCAATCATCGTTGTCATCGATAGAAACGTAACCACCTTTACCACCAACTTCTAGTTGTGGACCAAGCCATTGGCGAACACCAATGTTGATTTCCATACCGATATCAGTAGAGCTTGAGTTCTCAGGTTGAACGATACGAGCTAGCATTTCACCTGTTAGGTCTGCCCAGTTGTTTAATGGAGCGTGGAAACCAAGACCTACAGCTGAGTCGTAATCGCTTTCAAATTCTGAATCGATACGTGCTATAGCGTGAGCGTTCGGGTGAATGGACTTACTGAACGCACCACCAAATGTTACTGGGCTAGCACCGATACGTGCTTCAAAGTAATCATAGTTAAAGTTGCTCATTACCTGTGGTTGTTCATCAACAGCTAGTGCTTGACCAGAAGCCAATAGCATAGCGGTAGTAAGTAGAATTTTGCGCATAACGACCGTAAACCTATATTAGTGTTAATTCCTTTGGTTTGAGACAAATCGGCAAACCATAAACATTGAGACAGTTTAATCTAACTCACGGAAAAGTAATCCTTTAAAATGTAAAACCTTACTCATTTAGTTAAAAAACAAGCAAATTAAGGATCAGTATGTAACGGAGATCTCATGTTTAGGGCGAATGAGAAAAATAGACGAGCGAATTATCCAAAATTTGTATACATTCGGAAGGTTTTTATATCGGATGACGCTATTCTCAGTATCCATTAACCAATCAGTGCTATTCACCAAAACTGGTGCGTTTATCCGCCATTGAAGTCAGTATGCGCTCGGTATCTAAGATGGAAGTCCAGTTTAGCAATTGCTTGTCGTTGGCAATGACATAGTCAGTCAATTGTTGAGTAATCGTGTCTCTCAGTTGGTCGCCTTGCCAAGGTTTTGAAATATAGAAATCAAGTGCTGCGTTGTTAATGGCTGTGACGGTATCTTCTAGCCCAGCTTGCCCGGTGAGCAACAGCTTACGCGTTGGTTTAGTAGCGTCGTGTTGGTTGAGTTCGATCAGAAAATCAATGCCGGTTTCTTCTGGCATGATGTGGTCGCATAAGATTAACGCGAGCTTAATACCATCTTGTCCCATTTCTTTGATTACTTGCTTGGCTTCATCGACCGACTCTGCACCTTCAACCAGAAAGTTCTCTTCAAATATCGCCAAGTCCTGAAGGACACTATTGAGAACTTCAGGTTCATCATCGACACATAAAATTAGGTACTTATTCATGAGGTGCTCCTTCTTGTTTGAATGGAAGCCACACTTGCATGTTTGTATGGCTGCCTACCTCTGACTCCACCAAAATAAACCCTTGATGAGCCGAAACGATTTGTTGAGAAATGGATAACCCAATCCCTAAACCAAAGTTGCCTTCTTTTTTAGTCGTGAAGTTTGGGTTGAAAATGGTGTTGATGTCTTCTTTGGCAATGCCGTGGCCAGTATCGGAGATTTGCACCACAAGAAACGCGTCGTCGCCTTTTGTCTGTTGAGAAGTGGTGATGGTCACTTTTCCTCGTTCAGATAGGGCATCGAGCGCATTGGAGATAAGGTTGGTCCACACTTGTTGCAGCGAGAGCGACTGGCACAATAAAGGCGGTAAGTCGGTATCGTAATGCTTTTCGAGTTGGTGGTGTTTAAGCCTGTTTTCGAAGATCACTAAGGTATCTTCAAGCCCTTCGTGGATATCTGTGTAGTGGCGAACTTCTTCATCTTCTCTAGCATAGCTTTTTAAGCTTTTGACCATATCGGCAATACGCTTGCTGCACACTTGAATTGAGCGGATAGAGTTTCCAACATAATGGTAATGCTCTAAGTCATTGAGCAGCTCTTTGCCTGCGACAGGGGACGCCTTTAATGTGTTTAGAACCGTAGAGTCTTGGCTTAGGTTTAGTCTCACGGCTTTTTTTGCTAAAGCACGGTCATTAATCGTCGACGTAAGATGCTTTACGAGCTGTCTTTCTTGGGCTGTTGATAGCGGCTTAGCTAACTTTGAATGTGTCAGTACGTCAGTCCCTTTATTGGACTCTGGAACGGATAGGTTTGCCAATATTTGGTCGAGATGGTCTGACAGAGTTTCGATGCTTCTTAATATGGCAGCAATCGGGTTATTCAGCTCATGTGCGACTCCCGCGACTAGCTGCCCGAGCATCGCCATTTTCTCTTTCTCGATCAGTTGTTGATGTGCAGACTCTAATGATTCTAGTGTCTGCTGCAGTTTGATCTTATTGGTGATGCTGCGTTGCAAACGTCGATTAAAATGACGGAGCAATAGATTGGTAAATAAAGGCAGCAGGGTATTGTTTGAATGCATCACCTGAGCAAAGCTATCTTTATCCAGTTTGATAACGCGAGTCTGCGTTAGGGTGATCGCCGTAGAAAACGAAGGCTCGCCTGTTACAAATGACATCCCGCCAACAATGTTCCCTTTGGAGTGACGTACCACTTCCCGCTGTTGCCCAAGTTCATCTTTCTTATAAAGAGCTGCTTCACCCTCAATGATCAGCCATAAAAAGCGATTGTCTTCGCCTTCCACAGTGAGTAGATGCTCGGGGGAATAGTCACGAATGGCCTTAGTTTTGTCATCTTTTGAGAAGACATCCTGCAGAGCACTGACGACGCGTTCTGCAAGGGCATTATCCGAAAGCTGGTGGTAATCGTGAATGAAACCCGATTGGAAAGAGTGAATCTTTTGCTCAATGTGCGCTCTGAGTAAGCGTTGTTGATCCAATGCATCGCTGTAAGAGAGCAGGTTTTCTGAGTCGTATTGGATAACAAAAGAGGTCAGCTCTTTTTGCGCTGATTTGAACAGAACCTGATCTTGAACCGGTTTGGTTAAACAGTGGTTGAGCCTACCTTCATTCACAGCGGTTAAAATGGATTGAATGTCTGACGAAGCGCTGACTAATATCGTTCTTGCGGTATTACTATGGGGCAGCTGTTGAAGTTCAATCAGGAATTGCACGCCATTAAATTCAGAATGATGATGAGTGATCACCAAGGCAACGGTTTGGTTGTGATCATGAATATCTTCTAATGCGTGATGTGCGTCTTCTATGTTCTCGGCAGTATAAATATCGAATACAGAAGCCAACGGAGCCAGCTCCGAACGTATTCTTTCAATGCTAACCGGATTATTGTCCAAACAGATAACAGCGTATTGATTCACAGCTCAACCTTAATAGTAGCGACGTCTTTAGCCTAGCAAGAACCGCCGAATAAGGATGAGAGCTAGCCGTTAATTTATTGAGGCAATCGAAGTATCGAGCAATAGGCTGATTTAACTCAATGTTTCTTGTTTGCTACTGATGGGTTAGACTAAAAAAAATAGACACGTGTAGAAAGAGAACTCATGGAACAGTTAAGAAAAATTGGTGCTATTGGCGGAGCAATCTCACTGGCACTTTGTTGGCCGCTAGCGGTTGGGCAAATTGGACAAAATGCGATTACCGATGGCGTTGCAAAGCTTAACAATTCAAGCATTCAAGCTGAGATCGTGGAATACGATAGAGGTTACTTGTCTTCCAACGTAACCACTCGTTTAACTGTGACGGATGAAAACCTGAAAGAGCAACTTGCGATTGATGGGTTGCCGAGTGAGTTTGTCATAAATAGTGAGGTTAGCCATGGTTTGGTGAGTCTAAATGCACTGTCGACGTTTGAGAATACCGATATTCTGCCTTTAACTCTGACCACTAGTACTGAGCTAAACGGCAACACTGACTTTAACTTTGAGTTAAGCCAGTTCAATCACCAAGGTTCTGATGAGAATGGGACTTCGGTCTCGATCACTAAATCGAATATTTCTGGCCATGCGACTGTTTTAGGCCAAGTTGATTACGAGCTTTCAATCCCTTCAGTTCAAATTGACTTTGAAACCGGTGAAGAGGTAACGCTGTCTAATCTGAAAGGTGTGGGTTCAGGCCAACAAGCGAAAGGCTACTGGTTAGGTACTCAGAATTTTACTATCGATAGCTTCTTGGTTTCAGATTCTGCAATGCAGCCTTTCATGACCATTGAAAATTCTAAGTACGATTTTGAATCACATCTAGATGAAGCAACTAAGCGTCTGCGCAGCAACCTCAGGCTGGATATCGCAAACATCGAGACCAGTGAAGGCCAGTTGAACAACCTAAACGTCGATTTTGAAATGTCGAAGTTGGATAGCGAGTCGTTTGAGAAAATCTTTGAGATTTACCAATCTAATCCTGTGATGACGCAAGAAGACGTTGCAGAGATCATTCCATTTATCGATATCCTGTTTGCTAAAGGTTTCGACCTTTCAATGAACAACATGTCGTTAGAGTTAGGTAAGGGACAGTTCGAATCTAAGTGGTTGGTGAGCGTGCCGGAAGGGACCGAAAACATCAGCAGCAACCCTTCGATGATCATGCCTGCATTAACGGGCAACGTTCACTCTAGCTTCTCAAATGAACTTGTTAAAGAGTATCCATTCATCCGTGAAGGTATCGATGAATTGCTTGTGATGGAAATGATCAAGGAAACAGACAGTGGTTATGAAATCAGCGCTGACTTAGAAAATGGAAACCTAGTGTTCGAAAATGGACAAGAAATTCCATTAATCGCTCTACTTATGCCGGTTTTGGTTCAATAAACAGAGCAGGCGTGAATACTGATAGGGTGATTTAGCAGGTTAAGCTTAAACATTTTATACGGTACAAAACAAAAGAGGTCTTAAGACCTCTTTTGTTGTTTTTATGTTGGGTAAAACATGGTATTACTTGCATAGTTATTATTTAGCAGGAGCAATCATCCCCATGGAACTTACATTAGATAACGTATTCAACTTCAGTGCTGGCCCAGCTGCACTGCCTAAACCGGTAATGAAACAAGCGCAAGCGGACTTTATTGATTGGAATGGTTTAGGGACTTCCGTGATGGAAATCAGCCATCGCAGCAAGGAATTTATTCAAGTTGCTGACGAGTCCGAACAGGACCTACGTGATCTTCTGAACATCCCAGACAACTACAAAGTTCTTTTCTGTCAGGGGGGCGCTCGTGCTCAATTCGCTGCTGTTCCTCTAAACCTTTTAGGTGATGCGACGAAAGCGACTTACATTGATGCGGGTTACTGGGCAGAAAGTGCAGTGACTGAAGCGAGCAAATATTGCGAAATCGATGTATTCAACGCGAAGACGTCAATTGATGGTAAAGCAGCGGTTGTTCCAGCTAAAGATTGGAAAATTGACCCGGAAGCTGCGTATGTACATTTCTGTCCGAATGAAACCATCGATGGTATTGAAATCAGCGAGCTTCCTCAAACGGATAAGCCAATCGTAGCGGATATGTCATCTAACATTCTGTCTCGTAAGATTGATGTGTCTCAGTACGGTGTTATCTACGCGGGCGCGCAAAAGAATATCGGCCCTGCGGGTATCTGCATTGCAATCGTACGTGATGATCTACTCGAACTCGCAAACGACGTGTTGCCGAGTATTCTGAACTACAAAGTACTTGCTGAAAAAGACTCAATGTTCAACACACCACCAACCTACGCTTGGTACCTATCAGGCCTTGTGTTCAAGTGGCTGAAAGCTCAAGGTGGCGTTGAAGCGATGGAGTTGGTGAACAAAGAGAAAGCAGCGCTGCTTTACGATGCAATCGATAGCTCAGCTTTCTACAAAAACGATGTTCACACTGCAAACCGTTCTAGAATGAACGTGCCGTTCCAACTGGCGAAACCTGAGTTAGATGGCAAGTTCCTAGAATTGGCTGATGCTGCAGGTCTGAAATCACTGAAAGGCCATAGAGCAGTAGGTGGAATGAGAGCTTCACTTTACAACGCAATGTCTCTGGAAGGCGTTCAAGCGCTGGTTAGCTTCATGAAAGATTTCGAAGAGAAATACGCTTAATCGATGATAGGGCTTTGACTGATAAATTGCTTATTTGATTTTTATTGTGTCGAATGCACCGAACGAGATAGATGCCGCTTTTGCGGCATTTTTTTTGTCGTTAATAATAAAGGGTATGGTATGTTGATTTATTGTAAGAACAGTCATCCAGAGATATGACGGATGTATCAGAATGAGCAGACCTTTCTCTTAAAGCGAGAGTATCAACTGTTATTTAGGCACTTTTTACTATATAACGTGTCGCCCAAAGCTAGGTCTCTAATCATGAGCAGTGAGCGATAAGCCGCATCGCCCGGTTTATTGATGGGCGATTAAAATCCAACGTCTAATTTTTACCACAAGGAACCAAGTGTGAGGTTATTGAGTCTATTTGCGATGCTATTTCCGGCCGTTGCTTGTTCGTCCACACTTGAAATATGGGCTGGTATTAATTATGAAACGGCCGATTATGTAAAAGAACATATCGAAGCGACGACTGATCATCGTGTAGAAATTCGTTCGTTTGACGTCAACAGTATTCGTTCTGAACTGCTTGTTGCTGATCCTAGAGACAATACCTTTCCCGACGCCATCTGGGTTCCTTCTGACTTCTTAGGTCTAACTGAATATATCGATTTAGCGACGCTTCCTGATGCTTGGGTCGATACCCAACGCTATGAGAAAAAAGCGCTCGATGCAGTGGTCATCAACGGTGAGCTTAAGGCGTTACCGGTTGGTATTGGAAACCAAGTCGTTCTGTATTCGAGCAAGCCTCAAGCGCAAGTCGTGACATGGGAGAGCCTAATTGAACGCTCTGCTCAGTCCGATCAAGTGAGCGTGCTTTTTCCCAATCCAAACATGTACTTCTATCTAGCTTTCTATCAGCTTTTTTCTGAAGACTTATTATCGTCGAAGAATGTTAATGGTGAAGGGTTAGTTGCTATCTTTGATTTCATCGACATGTTGCAGCAGAAAAAAGTCATCGAATCATCGTGCAGCGATATTTGCGCGAGGCAGAGGTTCATCAATGGGGAAGTCGAGTTTTTGATTGACGGTGATTGGGCGTTCAGCGAACTCGATGCCGCCTTTGGTCGAGATTTGTACATCAATTCGTTGCCGACCTATCGTGGTGAAAGTATGTCTTCATTTAGTGGCGCAAAGGTTTTTGCTGTCACGGAAAAAGGCATGCAAAACCCAGATAAGAAATTGGCTTTGAAAGAAGTCGTTCAATACCTGCAATCAAACAGTTTCACCTCTTTAGCTCACTCGAGTGCCATGGTTTCGCCGTTTTATGAGGTTAATCAACGCCGTGTTGAGGAAGGTAACCAGACACTTTCAAATATGTACGATGAGTTTCAAGCATCGCAAATGATGTCGAGTGACTACAAGATGGCGATCGTTTGGGAGGCATCGGCTCGGGCGTATCAGCGTTACAAGTCAGGGATGCCAAAGAGTGAACTGCATAAATTTTACAATGATTTTGTTCAATATTACTCGGCGAATATGAGGGTAAGAGATTGAAGCTATCATTAAAATACACCATGGGCTTGGTGTTGCTGGCTTGCTCAATGCTTCCTGTTTACCTAGCGGGACAGTTGATTCTCAATAAACAAAACCAAAGTTCTTTAGAGCAAAAAGAAACCAAGCTGGACAACTCTACGACCGGTATTCGTCAAACCGTACAAGAGCAAATTAAGCTGACGGCGAGCCTAACTCAATGGTATTCGCATGACCGATCATTGATTAAAGCGGGTGGTAATATCTTTTTCTCGAGTGTTGTTTGGGACAAGATGGATAGCTTCAATGCGCTAGCGGAGAGTGTGTCCGCGACTTATATTCTGGACCAAAACTGGAAGCCCATTTATGACAGCAAAGGCAGCTTGTACCATTTTGAGCAGAGCCAGTTATTAGAAAGCTTGAAGCGTCCTCAATCGGTTTATGGGCAAGGGAAATTGTTCCACACCGAGTTTACCGAAACTGAAGTGGCGGATAATGCCGCTGCAGGTATCGCTTTTGTCGCGCCGATTTTACCTTATCGTTTGATAGAAGGTTCTACATACACGCCGCAGGGTTATCTTGTGGTTCTTATGGGGTATGACAGACTTAAGACTAAAGTGACGCCTTTCCTTTATCAAAATGAGTCGGTTGAGTTTAACTATATTGATTCAACGGATGCTCAATCTTCTGAACAAAGTACGAACATTATCTCTATCGACAGCACATTCTTTACCGACAAATTGGTACTGAACGTCAAACATCATATTTCCGACAGTGAGCGTTTATTAGAGATGCAACAAGCTCAGGTGGTCTTTGTCAGAATATTGGTGGCGACGCTTGCCATCTCGATTGTGTTTGCTCTGTTCCTAAGCCGCTGGTTCTCAGGGCAGTTAAACTTGTTGGCTGAATCTGTTACGTCGTATTCGCATAACCAGTCACCGACTCATAGTGTGGATGAACATCGTTTTACAGAGTTCGTCACGCTGAGTCGTTTATTGGAAACCTTGTGGGGTCGCATACAATATCAAGTCCGTGAGCTTACCGAAAGTAACGATAAACTCGAAAGATTTAATGTTCTGCTAGAGGACTTAGTTGAAGAGAAAACCAGCAAGTTAACGTATTCGCTCGCGCGTGAAGAATCCCAGAAGCATCGTCTTTTGAAGATCGTTCAGTTTGCATCATCAAGACACGCGGCTGAATATCGGTTGATTCCTCAAATGGTCGATCAAGAGTTAAAGACATTACTTGTTCAACATTCGATTCAGTTTCATTTTAACCGGACTGGCGAGGCTGACCTGATACTCTGTGACTCACAGGGGACGGCGATCGGGTATTTTTGTTCAAGTTCATTTGATGTCCTCAGTGAAGAAGATCTTCTGATTTTTGACATGTACCAAAAACAGTTAGCTGGTTGGCTAGAGCTCGAAAATATTACACGGATTAACATGCCGACTGGCTGTTTGAATCGTAAAGCTTTTAATGAAGATCTCGAATTCAGTAAACGCAGCATTAACGACAATCAAAATCAGATTTCTTTGATCATTATTGATATCAATGGCTTGAAAACGACCAATGATGTTCATGGGCATGAGATCGGGGATGAGCTGATACAGCGCTGCGTAGACGTAATCAGCCACGAATTGACACCTGCCAGTAATCTATACCGTTTGGGTGGAGATGAATTTGCGGTGCTTACCTTAACGTCTGGTGAGTCGAGTTCGCTCAATGTCGCAAAGATGACTGAGCAGTTGTACATTGCTCAGGAGCAACAGGCAATCGAGACTAAAGCGGGTATCTCTATTCCTGTCAGATTCTCGATTGGTGCAGCCTCTAGTAATTCAACAGACGTTGAGCAATTGTTCTCAGTCGCTGATGAGAATATGTATCAGCAAAAGCGTCTTTATTACCAAACGTTGTCTGTGGTTGGGAAGTAATAATGCCAATCACGCTGACAAATAGCGATCACGATTTTCGACGTCCATTAGAGCGGAACTGCTGCGGTGTGACGTTATAATATGTTTAAACGCTTATGGGAAATGCGCTTAGTCGGGCCAACCGTTGCTTAAACACAGACGATAAAAATGAAAAAGCCCACCAATGGAAAGTTGATGGGCTTTGTGTTTGTATTTAGCTTACGTAACTCAGCTAGAGCCAGAAACTCTTCAGAGGCATCTCAGAGTCAAAGTGATGAGCAATTTGCGCTTGGAGTAGCTCAGCGGTCGCAATAGCGTCAGTTAATGCATGATGCGGCGTGTAGTCGGGCAGATGGTATCGACGACGACTCTGACCCAGTCTCACTGAAGCTGGCTTCTTACCTTTCAGCTTGTTCCACAAGCCGCCAGCCAGTTTATTTTGGATCTGAGATTCAATCTCCAGCGTGTCGAGGACTGGGAACTCAATGCCTTCACCGAGTCGCACTTTCAATGCATTGTCCAAAAAGTCACGTTCGATACGACGATAGTGAACCACAGGGATATGTCCCGCCATTGATTCTAAGATCTCGCCCAACACTTCGCTAAGGTCTGGCGCATCAATGATGTCATTGTGAGTGATGCCATGAATCACGACAGACTCTTCTTCAAGTTTCTGTTTTGGTCTTAGAGTCCAGTGTTTGGCTTGTCGCAAGTAGATGCGATTGAGCGTAAATGGCACTAAACCAATGGTAATGATGCCGTCTTTGTTTGGGTTTAACCCCGTCGTTTCAAAGTCGACAGCCAAGAACATCACTTCTGAAAGTGGCGTATCAGGCGCAGGAAGAGGCTGGCTGTAAAAGTACTTTAAGCGCTCGTCTCTCGCTCGTTCTAGCTTCTGAGCAAACTTAAATGGCCAATCGACCGCAGGTGATCTGAATAGTTTGTTCATAGGCCCTACTTAAACTTGTTGCTGGCTTGATAACGGAACTTAAGGAAGTTTTGTGCATTACTTAATATTTGGAATGCATCCTTTAGGTTACGTCGTTCGAAGTCAGACAGGTTCTCTGGCTCGATGTTGTTATCGGGCTCGATGTTGTTGTCGACATCGTGTGCTTGGTGGCGAATACGAACCAGAGAGATAAACTCCATCGCATCTTTCAAATCTTGAGCTCGGCCTTTCGGCAGAATACCAGCGTCGATAATGTCATCTAAACGTTCGAACGAGTTCTTAGAGCGAGACGCTACCGCGAGCGAGTGAACACGAATCAAATCGGCGAGTGGCGCAGTACCACGACGCTTAAGGTTGATAGAGTTGTTGTGACGGCCATCTTTCTCCATCACGAAATCTTTGAAGAAGCCGAGCGGAGGTGTACGGTTGAGTGCGTTACGTGCAAGACACGCCAAGAAGCGGTTGTTCTTACGTGCGCGTCGAACAATAAAGCTATTCAATTGCTCAGCCCATTTCAGGCGACCATAAACGCCATCTAAGTCGAAGAAGATTGAAGCATTCAACAGGGCTTTCGGGTTTGGATCATCAATCCAATCGGCAAAGCACTCTTCCCATTGGCGGCGAGTCATACGCCACGTTGGGTTAGTCGCCATGATGTCGCCAGTACAGTACACATAGCCACACTGATCTAAGCCATCACAAATGAAGGTCGATAGCTCCTCAAAGTATTTACCGTGCTTTTTCTCGTCGTAGGTATCATCAAGAATAATTGCGTTATCTTGGTCTGTAACCAGCAACTGCTCATCACGCCCCATAGAGCCGAGTGCGAGGAAACAGTAAGGAATAGGCGCCTTGCCCAATTTCTCTTCGCCCAGTTCGATAATTCGCTGCTTAAAGCTACGACCAATTACCGACATTGCAGTACCCACCATGTGGGCATTGGCATCTTCGTTAACTAAGCGTACAAAGCTGTCTTTCACTTGCTCGGAAAGCACCTTCAGATCTTCGATACTTTGTTGCTGGAAGATACTACTTACCAATAACAGCGAGTTTTGAGACTCATAACGAACAATATCGGTCGCTTCGATAATACCAATCGGCTTCTTATCTTTAAGTACTGGTAAATGATGCACGTTATAGCGAAGCATGGTCATCATAGCTTCGTATACATAAGCATTATGGTCGAGTGAGATAACCTCGGGTGTCATTACGCTGGATACTTCATCCGAAGGATCGAGACCTTCGGCGAGGACACGCGTACATAAATCTCGGTCGGTGATGATGCCAATCACGGGTGTTGAGTCATCTTCATCATCTTCAACGATATCTGGATCGATGATCAGCAAAGAGGAAACATTATCTTGCGCCATCATGGTTGCAGCTTGCTGAATCGTGCGCGTTTTTTCGATCATTGGCGCTTCGCTGGTCAGCAGCGTTTTAACCTTGGATGTTGTTAGGTCGTTAGCGTCGTTGCTGTCTGAGTTGGCTTGGCGCAGTCGCGCGTTATCTTCTACTTCTACGAAATCGGCAAAGGAGTCGTAGTTGTCGTAGAGCTCTTGGAAGATAGGCTCAGGAATGCAGTAGAGAAGAGTATCTTCGGTCGCTTTTACTGGGAAACGAACCTTGTTGTTGGTCAGTAGACCCATTTGCCCGAACAAGTGGCCTTCATCAAGGCGGTTATAGAGTTCGCCTTTACGACGGTAGACTTCGACTTCGCCACTTCGAACGATGTATAAGTCATGAATTTGATCACCAAAGTGAATGATAGGGGTATCTTGGCGGTAATAAGAAATTTCCACGCTACTGGTCACTTTCGCCAACATCTCCTCAGGGAGTTCTGTGAAAGGGGGGTATTGTGCCAGAAAGTTTTGAATCTCTAATAACTCAGCATCCATAATGATCATCCATTGGTTTGTATGATTTCATGGTACAACATTTGATAATATTTTGCCGTCACAAATCAATCTGTGAGCTAAAACCTTTTTAAAGTCTTATGGATAGACTAACCTTTCAATTAATGGAGTGACAGTTTAAGGATGATAGGAATGTCGAAGTGGAAGCTTAGTTTTGTATCTGCGGTTTTTATGTTTTCTCCAAGTTTGTGGGCGGACACTAACGCGGTGGATATTTTAGATTACGACCATATTTATGCCACGGCGCATTCGGGCAGTTTAAATGAAGATGCAGGAAGTAATAATAACGCCTCGTCGTATGGATTAGGCGTCAGTTACGCGATGACGGATGATTGGTTGTTGCTGGGAGACTACAGCGCACGCTTTATTCACCCTGATGACACCACAACTCGAATTGATACGCTGATGCCAGGTGTTGGTTACCGTTACAGCATTAAGAAAGATTTAGATATAGTGGCTTACTACCTGCTTGGTATCACAAAAGGTAAGGTTGAAGATAATGACACCAACCGAACTGAATCTTCAGACACTGAGTTCATCCAAGGGGTAAAAGCTGAGCTTAACTATGGCTTTGCGAAACGTTGGATAGCTAACGGGAGTGTGCAAGTGAATCGAAGTGACCTGTTTGATGAAGAGGTCTATCACTTAGGTTTACGTTATCTAGTGACCAATAAGTTTGCGATTGGTGGGTCATATCAACATCGAGATGGTGAAGGTAAAATTCGTAGCGAGCGTACTCACGAGCTAGGAGTGGAATTTTTCCTAGAGTATTAGCCAGTAACGAAAAGGCTAAGTGCACTAATAGCTCTTATATACAAAGAGACAGACACAAAAAAGCCAGCTTAATTGCTGGCTTTTACACATCTATTGGTCTGCAAATACAGGTTTCGCTTTTCGATTAAAGAACCGCAGCGATACCTTTACATAGAGGACCCATGTTTGACTTAGTCATACCAGCAACACTGATACGGCCAGAACCAACAATGTAGATTGCGAATTCGTCTTTTAGGCGAGTTACTTGCTCTTTGCTTAGACCTGAGAACGAGAACATGCCGTTTTGACGTTCGATGAATGTGAAGTCTGCATCAACACCTTCTGATTTCAGTGTCGTTACGAATAGTTCACGCATCTCTTGGATACGGTCACGCATTTCTGCCACTTCTGCTTCCCATTCAGCACGTAGATCAGCATCACCAAGGATGTGAGTAACGACAGCACTGCCGTGGGCTGGTGGGTTAGAGTAGATAGAGCGGATAATGCTCTTAACTTGAGAGAATGCTGTCGTTGCTACGTCTGCTGATTCAGCAACCAGAGTGAATGCACCAACACGCTCGTTGTACAAGCCGAAGTTCTTAGAGAACGAGCTAGCAACAAGGATCTCTTTGTTGTATTGAGCAAAAATACGTAGGCCAGCAGCATCTTCTTCAACGCCTTTTGCAAAACCTTGGTAAGCAAAATCGAATAGAGGCAGCAGTTTCTTCTCAGCAACCAATTTAGCCAGTACTTCCCACTCTTCAGTTGTTGGGTCGATACCTGTTGGGTTGTGACAGCAGCCGTGAAGAAGAACGATATCGCCTTCAGAAGCTTTCTCTAGGTCAGCAACCATGCCAGCGAAGTCTTTGTCTTTAGTTTCAGCGTTGTAGTAGCTGTATTGAGCAGTTTCGATACCCGCAGCTGCGAAAACGCCGTTGTGGTTAGCCCAAGTTGGGTTACTGATCCAGATTTTCACTTCGCCCAGTTGGCGCTTGATGAATTCACCCGCTACGCGAAGTGCACCTGTACCACCTGGAGCTTGTGCTGTTTTAGCGCGTTGAGATGCAACGATCTCTGCGTCTGAACCGAAAAGAAGTTTCTGAACCGCTAGACCGTATTCAGCTGTACCTTCAATCGTTAGGTAAGATTTGGTTTTTTCGTTTTCAAGAAGTGCAGCTTCTGCTTTCTTTACTGTTTTAAGTACTGGTGTTTGACCATCTTCATTTTTGTAGATGCCAACGCCAAGGTTGATTTTCTCTGCACGAGAGTCTTTTTTAAACTCTTCAGTAAGGCCGAGGATAGGATCGGCGGGAGCAGCTAACACTTTTTCAAACATAATCTTCATCCATGTCAATTGAGAGGGGATAGTATCTATGGGTAGTTATACCTGTATGGAATTTTTAAGACAATACGAAGTGAACAGAAAGACCAAAAAAAATCCATTTCAATCAGATTTATTGACTAAAGAGGATATTTGATAACAAAACACCCTACGGATTAACCTATAGGGTGCAAGAAGTTAGTGGATTTTGAATAGATTACGCTGGTTGAGCAATAAAGCTTTCGCGCTCGAGTTCACTCGCTACATTTTTGCCATCTTTGTAGGTCGCAGCAATTGAAACAAACGCTTGTTCGACGACCAGAAAAGCTTGGACAACTTGCGGATCAAAATGCGTCCCATTGCCCTCTAAGATGATCTGTTTAGCTTGTTCATGAGTAAAGGGTGGCTTGTAGACTCGCTTCGAGATGAGCGCATCATAAACATCAGCTAATGCCATTAAACGGCCAGATAACGGGATATCTTCACCAGACAACTGATTAGGATAACCACTGCCATTCCATTTCTCGTGGTGAGTCAGAGATATCTCCTTTGCGACTCTTAAGAAAGAGCTACTTCCCAACTGCTTTTCTGCAATAGATAACGCTTCAGCCCCAATCGCGGGGTGACCTTTCATTATCTCAAACTCTTCGTCCGTCAATTTGCCCGGCTTCAATAACACACTATCAGGCACACCTACTTTGCCCACGTCGTGCAAAGGCGCAGATTTGTAGAGCAACTCGATGTAGTTTGGTGTTAACAAGCTTGAGTGGGTCTCTGACTTGCTAAGCTCTTGTGCGAGTACCTTGACGTACTCTTGAGTTCTTAGGATATGTGCGCCCGTTTCATTGTCTCGAGATTCAGCCAATGCCGATAAGCTCACAATGGCCACGTCACGTGTGGTTTTCACTTCGTTTTGCGCGGTTTCAAGGCTATCAAGCATGGTATTGGTCATAGATGCCATTGATCCAAGCTCGTTGTAGCCGAAAATAGGTAAGCGAACGCCTTGCTCGCCATTGGTGACTTTGTTTAATGCGTGCTCTTGGCTTAGGAGAATACGCTTAATTAGCTTGCTCCAAAGCGTCATGATGGTTATCGCGTAGCCACCCAGTACCACAGCCAAATAAATAAACTCTTTGATCACGCTGATCTTGCCGGTGCCATCCAATAAGCGGTCAGGGTTATGTTCTAACCAGAAGATGTCTTTGACAGCAATCATCGTCAACATAGTCGTCAGTGTTACCAGAAGCACGATAACCAAGCCTATCATCTGCTTGACCAGTGAACTTCTTTCACCAACCAGTTGGAAGTCGAATTGTCCAGTCGTCTCCATTTTATCCATTTGGCTGAGCTTGGCATTCAATTGAAGAATGGTTCCGGTAAAGAAGCCGAATAGACTCATGCCAAACAGCACCTTCAAATTACTATCTATGGTGAATTCATAGCTTAAGTTGTAGTAGAGCGCGAAAGGCACACTTGCAGCAAAAAATAGCAGGGTATCGAGTTGCGTGAATCGGCCTTGCTTGACCAAGGTATGTTGCGCCAATGGGTAACGACGTGCGAGCCATAATAAGATAAACACAATACTGACTTGTGTGAAAATCTCTAACGTCGTTAAGCTATCGAGCATAGGGCACACCCGACTGCCATAGGTGCCAAACAGCACGCCAGCAATGACGTATAACTTAGTCGTTAGCGATTGATTGTAATTTGAAGTATCCATCGGTAAGCCTTTGTTCTCATTCTTATTAGATTTACGCATTCATTGATTCACGACTTTAGAATTGCGAATGATTAGCATAACTGACGTGAATAAGACCGGAAATTCTATCGATAGCTTTCGTGGATTGATACAAGAAACTGGTTTGTGTTAGAGATTTGTTAGCTAGGTGGGGGTTATTGCAGCATTTTTATGAAGATACTTGAATAGCCCCGGTCGAGGGTCGAGGCTATTCAGTCTGTGTATTGGGTTAGAATCGCGCGTGATTGAGTTCGCTATCTACTTTAACCCGTTACTTTTTGAGATTGATTTCAGCTTCGATTGAGCCGGTTTCAATCTCAGGGTGAGACGCTAGTTTGTCTGCAGCCCATTGGTTGATGTGTTTCAGAATAGCAGACACCGCGTGTTTTTCCGTTGGTGCTTGGTCTTGTTCGACATCGATCTTTTGCTTTGGATGTGAGCCTGTCGCATCTTCAGCAATATGGAGCCAATCTGGGTGCCAGTAATATGGCTGACCGCTCGGTGTTGTCCAACTGTGAACACCGTTTGACTCTCCTTTATAACTTAATTGGTCTGCTTCTATTTTTTTCATTGTTATCTCGCATGTTTTTGGGTTACATCAAATTATTGAGGTAGAAAGCCAACTTAGCTCCTACCTTGGGTACAAACTTAGCAAAGCTTACAAAGTTATCTGTGAACCAATTCACACTATTGTGGAAATTAGGTGCGATCATATGGATAGCAGCAATAGTTGTTGGCGTAAGTGATAAAATCACCGGCTCACAGAATTTCTCTAGGTAGTACAATTAGATGGCGCGTTATGAAGAGCTTGCAAAGGATATTCGAACTCAGATAGCCAACAATACGTGGCGATCCGGAGAGAAGATCCCTTCGGTACGCATGAGTTGTCGAAATTACAACGTCAGCAATAGTACTGTCTTACAAGCCTACCAGTTGCTAGAAAGCGAAGGGTGGATCATCGCTAAACCTCAGTCGGGCTACTTTGTAGCGCCAAGGCTGGACGGCGTTGACTACGCACAGCCACTCGTTAGTGAAAAGAAAGCCATTAATGACCGCTTATTTGATTTCTTGAAGTCGAGTTCAGCCGAAGGTGTGATTCCTTTCGGCTCTGCATTCCCAGATCCCGACCTTTTCCCGTTACCTACCTTGACTCGAAACCTTGCCAGCGCGGGTAGGAAGATGACTGGCGCGAGTGTGATAAATAATTTACCACCGGGCAGTGAGTCCTTGAGAAGGCAAATCGCACAGCGTTATCTGCAGCAAGGGATTACGGTTAATCATCAAGACATCGTGATTACGTCGGGTGCTATGGAAGCGCTCAACTTGAGCCTGCAAACGGTCACCAAGTCGGGTGATAACGTCGTGATTGAGTCTCCCGCCTTCTATGGTGCTCTGCAGGCTGTCGAGAGGCTCGGGCTTAACCCTATCGAAGTGGACGTTTGCCCAATCAATGGTTTGAATATAAAGCAGTTTGAAAACGCGCTACAAAACCAAGATGTTAAAGCGTGTTGGCTGATGACGACTTTTCAAAACCCAACGGGAACCAGTTTGTCGGAACAGGCAAAGCGCCGTGTGGTAGAGATTGCAGAACAGCATGGAACCTACATTATTGAAGATGACGTGTATGGCGATCTTTATTACGAAGGGCATAAGCCGAAGCCACTAAAGGCCTTCGATAAGACCGATTCCGTCTTGCTTTGTGGGTCGTATTCAAAAAGTTTGTGTCCTGGTTATCGAGTAGGGTGGGTTGTGAACACGCGTTTTAACGACGCGATTCAAAAGTTACAGCTTCTTTCTACGTTATCGAGTAGCGCTCCTGTTCAACTTGGTGTCGCTCATTTCTTAACGCATGAAAGCTACGACAATCACCTTCGTAAACTGCGTAAAAACCTTGTCGTCAGGAAAGAGCGATTTATCGATGTCATTAAGCAGTACTTTCCGCATTCAATCGAGATTGAAGAGCCGGCTGGTGGTTACTTGATATGGATTCGCTTTTCTGAAAAATTCGACAGCCAACAGTTTCATCAACTGGCTATCGAACAAGGTATTAGCGTTGCATCTGGCGATCTGTTTAGTGAGCATGGCAGAGTGGATAACGCGATACGATTGAACTTCTCTTATGAACTGACAGAAGAGAAAGAACAGGCGCTCATCTGGCTTGGCAAACTGGCACATCAACTTACGCACTCGTAAAACCTTAAGTCCCTCATAAAAAAGACAATCATTCCAACTGTACGGGTTGTTTGTGGGGTAACTGTACGCCTAATTGACCAAAGAGTTGTGATTCAATAACGGTAGACCAAATATTGGAGATACCGTTATGTTGAAAATGACTATGGGAAATGAAGTTAAGCTGATTATTGTCGCTATTGTGTGTGCGCTTCTGCTTATTCTCGGCCACGTACTGCTGGCAAAAGCATTCGCTGATATGGCGTGGGCGGAATACACCACTGCCGCGATCCCATTCGTTATGATGGCAATCTGCGGTCTTGCAATAAAATACGCTATCGACCAAGATGTGGATTAGCTTTTGAAATAATGAGTCTCAGATAGTGGTACGCAGAAACAGCCGTCGTCTCGTTTTATTCCGAACATAAAAAAACCTCCGCAAGTGCGGAGGTTTTTATTTGTTCTTAACTTTTAATATCGAATAGGTTTCGAATTAGAAGTTTGCAGAGCGTGGTGTACGTGGGAATGGAATCACGTCACGAACGTTGCCCATACCTGTTACGTAAGATACTAGACGCTCGAAACCAAGACCGAAACCAGCGTGTGGCACTGTGCCGTATTTACGTAGGTCGCGGTACCAGCTCATGTGCTCAGGGTCGATACCCATAGCAATCATACGCTCGTCTAGAATGTCTAGGCGCTCTTCACGTTGTGCACCACCGATGATTTCACCGATGCCTGGTGCAAGTACGTCCATTGCTGCAACTGTTTTGCCGTCGTCGTTTAAGCGCATGTAGAAAGCTTTGATGTCTTTCGGGTAGTTCTTAACGATAACAGGTGCTTTGAAGTGCTCTTCAGCTAGGTAACGCTCATGCTCAGAAGACATGTCGATGCCCCACTCAACGTCAAACTCAAATTTCTTACCAGAGTCTAGTAGGATTTGGATTGCGTCAGTGTAGTCAACTTGTGCGAAGTCAGCGTCAACGAATTGCTCTAGACGAGTAATTGCTTGCTTGTCGATGCGAGAAGCGAAGAATTCAAGGTCGTCGCGGCGCTCTTCAAGAACAGCAGCGAAAACGTACTTAAGCATGTCTTCAGCCAGTTTCGCTACATCGTTAAGGTCTGCAAACGCAACTTCAGGCTCAACCATCCAGAACTCAGCTAGGTGGCGGCTTGTGTTTGAGTTTTCAGCACGGAACGTAGGACCGAACGTGTAAACCTTACTTAGTGCACAAGCGTAAGCTTCAGCATTAAGTTGGCCAGATACTGTTAGGAACGTCTCTTTGCCGAAGAAATCTTCGTTGAAGTCTACGTCGCCTTTTTCAGTGCGTGGTAGGTTTTCCATGTCTAGCGTAGAAACACGGAACATTTCACCAGCGCCTTCTGCATCAGATGCAGTGATAAGCGGAGCAGAAGTCCAGAAGAAGCCTTGCTCGTGGTAGAAACGGTGAATCGCTTGAGATAGACAGTTACGTACACGTGCTACTGCGCCAATCACGTTTGTACGTGGACGTAGGTGAGCAACTTCACGAAGGTATTCGATAGAGTGACGCGTCTTAGCCATTGGGTAAGTGTCAGCGTCTTCAACCCAGCCTACAACTTTGACGTCAGTTGCTGCTAGTTCGAAGTCTTGACCTTTCGCAGGAGACTCAACAATCTTACCCGTTACTTCAACAGAGCAGCCAGTTGTTAGCTTTAATACTTCGTTTTCGTAATTATTAAGATTATTAGGAACCACGGCCTGAATCGGGTCGAAACAAGAGCCGTCATAAATGGCAAGGAAAGAGATTCCAGCTTTGGAATCACGACGTGAACGGATCCAGCCGCGAACAGTTACTTCACTGTCTACCGCTAGCTTGCCGCCAAGTACGTCTGTTACAGGCGCGTAAGTCATGTTGATTTCATTCTCCATTGAGGGACAAATTCAACTCAAAGTATCTGGCATTGCTGCAAATAAACATACATTTGCACAATAATTAGCCGAAACATTAAGTTGTATAAACTTTTTAAATCGATTGGACATATTACCTGTCATACCGACAGCTTCAACCTTTATTCTTGCTTGGTGAAAGAAATATTGTGTCTACTGACGATAAATAGGTTTGAGGGTGTGTTTTTTGTTCGATCTTAGCGTCAGCCTTACCTTTCACCCTATGTGAGCTGCTGAACGAGCATGGCGTAATCGAAACCTTTGTTTTCAATAATGGGAGTGTGATTGTGTTGAGACTCACTCTATATTGGCGCGGATTCAGTCATTTTGGACTTGATCACCTTCTTAATTTCCCACTAAAGTACAAGAGGAGTTTAATATCTACGTGTTAATTACGCTGCCTTAACCCCTGCATTCTCTCTACACCCGCACTTTTCGAGCGCTCGCTCATTCAAGAAAAACAGTCGATCAAATTATGTCTCAACAAGGCAGGACTGGCTGTACAAGTAAAAGAGAATTACATGCTTAATTATTTAAAAAAACACTGGTTATCAAACGTTAAAGGAGATTCATTATCTGGGATTGTGGTTGCACTCGCATTGATCCCTGAAGCCATCGCATTTTCAATTATTGCAGGCGTTGACCCTAAAGTAGGGCTCTATGCCTCGTTCTGTATTTGTGTCGTCACTGCTTTGGTTGGCAGTCGTCCGGGAATGATTTCCGGTGCAACAGGCGCTATGGCGCTACTAATGGTCACTTTAGTGAGAGAGCACGGACTAGAATATCTACTCGCCGCTTCATTTCTAGCTGGCGTCATTCAGATCGCAGCTGGTTATCTCAAGCTTGGTAACCTGATGAATTTCGTTTCCAAATCGGTGATTACTGGATTTGTTAACGCGCTCGCCATTCTAATTTTCATGGCCCAACTTCCTGAATTAATCAACGTCCCTTCAAGCGTTTACGTGTTAGTCGCTTTGGGTTTGGCGATCATTTATCTGCTTCCTTATTTCCCCAAGTTTGGTCGCGCAATACCTTCTCCACTGGTCGCGATTGTTACCCTGACAATCATTAGTTTGCTCTTCGGCTTAGATGTGAGAACGATTGGCGATATGGGCAAGCTTCCCGATTCACTGCCTGTGTTCTTGATTCCTAATATTCCATTCACGTTTGAGACGCTTGCAACCATCCTGCCATATTCGATTGCTCTGTCTCTGGTTGGCTTGTTGGAATCCTTGATGACAGCGACCATAGTCGATGACCTGACTGATACTGAAAGCAATAAAAACAATGAGTGTAAAGGGCAGGGCGTTGCGAACATCGTGGCTTCCCTTTTTGGTGGAATGGCGGGCTGCGCAATGATCGGTCAGTCGATCATTAACATCAAATCAGGTGGCTTAACCCGATTGTCCAGCATGATCGCTGGGGTGGTTTTGTTGCTAATGGTGGTGTTTGTTTCTGATTGGTTGAAGCTGATACCGATGGCCGCTTTAGTGTCTGTGATGATCATGGTTTCTATCGGCACATTCTCATGGCGTTCCATTGTTGAGCTTAAAGATCACACACTGCCAACCAATGTAACCATGCTAGCAACCGTGGCGGTGGTGGTGTTTACTCATAATTTAACAATAGGTGTTGCGGTTGGCGTGGTGCTGTCGGCTCTGTTTTATGCACATGCCAGCAAATCCATGGTGTTTATATCCGATGAAGTCGTGACAAACGAAATGCACACCATTCACCGAGTAAAAGGCCATGTCTTCTTTGCTTCGTCAGATGCGTTTGTCGACTTATTTGATTATGACAACGCGACCTCTTTAGTGACCATCGATATATCGGATGCGTCATTCTTAGATAATACCTCGGTCGAGGCGCTTGATAAGGTTGTGTTCAAGTTCCGTAAAAAAGGGGCTTACGTTGAAGTGTCAGGAATGGATAGCGTGAGTGCGAATCTGATAGTCAAACACGCGATGTATCACAAGCATAAAGACTTAACCGCGGTTTCCATTACGCACTAATCTTGGTTTAAGGTACTTTTAAAGCCTTAAAGCCTTAAAGCCTTAAAGCCTGAACTAGACATTGTTATGAAGTTAAAGCGCTCATTGTTGAGCGCTTTTTTGTTGGCGATCTATGACTTCTTCTTTGTACTCGACAAAGTAAACTGATTAATCAGTGACTCAAGGTGATCAGACAGCTCTTCTAAGTCATTGCTGATGTTGCGAGTTTCAGCCGCGGATTGCGACGTGTTGTTGGCGTGAGAGGTGATGGTTTCAACCTTTTGTTGAACATCTTGAGTCGCTTGTGTGGTGGATTGTGTTTGCTGCTGAATATTCTGTGCGTGAGCCAGCACCTGTTTCATCTCTTCGACCACACCATTCATTTCAATTGAAAGTGCGTCGATATCGGTTGAGCTTTGATGGGCTTGTTCGCAAACGCGATCGGCAGAAGTTAGCGACTCTTCACTGCCTTGCTGGAATTGATGAATGATTGACTCAATGCTGCCTGTTGCTTCTGCGGTTCGCGATGCAAGGTGGCGAACTTCATCTGCCACTACCGCAAACCCACGACCTTGTTCTCCCGCACGAGCTGCTTCAATCGCTGCATTCAAGGCCAGAAGATTGGTTTGGTCAGCAATGCCACGAATCACACTCAATATTGAAGAGACCTCTCCGGTTTGCTCATTGAGTGTCAGTATTTTGTGTTTCACTTCTTCTATGCTGCTAACGAGGTTTTTTATCTCACTGCTTGCGTCGTGTGCTTGGTTGGCACTCTTACATGCCACATCGGCGGTGTGATTAATAAGCTCTGAAGCCGTTAAAGTCGCTTGTTCTACATTGACTTGCTGTGCCTGTATTCCTTCGACATTATGTTGCACTTCGGCGGTTTCACTTTGCTGGTCACTGGCGGCTTGCTCGGTAATTTGCGCGACACTAGTCAGTTGGTTGGCAGACGCATTCAGTTTGTGCGAGGTGTTTTGTACCTTTTCTAAGCTGTCGGATACGGTTCCCATGAACGAGTTGATGGAGTTAGCCAGCGTGCCAATCTCATCCTTGCTTTGTTCCGGCAGGCGAGTGGATAGGTTTTTATCGTTGCTGACTTGGGTCATAAAGCGAGAAGTCTGTTGCAGCGGGCGCACGATAATCTTACGAATTAATCCCATCGTAAGGACAAATCCGGCAAACGAGATCACTGCCATAATGCCAATAGCAGCCATGGTTTGAGTGTTAATCAGCGAGTTAACATGGTTAAGGTTATATTCGAGACGAATCGCACCCAAGACTTCACCTTCTGGTGCCATATGACAGGCGACACAATTGGTTCCTCGGTAATCTTCACTCGACTTCATTGGCAGAGCAATAACCAAGCCTTTGCCCCAATCAGCAGAAAAAGGTTCGATAACGGTTTCGCCCGCTAGCGCTCGTTTATCAATATCGTCAACCGGTGTTTGGCTGTCATTACCTGGGCCATATAACTTGCTGACAGCGTCGGCGCGTAAAACACGAACGTCTTCAATGCCTTCTTGAGCCAGTGCTTTCTGACGAAGGGTCTCTTTTTGTGCCATGGTGCCGGTGAGCATCATCATATTGAGGCTATCGAAGTAGTTACTTGCTTTGTCGTGAAGCTGCTCACTTAACACTGAGTTTACAAGTTGCTTTTGTTGCGAATATTGGAAATAGGTCGATATTGCCAGCAAAAAGGTGAACACGATGGCGAGGGCCACTAGGATTTTAAAGGTGATTGTTGAGCGCATAAGGTGTTTGTTTTTATTAATTATAATGACGCAAATACTGTACTAGTAAGAATTCCTACCACCTATGGGGTATAACGAATTGTGTGACCACACTCCGGTTGTGGTTATGTTTCTGTGATGTAGCGAGTTTGTGTCGTGTCTGATGTTGAAATGGAACGCGCTTCAAGCTCCTCGCTGTTCTTAAAACAGACTGTTGTTTTGGGAAAGTTGAAGTGCAGCATCGAGTTTTGATTGTGCTGATAATTAGAAAAGCCTAGGTTGTTAATTAGCTCGATGTATTTGTCCGCTTGTCTTTTATCAATAAAGACTATTGTTTTAGACGACTTAGTGGTCAATTTATATCCAAATGGTTGTTTTGTTCAATTTAATAGCAAAAATTGTGGTTATAGCGTTGTGTTTCGAGGCTCATTCGATAAGATGAAAAGACCTCTATGATAGAGGTAGGGCAGCAACGGATACGCTGCTTCAAATACTATGGAATGTGACTTATTGGACACATACATGAAATTCAAGATTACATCACCGATTATTGAACCTACGGAAGGTTCACCACATCAGTTAATGCTTACTCATGCTTCTCGTTTTACCTCTTTTAAGACAAGCTCCCCTTTGAACGCCCTGTTCGACAACGTCTCTGCACGCTTCTTTACCGCTTATCGCTCCTATTGTTATTCGTTTTATAACTTTATTTCTATCTGAACTCCTTTGTCATCCGCTCGATGAACGAAGACTCACATCTATAAAAACTAAACAAATAAGTTAAAAACAATGAATATTAAAATGATGGGTAGCTCCCTAATTATCGCTGGTACCGCTCTCGGTGCTGGTATGCTTGCGATCCCAATGGTATTAGCTCAATTCGGATTGCTTTACGGCACACTGCTTATGGTACTGATCTGCTTCGGTACGACTTACGCAGCATTACTACTTCTAGAAGCGACCATCAAAGCGGGTGGCGGTCTAGGATTAAACTCTATTGCCCGAAAAACCTTGGGTAAACAAGGTCAGTTGCTTACCAACGGCTTGCTATACGCGTTGTTGATTTGCCTATTAATGGCTTACATTCTGGGCGCAGGTGACTTGCTGAGTAAGTTACTGTCTAACTTTGGCGTCGAAATTACCGCGACTACCAGCCAAACCGTGTTTACCTTGCTTGCTGGCGCAGTAGTCGCAAGTGGTACTGGTGTGATTGATAAGCTCAATCGAGCATTGTTCTTCGTGATGCTTGCTAGTTTGTTTGCAACCATGGCCTTCTTAGCGCCGAGCATGACTCAAGAAAACTTGATGCAGGTAACCAGCCATGACCACGTTGACCTAATCAAAACCAGTGCCATCCTGTTTACGAGCTTTGGCTTTATGGTGGTGATTCCAACCTTGGTTTCTTACAACCACGAAGCGACAGACAAACAGCTGCGTAACATGGTGATCATCGGTTCTCTGATCCCATTAGTGTGTTACTTGTGTTGGTTGTTTGCGGTAGTGGGTAACTTGAGTGAAGAGCAATTCCGTAGCTTTGAGAACGTATCAGATTTGATGGCGGCGTTTGAGGCTCAGTCTCCTTGGGTGGGTAACGTCTTGTCTACCTTCACTGGCTTGGCGTTGTTGACTTCTTTCTTTGGCGTAGCAATGGCGTTGTTCAACCAGAACAAAGACATGTTCAACCAAAATACAGCGGTAACGTACTGCATTAGCTTTATCTTGCCGTTGGCGGGTTCATTGCTTGCTGCAGACAAGTTCCTACAAGTGCTGAATTACGCAGGCATCATCTTGGTGTTCCTAGCGGTGTTTGTTCCTCTGGTTATGGTTCACAAGCAGCGCTTCATGAAAGTTGCTGATGACCGATACCGAGCAGAAGGTGGCAGCGCAATGATGTTGTTCTCACTGCTGTTTGGTTGTTTCCTGCTTATCTCGCAAGTGATTTAACAAAACAATTTGGTCGGTTGAATCAATCAGTCACCAAGCTTTAGCTCCAAAAGCTTCAGATACAAAAAAGGAACGCCGCGGCGTTCCTTTTTTATTATCGGTTTATTAATTCAGAATGATTAACAAACAACCTTAACAGCCAAACCACCTTGAGATGTCTCACGGTATTTAGCGTTCATGTCTTTACCTGTTTCTAGCATTGTTTCGATAACTTTATCTAGAGAAACAGTAGGAGCAGAAGAGCGACGAAGCGCCATACGAGTCGAGTTGATTGCTTTAACTGCAGCAATACCGTTACGCTCGATACATGGTACTTGTACTTGGCCAGCAACTGGGTCACATGTTAGACCTAGGTTGTGCTCCATGCCGATTTCTGCAGCCATACATACTTGCTCAGGGCTACCACCCATAAGCTCAGCAAGACCAGCAGCAGCCATAGAGCATGCCACACCAACTTCACCCTGACAGCCAACTTCAGCACCAGAGATTGAAGCGTTACGCTTGTAAAGACCACCGATCGCGCCAGAAGCTGCGAAGTAACGGATGTAATCTTTCTCTGTCACTGTTTGGATGAACTTATCGTAGTAAGCCAATACAGCAGGGATGATGCCACATGCGCCGTTTGTTGGTGCCGTTACTACACGGCCGCCAGCTGCATTTTCTTCGTTTACTGCGAAAGCAAACATGTTTACCCAGTCAACAACCGACATTGGATCATTGGTTGTTTTTTCTGAAGTCATTAGCTGTTGGCGAAGTGCTGCTGCACGGCGAGGAACACGTAGTGGACCAGGCAGGATACCTTCAGTATTCATACCGCGATCCATACACTCACGCATAGTTTTCCAGATGTTAGCGAAGTAAGTGCGAGACTCTTCGTCTGAGTGGAACGCTGCTTGGTTTTTCATAACCAGTGTACTGATAGAAAGACCGCTTTCTTTGCACTGATTAACCAGCTCTTCAGCTGTTGTGAATTCGTAAGGTGCTTTGATTGGGTTTTCTTCTTCTTTGCCGAAGTTCTCTTCGTCAACGATGAAACCGCCACCAATTGAGTAGTACGTTTTTGAGTATGCAACTTCGTCACCAACCCATGCATGAATGCTCATGCCGTTCTCGTGTAGAGAAAGGTTGCTAGTGTGGAAGTTCATACCGCCATCGCGTGGGAACGATACTGTATGACAGTGCATGCCAACAGGAAGGCGCTCAGTTTCTTCTACGCGAGCAATGAAGCCAGCAATAGAATCGATATCAACACGCTCAGGAGTATTGCCAGCAAGACCCATGATGATTGCGATATCTGTGTGGTGACCTTTCCCTGTCAGTGATAGTGATCCATATACGTCCACGGTGATTTTAGTGATGTCGCGCAATTTTCCCATTGAACGTAGGTCATCAATAAATTCTTTACCCGCTTTCATTGGTCCAACTGTGTGTGAGCTCGATGGACCAACACCGATTTTATAGATATCAAATACACTAATCATAGCGATTACCTCAAAAAGAGAGCCTCCCAAGGGGAGTAGGGAGGCTCATTTATTATCATTATATTTTTTGTCTAATCTCGTGATATAAGATGGATGCCATCTTATAAAAAGGGCTTGAGATTAAAGAGCGCCGTAGATTACAGAACTAATAGCCGCTAGACCACATAAAGCTGTAAAGATTTGTACAGGTGCTGAAGTTTTGTACTTAGCCATTGCTGGTACTTTTTGCATCGCGAATACAGGCATTAGGAACAGGATAGCTGCAATCATTGGAGCACCCATTGTTTCAATCATACCTAGGATACTTGGGTTAACTACCGCAACAATCCAAGTAGTAACAACGATGAACGCTAGAGATGCTTTTTCGATAGTGCTTACTGAAGAACCAGAGCGAGACTTGATTAGACCAACAAGACCTTCGTGAGCACCTAGGAAGTGACCGAAGTAGCTAGAAGTAATCGCTGCGAACGCTACTAGAGGACCCATGTAAGAGATAAGTGGAGACTCATGTACGTTTGCTAGGTAAGAAAGAACAGAGATGTTCTGTGCTTGTGCTGTTGCTAGTTGCTCTGGAGATAGAGAAAGCACTACAGAGAATACGAAGAACATTACAAAACCCATCAGCATCATTGCTGCGCCACCAGTGATCGCGTCAGTTTTCTTAACTGCGTCATCACCGTATACACGACGTTGCTCTTTAGAGAACTGTGAAATGATTGGGCTGTGGTTGAAAGAGAACACGATGATTGGAATAGCAAGCCAGATAATAGAAGGCATTGTTGACCATTCTGGGCTTACGTCCATCATTGAAGTGTTCCAATCAGGAACTAGGTAAAAAGATAGCGCTAGTAGGATGAATACTAGTGGGTAAACCATTGCTGAAGTTGCTTTAAGCATCAGCTCTTTACCGAATACAACACCTGCTGTCATAGCAAGGATAAGTGCACCAGAAAGAAGAGGACGAGGAATAGATTCCATACCCATTTGGTTTACTAGGAAAGAATCAACTGTGTTTGTGATACCAACACCGTAGATAAGAACGATCGGGTAGATAGCGAAGAAGTAAGCAAAAGTAATAATGTTTGCGCCAGTCTTACCGAAGTGCTCTTCAACTGTGTCTGTAATATCAGCTTCAGGGTTTTTAGCAGACAGTACGAAACGAGCTAGAGATTTGTGTGCGAACCAAGTCATTGGTGCTGCAATTAGAGCTAGGATAACTAATGGCCAAAAACCACCCGCACCAGCTTTGATTGGAAGGAATAGTACGCCAGCACCAACTGCTGTACCGAATAGTGATAAACACCAGGTAAAATCTTTATAGTTAAACTTGCTTGAATCTTTAACGGCATTTGCCGAAGAAGTTGTTGTGTTCATGTTAAATTACTCATTTTTTGGGAACAGGAAATAAGTCGGGGCTAATTCTGCAGAATTTTCTTCTGCAAAAAATAGATCTAAATCATGTAATGAAACGGCGTGTCACATGATATGCGAAAAACGAATTTTTGATCACGAAAATAGCGTGCTACATGTGATTTATGTTTATGCCTGGTATTAGTTTTATTTATGCGAAAGGCGGGGTTGTATAGATTTATACCAGGGAAACGTTTGCGTAAAATTGCATTAATAAATCTGTTCCATAGAAAGTCTGGATTTTGTTAACAGAGATTAAACAAAACGTAGTTGCTATGTGATTCGTTGCAGTACGTGTTGCTGCAGCGATTGGATAATTTGCGCCGTAACGCCCCAAATTAGGTGCTCTTGGAAAGGCATCGCAAAAACCCGATGCTTGATTTGTTTAAAGTTAACAGTGTGGCTGTGTAACTTGGCTTGGTCTAAAACATAGGTAGCGGGTACCTCAAAAATTGAGGCAACTTCGTTCTCATCAATGATGGCTTCATAGTCAGGATCGACCATGGCAATAATCGGCGTCACAGAAAATTTACTAATAGTACTCAATGCTGGTAATTGCCCAATAATTTTAACTTGATCCGATCGAATTCCCACCTCCTCATGGAGCTCTCTGAGTGCAGTGAATTGCATAGAAGGGTCAGAAAGTTCGTGTTTACCACCAGGAAAGCTGACTTGGCCGGGGTGATGCTTTAAATGAGCCGCTCTTTTAGTAAAAATGACATGTAAACCATCTTCTCTTTCAACTAAACCTACCACCACTGCCGCTTTACGTAATTGCTCGCCACTGATGTGCGAAACACGCTCTACTGACTCAGGATGATAGCCAACGGTAGGGTTAAGTTGGAATTGCTGAAGGAAGTTTTCTTTATTCATATCAAGCCAATATATTGATTATTATGATTTTAAGTATAGACATAACCGTGGGTTGATTACCAATATCGAGTTTTTCTTCATTCACTTTCCCTCTTTTAGTTATCAATTGGGCGTCATGAGAGGCTGTTTACCGATGAATCTCCTCAAAATGACGATTTTTGCTATATTCAATATGTGCATACAGGCGAGTAAGCGTTACCCATGTCATAAAATTGGGTGACGAAACGTAGATTTTTTGTTTAAGAATTTGATAACAATAACTTAGTGGACCATTCTAAAAAGAAATAGAAGAAAAGGTATGAGATGAAAGGAATCATATTCACCGAATTTTTAGAGCTTGTTGAAGACAAGTTTGGGCTAGAGCTTTTGGAAGAAGTTCTAGAAATGTCAGAAGATGAAGGGATCTATACGTCGGTCGGCAGTTACGACCACAAAGACCTTGTCAGGTTGATTATCAACTTGAGTAAGAAAACCGATATTGATGCGGCAAGCTTGCAACGCGTGTTTGGGCAGTCTGTATTTAAGAACTTACTGGCCTCATTACCGAATAAAGCGAGCCTTGCTCACAGCAATACCACCTTTCAATTTATTCAGCACGTAGAGCGTTACATTCATGTTGAAGTGAAGAAGCTCTATCCAGATGCTGAGCCACCTGAATTCAGTTTTATCACCACGAACGAAGCACAACTTGTTTTTGACTACAAAAGCGCAAGGTGTATGTCTCATGTTTGCTTAGGGCTTATTGAAGGATGTGCTGAATACCACGGTGAATCTATCGCGGTGGAGATGACGCCACAAAATGATGACCAAAGCGTGGTTAGGTTTAATCTCAAAGTAGAAAAGTAATATGGATCTGGCATCTGCCCTAGAGAAGAAGCTTAAGCGTCAAATCGCGGCAAGGAAAGCGGCTGAAGGATTGTTGGAACAGAAGAGCCTCGAACTGTTCGAGGCTAACCAACAGCTTGAGCTTGCTTTGCGTCAGTTAGAAAAGCGCTCCAACGCGAATATACGCCGCATTGAATTCCAAGAACAAATCGACAACCTGTTGATTGATTTTGGGCGCGCGTTTCTAAGAAATGATCTCGATGATGTCATGCTATCTGAACTAACGACCAACGTGACTAACAGTTACTTAATCGAAGCCAGTCGTTTGATTCTACCTCCCAAGCTCATCCCTCAGTTACAGACCTATGATTATGGCGATGAGACTGTCGAGGTGTTAGAGCAAGACATTCAAGAACCTCATTGGCAAGACAACCTACTGACCGTGCCCTTAGAGGTTGAAAAAGTCATAGTTGGTGCGTTAATCGTCAGAGTCAGGTTGTTAGACCAAGACTACGAGTTTATCCAAAGCCAACTGTTGTTGGTCACGGACCTTATCTGCAGTGCCTTAACCCATCAACTAGCAATCAACCGAAATATTGAATCACGTAAACGAGCGGAAGAGTCCGAAAGGGCAACGCGTGACTTTGTGGCCATGATTAATCATGAGTTAAGAACTCCACTTAATGGCTTACTAGGCAGTGCCGAGTTGATCAGTGATACCGAACTGAATAGCTCTCAGCGTGAGATAGTGAACAACCTGAGCCAATCTGGAGAGTTTCTCCGAACCATCATTAATGATCTATTGGATTACAGCAAAATTAACGCAGGGATGTTAGAGCTTATTCCAAAGAAATTTGCCCTGAATGACTTGCGAAACACGATTGATAGTATTTTCGTCAATCGAGCAATCGAGAAGCAGCTTGAATTTAATATCAGTGTTGCGTCAAATGTTCCCTCCCATTTCCAAGGTGATTTAGAGCGCATCACTCAGCTGTTTGTGAACTTAATCGGTAATGCGATTAAATTTACAGAAGAAGGACATGTGAATGTCGATATCGAATGGGACAAAAACCAATTTGTTTTCTCTGTAGAAGATACTGGAGTCGGAATTGCTGAATCAGCACATAAGACGCTGTTTGAACCTTTTACGCAGGCAGATAACTCAAGTAGTCGGAACTATGAGGGTACAGGACTTGGGTTAGCGATTTGTCGCAAACTGGTGGCTCTGATGAATGGTGATATTGGGGTGACCAGTGTCGTTGGTTCAGGCACGACCTTTACCATCTCGATTCCTCTTCAAGTTGTCGATGTTCCGGCAGAGAGTGATAGTGTCGCCAAGGGCTTTGAGTATGAGGCGGAATTGTCACTACTTAAAGTGCTGGTGGTTGATGATATTAAGATGAACCAGATCATCATCCAGCAAATGCTTCGTAAACATGAGATTGAACCTGCTATCGCAAGCAATGGTGTCGAAGGGTTTGAACTCGCGTCAGACAATGAATACGATATTGTATTCATGGATTGCAGAATGCCTGTTATGGACGGGTTTGAAGCAACAGAGAAGCTAAGAGAGAAGGGTTACGTTAAATCTATTGTGGCACTGACCGCCGGAACGACATTGGAAGAACGCGAACGTTGTATTCAGTGTGGGATGGATGACATTTTGAGTAAACCTTACACCGCCAACGATCTGAAAGAGATGCTTAAGAAGTGGGGTGTATCTGCGGTGAAGGTCGCTTAAACACGCGAATAAAGCGTTGTGAGTTATGTACTCTAACTTACAGACTAAAAAACCGAAGTGATCTTACGATCCTTCGGTTTCTTTTTATATCGAACTTTTGCTAGCCGTTAAGCTACGGAACTCGCAGTTAATGACACTAGGTTTAGCAATCTTCAAGTATCGGTAGAATTCGACTCAGCTTATCCAGTGTTTCTTGGTATTCAGAAGCACAATCACTATCAAATACCACACCACCGCCAGCCCAAGCATAAAGCGTGTTGTTCTCGGCGACTAATGTACGAATGGTAATACTGGTATCCATTCTGCCATTTCGGCTGATGTAGCCAATACTGCCGCAGTACGCTGAACGTCGATGCGGTTCTAACTCTTCAATGATCTGCATCGCGCGAACTTTTGGTGCGCCAGTAATCGATCCTCCAGGGAAACAGGCTCTCAGAAGGTCAGTTGCAGAGTATTGGTCATCAAGGTCCGCTCGTATCGTGCTCACTAAGTGGTGCACGGCAGGGAAGCTTTCAATATCGAAGAGCTTTGGTACATGCACTGTGCCCGGTTTTGCTACTCGGCCAATGTCATTACGAAGTAGGTCGACGATCATCAAGTTTTCCGCCTGATCTTTATCGGCGCTTGCTAGGTCTTGCGCGTTGGCATTATCAATCATCGGGTCCTCAGAACGAGGTCGTGTGCCTTTGATTGGCTTGGTTTCAATGACGTTGTCTTTGAGTTCTAAGAAACGCTCTGGCGAAACACTGATGATTGCGCAGTCGGCCAAACGGATAAAACCCGAAAAGGGCGCTGAGTTGTACTGTTCTAACTTGTCATAAGCCAGCCATTCACTACCTTGGTATTGGGCATTGAAGCGCTGAGCTAAGTTAATCTGATAGCAGTCCCCGGATAACAGGTACTCTTGAACACTATCGAACTTAGTGGCGTAGCTCTCTTCGCTCATATTGGATTGCCACGGTGTGGTTAACCCAAAGGGCGCATGTGATAGGTGTGATTGAGCCATCTGCTGCATTAGCCAATCATGATGTTCATCGATATTGCTACCGACAATACACGCCGTTTTCAATTGGTGGTCAACGATAACAGCCCATTCATACAAGCCAACTGCCATGTCAGGTGCTTCAATATCACGCTTTGCGAGTGATGGAAGTGTCTCGACTCTGCGCCCTAAATCATAGCTAAAATAGCCTAAAGCGCCGCCAACGAATGGCAACTGAGTGTGCTCTTTAGTCGCAGGCAATAATTGTTGCTGATATTGGTCGAGTAGTTCGAAAGGATCAGAGTCTGAAACCTCGCACGTCTCATTAACATTAACGGTCGTTTCTGCACCGATTGTCTCGAAGGTGGCGATGGGTTGAGCAACTAAAATATCGTATCGACTATCAACGTGGCTTTCTGAAGCGGAGCGTAATAGCATTGCCCACGGCAGGTTTTCAATATGGGAAAACAGCTGTTTAGCTAAAGTTGATTGATATTCAAGCGGCTTGATTTGGATAGAGCGAAATTCGTTGTTATTCATTTGTTTAATTTGTGACAAAGAGTTCGATCACTGCATGGCGTGTGAGAGGAAGCAAGAGTATCATAAATTGAAAATAAAATGGGTTCTTGATTAGAACGGAGTAATCCAAGTGGTTTAGTTTAAAGCTATGCAAGTGATTGCTAAAGCAACTAAATACAGCTCAACACAATAAAAAGCTAAACCACCTAATTCGATTTGGCACATATAGTCAAACTGTGAACCCACATGGAACCAGAACAATAAAGAGGCATGCAATGACGGTTATTCGTAAGCAAGATGTGATCAGCAGTGTCGCTGACGCACTTCAGTACATTTCTTATTATCACCCTTTAGACTTTGTCCAAGCCCTAGAAAAAGCGTACGAGAAAGAAGAGAGCCAAGCAGCTAAAGATGCGATCGCTCAGATTCTTATCAACTCGCGCATGTCTGCGGAAGGCCATCGTCCAATTTGTCAGGATACGGGTATTGTTACTTGTTTCGTGAACATCGGTATGGATGTTAGGTGGGAAACGGATCAAACAGTACAACAGATGGTTGATGAAGGCGTTCGTCAAGCTTACAACAACCCAGATAACCCATTGCGTGCATCTGTCCTAATGGACCCTGCAGGTAAGCGTATTAATACCAAAGACAACACACCAGCGGTTGTCCACATTAATATGATTCCAGGCAACAAAGTTGAAATTCAAATCGCGGCTAAGGGCGGCGGTTCTGAGAACAAAACCAAGATGGTTATGTTGAACCCTTCTGATGATATTGCAGAATGGGTAGAGAAGACGCTGCCAACAATGGGTGCAGGCTGGTGTCCACCGGGTATGCTAGGTATAGGCATTGGCGGTACGGCTGAGAAAGCAGCGGTACTAGCGAAAGAATCTTTGATGGAACACATCGATATTCAAGAGCTTATCGAAAAAGGCCCTGAGAACGCAGAAGAAGAGCTTCGCCTAGACATCTTCAACCGTGTAAACAAGCTAGGTATTGGTGCACAAGGTCTTGGCGGTCTAACGACTGTGGTTGACGTAAAAATCAAAACAGCACCAACACACGCAGCATCTAAGCCAGTTTGCTTAATCCCGAACTGTGCAGCAACGCGTCACGTTCACTTCACACTAGATGGCAGCGGCCCAGCAGAGCTAACGCCACCTAAGTTAGAAGAGTGGCCAGACATCACTTGGGAAGCGGGCGCAAATACACGTCGTGTTAACCTTGATGAAGTGACTAAAGAAGACGTACAAGAGTGGAAGACCGGCGAAACGGTTCTTCTGTCAGGTAAGATCTTAACCGGTCGTGATGCTGCTCATAAACGTATTCAAGGCATGCTAGAAAGCGGCGAAGGCTTACCAGCCGGCGTTGATTTCAAAGGCAAGTTCATTTACTACGTGGGTCCTGTTGATGCTGTAGGTGATGAAGCGGTAGGTCCTGCGGGCCCAACAACTTCAACACGTATGGATAAGTTCACTGACATGATGCTGAACGAAACTGGCATTATGGGCATGATCGGTAAAGCGGAACGTGGCCCTGCAACGGTTGAATCAATCAAAGAGCACAAAGCGGTTTACCTAATGGCGGTTGGTGGTGCAGCTTATTTAGTCGCAAAAGCAATTAAAAAAGCACGCGTTGTTGCGTTTGAAGATCTCGGTATGGAAGCGATTTACGAGTTTGAAGTTGAAGATATGCCTGTAACGGTAGCGGTTGACTCTAACGGCGTGAACGCACACCAGATCGGCCCTGACACGTGGAAAGTGAAGATTGCTGAAGCTGAGAAAGCGTAATTAATCGACGCCAAAAAATCGTAATTGTCGCTAACTTCAGCGTTTGAATTGCAATTTTTGACAGAAAGTTAAAGACAAAAGTGCAGCATTATCTGCACTTTTGTCTTATTATCAATGATATAGTGATAAACACATAGTTTGATATAAGAACATAGGAGAGAGGAATGCCTCGTTTTATTCAGATCCTACAGATTATCTTGGCAGTGGTGATTGGTGCTTTTGTTGGCTACGACCTGATCTTGAAAGGGATCAGTATCTTTGATAATAAATACGTGACGATTACATGTGCGCTTTGGCTAATTGCAGAGATTGCACTGTTTGTTATCTACAAGTTGATTGAAGACGATTAGACGTCGGATATCGTGCAAAAATTCTAAAGCCCCTGATTATGAATGTAGTCAGGGGCTTTTATTCATCTAGCATTAAGAATGTGTATTGCATACTCATCAACATAAGCAAAAGCATACAAACTATCCCAACGGGGAAAGAACATAGGCTTGCCTTTCTATTATCATAACCAGCTAGCCTAACTATCACGGAGTCGTTCAAATGAAACACCTAACTCAAGAAATGAGTGACTTTATAAGCAGAGGAACGGATTCTCATATTCGAGTAGCGGTCACGGGGCTCTCTCGTGCGGGTAAGACAGCATTCATTACTTCGCTGGTTAATCAGCTTCTTCATACGTCTACCCACAAAAACTTGCCACTGCTTGCATCTGCGAGAGATGGAAGAATTATTGGCGCAAAGCGCATCCCGCAACACAACATGATGATTCCACGCTTCTCTTATGATGAAGCGATGGAGTCGTTGAATGCACAGCCACCAGAATGGCCGGTACCAACGCGTGATGTCAGTGAGATTCGTTTAGCCATCAAATATAAGCCTGCGAAGGGCGCAAAAAAGCTACTGAGTAAAAACAGCACCCTTTATCTCGATATTGTCGATTATCCAGGTGAATGGTTGCTTGATTTGCCGTTACTGGATATGGACTTCGATACCTGGAGCCAATCTCAGTTTGCCGCATTGAAAGGCGACAGAGAAACTTACTCGCAACAGTGGAACGTAATGCGTGGTGATATCGATTTGCTAGCAGAAGCGGACGAAAAGAAACTGGTCGCGATTGCCGATAGCTACACCCAGTACCTTCATACTTGTAAAAGTAACGGACTGCATTGGGTACAACCGGGTCGATTCGTATTACCGGGTGAGCTTGAAGGCGCGCCTGTGTTGCAATTCTTCCCGTGTCTCGCACCTGAGGGTAAGTTCTCAAAAACAAGTAACTATGCGGTACTGAAAGCGCGTTATGAAGAGTATCAACAGAAGGTAGTGAAAGCGTTCTACAAGAATCACTTCGCGACGTTCGACAGACAAATCGTGTTGGTGGATTGCTTACAGCCACTTAATGCGGGCTATGACTCTTTCATGGATATGCGTGGCGCGTTAGAACAGTTACTTAAGAGCTTTAAGTACGGTCGAAGCAATATCTTAAGACGTTTATTTGCGCCGAAGATCGACAAGATCTTGTTTGCAGCCACCAAGGCTGACCACGTGACACCGGATCAACATCCGAACTTGGTGTCACTGTTACAACAGATGGTACATCCGGCTTGGCAGCAGGCGGCGTTTGAACACATCGACATGAGTTGTATGAGTATCGCGTCTATTCAAGCGACCAGCGCGGGTTATATCTCGTCTGGCTCAGACAATGTTCCGGCGTTGCAAGGTGTGACTTTGGATAATGTCCCTCAAACCATGTATCCGGGAGAGGTGCCGCGTAAGTTGCCCAACAAACAGTATTGGGAAACCAACCAGTTTGATTTCACGAGCTTTAGACCGATGGAGCAACATTCCGATGAGCCTTGCCAACATCTAAGAGTCGACAAGGTTTTAGAGTATCTCATTGGCGACAAGTTGAAGTAATTGAGGCAATCAAAATGAGTGAATTAAAAACAAAGCAGGTCTTTAATGAACCGTTGAAGACCTCTTTTGATGAGCAAGACAAGAGTGACGTTGGCCCGGATTTAGGTGCTCAACAACTGTTCACAGAGCAAGAGAAATTTGTCCCTGTCGCACCGCAAGTGGAAGCCGAACTTGATGGTGAAGCTGAGCAGCAATTGGAACAAGTGATTCGACCGAGCAAAAAGAAGAAGTGGTTTGGAACGGGTTTATTGGTCGCTTTTTCTGGCCTAGTTGGATGGCAAGCAATTGAATCGGTCATTACCGCAATTCAAACTGCTGATTGGCTTGCGTTAGGTTGGGCAGGCTTTATTGCTGCCATTGCTTCATTGGGTTTAGGCGCAATAGGCAAAGAGCTGTGGAAACTGCGTTCACTTAAAGATCACTTTAGTGTCCAAGAGCAGAGTGAAGAGCTACTCCAAAGTCAAAGTGTCGGCAAGGGCAAAGCGTTCTGTGAAAACATCGCCAAGCAAGGTGGCATTATCGCTGAGTCTCCTTCGTACGATAAGTGGCGAAACAGCATTAACCCAGCACACAGTGATGCAGAAGTGTTGGATATGTACGATGCGTTAGTCGTGAGTCAACAAGACAAAGTAGCGACTCAAATCGTCACTAAGTTTTCGACCGAATCGGCGGCTTTGGTTGCAGTGAGTCCATTGGCGGCGGCTGATATGTTGCTGGTGGCTTGGCGAAATTTCACCATGATCGACAAGCTTGCTGATGTGTATGGCATTGAGCTTGGCTACTGGTCTAGGATTAAGCTATTTAAATTGGTGTTAATCAACATGGCAGCAGCGGGAGCCAGTGAACTCGCAATTGATGCAAGTATGGATCTCGTCTCGATGGATCTTGCAGGCAAAGTCTCAGCTCGAGCAGGGCAGGGGCTAGGTGTTGGTATTCTTACTGCAAGACTGGGTCTAAAAGCCATGACATTGCTTCGACCTATGCCTTGGCATAACGAGAGAAAAGTAAAACTGGCAGACCTCCGCAAAGCCGTCCTTTCAGAAATAAAGCGTATCACTCTCAAATAAAGCATTTAAAGCTCAATAGTTTGAGAAGAAGAGTAAACATATGTTTACTCTTCTTCTTGACTGAACTCAGAGCTTAATCCACACTACTGTCAACTTATCCTGACACCTATAATAGGACTATTTGTGCGTCTTGAAGTATTGTGTGAAGACAGACTCGGCTTAACACGTGAGTTGCTCGATATCTTGGCCTCAAAAAGCATTGATTTAAGAGGAATCGAAATTGATGTTAAAGGTATTATTTACCTAAACTGCCCTGATATCGATTTTGATGCTTTTAGTGAACTTATGGCTGAAATTCGCCGAATTTCAGGTGTGAAGGATGTACGTAAAATCCAATTTATGCCAAGCGAAAGGCATAACACAGAGCTGATTGCTCTGCTGGCAAACCTACCTGATCCTGTTATTGCGATTGACCTTAAAGGCTCAGTCGATATGGCTAACCACGCTGCATTGAACCTTTTTAATAAGCAAGAAGACGCAGTCATCGGTGAACCGCTAGCGACGTTTGTTCCTAGCTTTAACTTTGCTCGCTGGATCGAAGGCGATGTAACGCGTCATCGTGAAGTTGTCGTGTTGGATGGTTTAGATTTCTCTATTGAGATCCTGCCGATTTACCTTGGTGGTGATGTCAACGAAGCGGTACTGGCAAGCGCAGTAATGACGATTCGTTCTTGTAATCAAGAGATGAACTCGCCAGATTCAATCCCAGAACAGAACAACCTAGGTTTCGAACACTTTGTTGGTGTCTCTAATCGCCATAAAGCCTTGATCAGCCAAGCTAAGAAATTGGCTATGCTGGATCAGCCTCTATTAATTGAAGGCGATACAGGGACAGGCAAAGAGATGTTGGCAAAAGCGTGTCATAACCGTTCAAATCGATCGTCTTTCCCATTCTTGATTCTAAGCTGTGCATCGATGCCTGATGACGTAGCGGAAACGGAATTGTTTGGTCATGCGCCGGGTTCATTCAACCATGAGCAAGGTCATAAAGGTATTTTCGAACAAGCGAATGGCGGTACCGTATTTTTAGATGAAATTGGCGAGATGAGCCCGCATCTTCAAATCAAGCTGCTGCGTTTCCTACAAGATGGTTCATTCCGTCGTGTTGGTGAAGAAGAAGAGATGCACGCGGATGTTCGTATTATTGCATCAACGCGCCACCGTCTTTCTGAATTAGCCGACTCGGGTTCGTTCCGTGAAGATTTGTTCTACCGCTTGAATGTACTGACTCTGTCTATTCCAGCATTGCGTGAACGCTCAAACGACGTAGCACCACTGTTGGAACTGTTCGTTGCAAAGTACGCGCAGCAGTTAGGTATGTTAAAACCAAAACTGACTCAAGAGTTAGTCGACCAGCTTGGTAATTACCAATGGCCGGGCAACATTCGTCAGTTAGACAACATGGTTCTACGCGCACTAACAGAGTTGGATTCAGACACGCTAACGGTTGAGCAATTCCACTTGCCACAGCTTGAAACAATGACGGCTGGAATGGCGAACCTGAGCTTAGACGGCTCGCTCGATGAGATCATGAAAGACTATGAATCTCAGATTCTAGAGAAGCTTTATCAGTCTTTCCCATCAAGCCGTAAGCTAGCAAAACGTTTGAATGTTTCTCATACCTCAATTGCGAATAAGCTTCGTGATTACGGTATCAGAAAGAACTGATCGAATAAGAACAAGATTATGGAAGATTTGAGTACACCAGAGCGCATTTATAAGCATGATGGTAATCTGATTCTACGCACGGCTGAAATCGATGATGCTGGCATGATCAGCGAGTACTTTCAGGTTAACAGAGAGCATCTGAAACCTTGGGAACCGATTCGCGAAGACGCGTTCTTTGATAGAGCGAGTTGGGCGCAGCGACTGATCAAGTTAAACGAGCTTCATAAAATGGGGCTAGGCTATTACTGTTTACTGATTAACGCTGACTCTAATGAAATGTTAGGCACCATATCGTTCAGTAATTTGTCTCGTTTCCCGTTCTACGCTTGTAATGTCGGTTACTCATTGGCGCAAAGTGCACAGGGCCACGGTTACATGCGTAGAGGTTTGAACATGGCCAAAGACTACATGTTTGATGTGCAGAACATGCACCGCTTAATGGCGGGCTACATGCCTCACAACGAACGCAGTGCTGGCGTATTAGAACATCTTGGTTTTGTCCGAGAAGGTTTTGCTAAAGACTACCTACAGATTAACGGTAAATGGGAAGACCATATACTGACAGCATTAGTTAACCCAAATTGGGAAGATAGACGCGCTGTATAGAGATCAATAGTCATTAGGCGTAAGTACCAATTAAGCGTAAATACAGATTTAGAGGCAGTGACGACATAGATAAAATGAAACCGTCACTGCATCAAAAAGAACAGATAGGCATGGTAAATCCATCAGCCTGAGAAGATATTTGAGGAATTTTGATGTCATACACAACTTTGGACGAATACCAAAGAAAATGGATTTTCACACACCAGTCAATGCCGCTGCCGGCAGAGGACTTGGAAAAGATTAAGCCAATGACACAGGCGAGAGCTTCTCAGTTCTGGAAAGAGAACGTGAGCCCTCAAAGCCCAGACGCAGAACGACTGAGCTCGCAAGACTGGCCAAGCAAAGCATCGAACTGGAATGAAGAGATCAGTTGGATGGCGCATTGGGAAGCGGATGAGCCTGAAATGCCAGAAGAGATTCTTAACTTTATTGATTGGCAAGATGACGTAACTGTTTATTTTTGTTACGAAAAGTACAATGTTCTTGAAACCAAATGGGCGATTTTCAAGAAGCATTGGAAGAACTTCTTGTTCTACGATGATGGCCCGATTCTAATCGGTCGTCGTCGTTCAGAAGCCCTTTGGTTTGCTACCAATGGCAAGGTGAAAATTGGTAACCGTGCTTAACCTCGGTGTGATTTAATCGAGCTAGTGCTGGTAATCCGAGCAACAGATAGATAAACAAAAAGCGAGCATCGAGCTCGCTTTTTTTGTGCCTAATGATCTTCGAAGATCATGGGGAAAGACCCACTATTTGAGCCCAACTAAAGGTGACCATATCCACTCATTTAAAGCGAGTGAATTACGAAATTGAGATCGCTATCTCATTGGGTTAGTTGAAGTTTCATGGGGTTGAGCTATCTTTATATTACTGCCTTAGTGGAGGTGAAGTATTATGATTTGGGATACTCTCGAACGTGTAAATAAACTTCGCAAGGAAGCAATGGAGGATCCAGAGTTTTTGGATTCAGCAAAAATGCATGAGGAATGGCTTTTAAGCGAAACTCATAATCAATCGAACAAAGGAGCAAAAGAGAATAAACCGAAAAAACTATCTGACATTTATGAAAATACGGATTTTCCTATCAACCCAACTGGAACCAAACATTAACAATGATGAACTGCAACACGGCTAAGGCTCTTAACCAAAAAGCTATAAGTCGATTACACATACCAGCCTTAAGCCACCAATAAAAAAGCCACTTTCAACGAATCGAAAGTGGCTTTTTCTTTTCTTGCTAGCTTCTTTACCATTAGCAACGAAAGCTAATCGTTTTCAAACCTAGTTATTGATTAGGCTTAATCCGCTTGGTAACGCATCACCAAACACACGCTTAGATTCACTCTCAGAAAGCTCAGTCACTTCACTCACTAGTGTTAACCATGAGTCAGGTACCTTGCTTTGCTTAAGCTTCTCAATCACTTGATTGCGATAGTCGTCAGAGATATCAAACTGACGGTCACCGGTTTTTCGACAAATCATCACCGCTGCGAAGGCGATCATCTGCTCTTTCTGCCAGTTCTGCTCAAGTAGTTTCGGCAACCACTGTTCAGCTTGTTCTCTAGGAATCACGCTGTGTTGGCTACCATACAAAGGTGTTCTTGAAGCCAATCGACCCAGAGCCCACCAGTGCGCTTGTTCAAATTGGTTATGGTTGATCGCTTTGCTTAAGAACCAACTTGCCAGCAGCACTTTGTCTTCAACCTCAAGTTGCTCAAGTGACGCCGCTAAACGGACCATGGCTTCATAACCATTATCTTGCGCATCTTTGGCTGTCTTAGGGTTCTTCATTGCACCTGGGTGAAGGTATTTAGCGATGTCAGCCAAGATACTCTCTTGCTGCTCTTGGTTTAGCCCACCAGCGACACGACGCCAGAATACCCACCAGTCTGTCCAGCCTTGGTGGTTCTTGAACTGAATGTTCTGTTGGTAAAGGCCCCAAATCTGTTCGATACGCCATGAGTCAGTCGGATCGCCAAAGCCAGGACGTAGCGAGTATCCCGCCAAACGTAGCCAGTTCTTCTCGTGTGCTTCTGAGCGGCGACGACGTTTACGACCTAATGAGAAGGTATCAAATAGATGACGAAGGGTCGTGAAGTCCCATTCATCGCGTTTACCTAGTCGCTTCTCAAGATCTTTCGATAGTGTTTTGATCTCTTTCGATTCAGCACTCTTCTTGTTGCCGCTGTACAGGCGAGAAATCAACTCCTTACACTCTTCCAATCTTGGGTGAAGCGCGGAGGTATCAGATTCATCGCCTTGCTTGTTTCTTACTTCAAACTCAAGCAACCAACGCTTAGAGTCATCTTCTATACTCACACACTCCATTTTCAATGTGCCGACTTCGGTTAACTGACAAGCGAGCAGTACTTCAACACGCTCTTTTTGGTTGGCTTGAAGTTCTGCAGTACCTGAGCCTTCCAGCGTAGAAATATACGGTGGGAGAGGGGAGAACAAGTCGGCATCCACATTGACCATCACACCGTTTTGAATGGCGGTGTCATGAGCAATTTGATCGTGTGTTGAAGTCAGAAGATTAAATCGTACTGGCTCACCTAAAGTCAGCGAGAAACGACGGCTGTTCAAGCGTATCTCTTGGCCTTCTTCGGTTCCTTTGGCAAGCAGACAAAGCGCTTTACCCATCTTGTTTTTCTCTTGCAGATGCAAGAAGTAAGAACGGGCAGCACCGCCACCGATTTTCAGCTGTGCACCGCGGCGTGCTTTACCAAAGGCAACCGCGCCAAGGGCAACAGACCAATCTGGATGAGGGTTATCAAGCACTGTGATAGGAGAACCGTTCCAGTTGCCCAGTAGCTGAGTAATTCGCTCTGTTACCAGTTCACTGTTAAACACACCACCATTGAGCAGCACGCCAACTGGAATTGCAGGTTTGGTGTCATCGAACTCAATAGAGTCTGAGTTTTCCAATGCGGCTTTAGACACTTGTTGGTGCGTTGCTAGGAATTCTGCAACGTGCTTACTCACCGCAGGGTCAGCCACGTAAGGCAGACCAAACTCAACCACAGCACTGCGGCGTTTGTCGGGTGTTTCAGTAAACTCAGAAAGCGGGAAGAAACCTTCCAATGCGATTTGATGGACTTCTTGTTTAGTTAAACCAATACTCTTAGTACCGCCAAGCAGTTTTGAACCGCTGCCCAGCATGGTGATCTTTACATCATCGGGCGCATTGGCAGAAAGCAGGCTCTCTTTTGCGGCGCGAGTCTGTTGAATCAGTTTGGTTAGGCTAGAGGCATTGAGCTTTTTGTTTTGATTGAAGCGTTGCTCAGCGAGGTGAGCAAGCGCTAAATCGAGGTTGTCACCACCGAGCATCAAGTGTTCACCAACACCAATACGGTCGAGTGCGAGCTCGTTATTACCGTCGGTGTTCGCATCGAATTTGGCTTCAATTAAGCTTAAATCGGTGGTACCACCGCCAACATCACACACTAGAATCAGCGGAATTTGTTGAAGTTCATCTGCTGCGGTTTGTTGGTGACGGGCATACCAGTCATAACAAACGGCTTGCGGCTCTTCGAGTAATAGAATCTTACCTAAGCCCGCAAGTTCTGCCGCTTCGAGTGTCAGCTTACGTGCTGTCTCATCGAAGGAAGCCGGAACGGTAACCACAACATCTTGATTTTCCAGCTTGTTGCTCGGGTTACGGTAGTTCCATGCTTGGCGAATGTGGTTGAGGTAGCTTGCACTCGCCACAACTGGCGAGACTTTATCGACATCAGCTGCGCCAGCCCAAGGCAGAATGTCGGAGTTACGATCAACCGCTTGGTGTGATAGCCAACTCTTAGCACTCGATACTTGGCGGCCTTCAACCTTAGCGCCTAATTCACGAGCCCATTCACCGACGATAACGTTCTTAATATCGCCTTCAACGGGGCTTGGTTCCCACGGCATCGTCAGGTCAGAAGGGGAGATTTGACCTTGTGCTGGGTGGTAACGAAAGGATGGAAGTAGGGGCTTGCGAACCACTTCACCGGGGCCGATGAGTTGGTCAATATCGAAAAGAGAAACGGGAGCATGTTGTAGGTCGTCGTTGATTTCACAGTAAGCGACAACCGTATTGGTTGTACCTAAGTCAATGCCGACTAAAAAACGAGGAGTTGCCATACAAAACCTTATTCTTCCAGAGTGATGACCAGTTTTTTGATAGCTTTGGTCTTATTGTTGTTATTCGTAAACGTCATTCCTGAGAAACAGGCAGGACTAGATTGAGAAATGCATTGATAAAGTAACGGCACCCGCTAAGGTGCCGTTGATTCATTATGCTTGTTCGTTTGAGTCGTTATTCGAGTCTTCACGAACATCGAACTCAACGTGCCACTTCTGACCGTTGTCAGTAGCAATCGCTTCTAGGTGTAAGGTGCCTAGCTCAGTAACGCGAGAAGCCAAAGTCACTGGAACCACTTCACCTTCGCGACGGCCTTCAGAAACCGGCAATGTCACTTGGATTTCAGGAAGCTCATCAAGCTCTTCAGGCGCCCAGTGATCAAGGTGCGTACCCGCTTCATCTTCACGACGAATGGTTGAACCGAAGAACTGGAAGTGTACTGGCTGACCAATCACTAGACCGAATTCTTGGCTAGGTACTTGTACGCTTGAACCTTCTTCCATACCAAATGGTGCAACACACAAAGCTTCCATCGGAGGAGCCATACCTGGGATAGCTGGCATCGCGCTTTCAATTCCTACGTAGTAAGAAGAAGCGATACCACCGCGGATACGAACGCCTTGGCCACGACGAACTGCGCCGTAGTATGAAGCGCCACTTGCAACCGCTAGGTCTAAATCTAAACCTGAAAGCTGTTTTGCGAACTCTTCGTCAGCATTGATCAACCATTCGTTGATCGTATCTGAAAGACGATCAGCAAGTAGGTTCGATTTTAGAACACCACCATTGAACAGGATTGCTGTTGGCTTGATGAAGTCTGCCGCTGGCGCTTCTGACCCTTGCGTACCGGGCATACCGGGCATGTTTGCAAACGGGTTGAAATCTTGCTGAGCCGTTTCGCTATTTCCAGAAAGCGCATTCGCTTGCTTAGAAAGGAATGCGGCAATGTGACGAGTAATACCTGCGTCTTGAGCGTAAGGCAGACCCATTTGAGTCAGTGCGCCACGCGTCTTTTGTACAGGGTGCTCAGTTACAGCAACTTTAGGGAAGAAGCCGTCCACTAATGTTTGTTGAACTTCTTGCTGAGTCAGTTCTGTTTTCAGTGTTGCGCCAAGCAGTTTAGAACCACGGCTTGGAACAACGATAGGAACAGATTGCAGTTCAGCATCGTTAAGCAGTGCTTCTTTCGCATCACGACATGCGTGAGTCATTGCTTGAACCTGCCAAGGAGCCAGTTCTTTGCCTTCTTGCGCCAGTTTCATCTTCAAGCGGTAAGCCAGTGCTAAGTCCATGTTGTCGCCGCCAAGTAGGATATGTTCACCTACTGCGATACGGTTCAGGCTTAGGTTGCCGTCATCTTGTGTTACTTCAACTAACGAAAGGTCGGTTGTACCACCACCGATATCGACAACAAGAACGATGTCACCAACGTTTACTTCATCACGCCATGTGTCGTTGCTGTTATCAATCCAGCTGTACAGAGCCGCTTGTGGCTCTTCAAGAAGCGTTAGGTGAGTGAAACCAACATTACGTGCAGCTTCTGCTGTTAGGTCACGAGCCGCAGGATCAAACGAAGCTGGAACCGTGATCGTTACATCTTGGTCTGCCAGTTTGTGTTCTGGGTTTGCGTGGTTCCATGCGTCTTTAAGATGCTCAAGGTACAATTCAGTTGTCTTAAGCGGAGATACTTTTTCAACTTCTTCAGGGCTGCCTGCAGGAAGGAAAGCATCGCGACGGTTAACACCACCGTGGCATAACCAAGATTTTGCACTTGCTACCAAACGGATAGGGGTTTTAGAACCAAGGTTACGAGCAATTGCACCCACTAGCGCTTTTGGCTCTGAAGACCAAGGAAGAACGCGAGAGCCCGCATTCATTTCATGTTCGTGCGGTTGGTATAGGAACGAGCCAAGTTGGCTGCGAGTTTCTACTGTACCTGGCGCCGTCAGTTGAGGGATTTGCATCACCTCAACGCGAGCGTCTTCATTGCTTGTGTCGATGTAAGACAAAACGCAATGTGTAGTACCTAAATCGATACCAACACTGAACTTGGGTGCCTGGTTTTGCTCTTGAGAAGATGGCTCTTGAGCTGAATGACTTTGGTGTTCCATTATAGCTCCACCTCTGCCGGTGCAATTACAGATGCATCGTAGTTTTCAGCAAGCTTAGGCAGGTTCATGTCAGTTGCTTTCCAACCTTTGTGAACTAGTGTGCCGTTGAATGGTGCATTGCCCGTTACGTTGCCAGTTAGGCGAATTTCTTGAGGGTTGAAACCTTCAGCGATAGTGATACGTGTTTCTTCATCTTCAGTGCGGATGTGAGACAGCGTTACGTAATCAGCCAATACTTTTTGACCGCCAGTGTGAATAACACGAGCTGCTGCGCCAACTTCTTCATCAGAGAATGACGTTAGGTCTTCTTTTAAGAAGTCGATAAGGCGCGCTTCTTGCTGCATGATAGACAGTAGCTGCATTGCTGAATCAGTAGGTGCTGTAGCAAGCTTAGATTCAACTTCTACTACTTTTTCGATCACACGTTCAACTTCTACTACTTTCTCTACTTCGACAATTTTCTCAACTGGCTTTTCAACTTCAACGACCTTTTCTACTGGTTTTTCTACGACTTTCTCAACCACTTTGGTTTTACGAGAAACGGCAATTAACAGTAGTAAAACGCTTGATGCAGTTAGGCCTGCGTGAAGCATATCAAACGTTTGTGGGATTAGGTTCAAATCAACGATCATAGTGATTTCTCTTTAAAATTGATTTAACGGTATATTCGTCGGTTCAAAGGAATATACAGGTTGGAAAGAAACTCATTGGCACTAAGCCGAAACGGTCACTTTCAAGCTATAAATATGGATGGATACTAGCATATTCAAGGCTTAAGAGTGGTATTTAATGTTTTTAATCAAGTGGGTTTTTGGTGTGTTAGCTTGAAATTTAGTCGAGATTCGGTCGAATATTGGTCGTCGATGTGAGGGCAAGGTAAACAATGCCCGTTTTATGTCAGTTTTAAGACTAAACAGAAATGGAGCATGATTCCCTTCCGTTATATACTTTTAACTCATTAGAGACTATTTGGAAGCCACATGCCGCACACTACCGACCCCATAACAGGGTTGAAGAAACGAACTTTGCCGTTAGTTGTCTTTTTTGCCACATTTTTGATGACGGTGTTGTGTTTTGTTTTGGTTGCGGCGAATCAAAATAGGTCTTTGAATGAGAATCTGGATAGCTTTGCTCAGCATCAAACGCTCAGTTTAAAAGCGTTTATTGATAACGATGTTGCTTATATCGGTTCCGGTGCGAATTTTTTCTATTCTAATGATGTCGATAGTCGGGACCGATTTGATCGTTTTGCTCAGCAAACGATTAACGGCTCGAAAAGCCTGATCGGATTGCAGTGGATGCAAAAAGTAGCGGTAGAAGATCTTGCCGAGCACACCGCCAAAATGAAAGCTCAATACCCATCCTATAGAATGTTTACTATCCCTAAACATGGGCTAAAAACTTATGGTTATGTCTTGGATGGCGAGCCCGTATTTATCGCGACAGATATTTATCCGAATGATCCAGTGAACAACGGTGTTTTGGGTTTTTACTCTTCTCGTGAGCGGTTTAATCTGGTCATTGATAACATTAAAAAAACACGTGAAGCGAATATTTCAGACAAAGTTCGTCTGTTGCAAGACGGTTTAGACAGCAACACACCTAAGAGCGGAATGTTGGTGTATCACCCTGTCTTTGAGGGAGAGAGTGACAACTTACTCGGCGTTGTAATTGGTGTTGTTCGTACCACATATTATTTTGAGAAACTTCTGGCATCTACTGTCGGCGATATGGACGTTTATGTGCGTGTTACCGATAGCGGTTTTGAAGCTGAAGATGCCCCGATAATGTTCGAAACCAATGGTTATGAAGCGGTAACTGGGCAGCACATTACAAAGACGATTACATTAACTAACCGTGAATGGATTATCGACTTCAAGATAGATGCATGTATTTCATTTAATGGTTACTTAGTGTTGGCGGGAATCGGCATAGTTGGTACCACTATCTCATTGCTGCTTGCTTATATTGTGAACCTGCAAATTAGAGAGAAAGAGCGCTTATATCGAATGATTGATGAAAGAACAGAAGAACTTCGTTTTCTTGCCAATCATGACAGTTTAACGGAAATTTATAATCGCCGAGCTTTTAATAAGATGCTTGGTCAATCGATACAAAGCGATAAGCCGTTTAGCTTAATAGTGTTTGATGTTGATAAGTTTAAAGAGATCAATGATAAGTTTGGGCACCCAGCCGGTGATGCGTTACTTATCCATGTGATTAAGGTTATCTCAGTGAGCTTGAAGTCTGGAGATAACCTATTCCGGATGGGAGGGGATGAGTTCGGTATCATTTCGAGCATCACTGAACATGACTCATTGTCTCGCTATTTAGAATGTATTTTAGATACGGTGAGTGAGTCTCATTGCGAGCATTCTGGCCAGCTATTGAGTTGCACTCTAAGCATCGGGGCAACCATCCGCACTAATGAAGACATTGAAGCGCTCCTTCAAAAAACTGACAGTATGCTCTATCAAAGTAAGTCGAATGGCCGAAATCGAGTGACAATTGCAGGCTAAATGAGCACTTGATACAACTAGGGTCGAGTTCTGTATTGGGCTCATGTACAATTTCACAAAATTTTTGACGAGAGAATTAGGCGACGTATGAATCACAATCGAGTTGTGTGTTTCGATTTGGAAATGTGCTGTTGGAGCGAAGACGGTGTGGGAACAACAGGAGAGATCATTGAAGTTGGTCTTGCTGAGATTGATCTAGCATCCGGTACTATCGTGAAGCGAGCACAATACTACGTTAAGCCAGAGAAAGACGAAGTCTCTCTATTCTGTGCCGAGTTAACGGGCATTACACCTCGTAAAATCGAAAAGCAGGGTCGCCCATTAGAGTCTGTCATCAAGTCGATGATTAAGAACTTTGGTGGTCCCAAAAAAATCTACGCAGCGTGGGGACGTGACGACCTTATCTTACACAAAGAGTGTATTGAAAAAGGCATCGAGCCTCCGTTTAGCGAGTTCTTAAACATCGCAACGCTTTACCGTGTTCAGAATCGCTTGAAAGACAAACGCATTGGTCACCGCGCTGCTCAAGAAGCCAAAAATATTGAGTGGGAAGGTCGTCAGCACTCGGGTTATGTCGATGCTTACAATCTTGCGAAACTCACATTAACTATGTTGTAGCTAAATTTTTAGCTCCTCTCAGCCCTGTTTAGTCAGCTTTCAGTTTACCGATTCAAAAAAGCGACCGGTTTCTTAACCCGTCGCTTTTATTTATTTCAGTTTCCAATTCATTATTTCAGGCACTAATTTTCGCCTAAAACACTTAACTTACTCTTGATGAAGTCACAGTGGTCGACGTAGAGCAGTTCTGCTGTTTTACGGATCACAGAATCTTCGATAGGGTCAATTTCCCCGTCGGCATGCGCTACTTCCCACATCGCTTTGATTAAGTCGATTCGCACTGGCTGAGATAGGTCTCTGAGTTGCGATGTAAAGTCATACAGCGATACTGATTGCTCTACTTTCGGCTCTGCTTGCGCGAGCAGTACCTTTGCTTGTTCTTCATCTAAATCCAGCAAACGCTGCAGAAGCTGTAGCTTAGCGACTCTTTCTGATTCATTGATCTGATGGTCGGCACCCGCGACTTCACACAACAAACTCGCGATGGCGATATTAGGTGATGTGCCTTGGTTTTTGCTTAGGTCCTGGCCTTCAATCAATTGTTTAAACATTGATGTGAGAGAATTGAACATAACGAGCTCCAGTTAAAATTTGTATCGAGTTCCGTAACGCTGATAGCTATCAACTATAACCATAAGCATAACTATTGGGTCTACAGAGTGTGATCGCAAGCGTCTTTACTAAAAACTGACATTACGGATACGCGAGCGATAAGGAGCATTTTATCAATCGGGCTCTGGGAAACGGGTAATTTTACCGTCGCCACTGAGTGTCGTGATCGATTGCGGTTTCCCATCAGTGTCTAGCCTCAATTCTCCAATCGCACTGCGGTTTGAAAGGCGATAGAAGGTCTGATTGTCAGGGCTTCGCTTTTCGATCTTCAAGCGTTTACGCTTAGTGAAGTAGTTCAAAACTGAGCGAGGGCTGTATAACAGGCGGTCCCATACATCGCAGAATTTAAGCAGCGGAGCAGGGAACTGATTTTTAATACCACTGCAGGTGATTTGATAGATGTTCGGGCTGTTGCGACGATACCTAAGCTTGATGTCATAAGCGAAGGAGTAGTGAACATCGCCAGAAAGTACCACGAAGTTGGTCGGTGTTTTGGTATGGGTAAAGATGCTAATCAGCGTATTAGCACTGCCCGGATGTGCCATCCAGTTTTCAGCGTCAATCACTAATGGCTTGCCGATTGTGGTCGCCATCTTTTGCAGTGTTTCAATAAACTTCACGCCAAACATCGGTGCAGCAGAAACGATCACCACTTTATCTTGATTCATTAACTGATGTTGAAACTCAATCAAGGCTTCCCAGTCCATTAAACCTGAAGGCTTGTTCATGCGTGACTCTGAACGCCAACGACGCGTACGAGTATCCAACACAATGACTTTGGGTGAGGTATCTATTGTGTAATGCCACTCTTCAAAGCGACTCAGCATCTCAATAAAGGCTTGATGCTTGTCTGGCTCGATGTTGCCAATAGAGTGAGTAGTCGCTGCATTGCCGGCTTCATTATGAGTTTGTTTACTAATGCGCGGTTGTTTAGTAATGAGCGGTTGAGCGACAAAAAGCTGTTTTGCTTGCTCGATAAACGTTTCATCGAAGCTCTCCGGTTTGTTACCCCAACCTTGACACATCCAGTAAGCCGCAAGGCCGTTACCAATGACTTGGGTCGCGAACTGGTTTTGGTCGACGGCATGCTCCCAACCCACGGTAAGGTTCCAATCATCCGTCACATCGTGATCATCGAAGATCATGTACGTTGGAATATGCGCGAACAGACGTTGCACTTGCGGTAAGCCAGCAATGAAATCATCCATGATGACGCTTTCATCACGCCATTGTTGCTGCTCAGTCGGTGTTAATTGGCGTCCACCTTGAGTGAAGTTATTCTCAATTAAACGCTCTCGATTGACGCATTGCCACAGTGTCGGAGACCAAACCAATAAGTACATCGCGATAAACTCAGACAGCGTGACCAAGTGGTTTTCACAATCGGTAGAGCTAAAAATCGGCACGCCACGGTTCGGGAATAACTTATCGATCATCGATTCTGAAGCTGTGTGGTGCGGCAAATAGTGATGACGCTGGTATAAGTGGTATTCACTGTTATACAGAGCGTCACTGTTGTTGATTTGTTTAATTTGCGAGTCAGTCGGTAAGCTTTCGCCTACAAGGCCAAGCAGGTGAATCACTTGTTGAATAGCATCAAGTGTTGGGCCTGCCACATGGTCGGCGTAGATCTGATCGCCGCTCATCATCAGCATGTCGGGTCTTTCAGCGACGGTTTGATCGGCCATCTTGTTATCGGCTGCAACTAGGCTGTCTTTGCTTGGATGATGCGGGTTGCGGCAAGAGCCATGAAGAATGTAATCCGCTGAGGTCGATATCTTAAACTCAACGCGAGATTTACCGTTGTAAACAAGGTGAGGGGCGAGCTCTTTTAGTGAACCTGACTCTGTGTGAATGTCATATTCAAGCAGCGTATTAGTCGGAAACTCACCTTGTAAGCGAATTAGCGTTATCCACGCATGTGTACCGATTTGAATCGAATCATGTTCTTCAAGCGATGAGGTATAAAACGGCTGGTCTTGTGCTGCTTCAGAATCGTCTATTTCTTGAGTATGAAGCTCGGCTCTGCCTGTAAGAGGCGAGCTGGTGGCTAACCAAAGTACTACTTCAGTCGCGGTGGTTTTTCTTAAAATGGGTCCGGCGAGTAACAGGGGAAGAGATGATGTCGTAGAGGGTTTCAATACGGTACCTAAAATCGTTGGTGGCTAGTCGTCGTGGTGTTCTTTTGTTTCGAGCTTGTTCGTGTCTGGCTTTGTGGTTCCAAGCGTTGATGCTTCAAATTCTACTGAGTCAGATTCTGTTGATTATGCTCTGCAATCTCAGGCTCTGTCGTTTCAGATTCTGTTGATTCAAGAACTTCGATAACTTCTGAGCTAGAAAGTTCATGGCCCATTAGAAATATTGCCAATAGGGCATCGGCTTTGGTCTTGGTATCGGAAGGCTCGTCTAATAACAGTTCGAGCTTTTCTCGAATCATAGCAATCTCGTGCTCAACAAAGCCACGGCCTTCTTCATCCCCTTGATTGTCTTCAGGGGCATTATCGAATTCAAGAAATAGCATGTCACCGTCTAGGTTGGTATCCACCAAACGCTCAGGCAACCACGCCTCACCCATAACAATATCTGGATCGGAATCTTTGGGTAAGTGATCTATAATGTTTTGTAATTCGGAGACTTTCACAATACTTTCATTTAACCGAGAATATTCTACATTGTAACGGTCAATGCCGAGCAAACCTAAAAATAGTTAGCCGTCATGGTTAATAAATGTCTAATCAGTAAAACAATATTTTTTTCAAAGAGTAATTACACAAGAATGAAGCTCAAATATTTACCGACTCTTCCTTCATCTGGATTGGTTTTACTAGGTAGCGCTTTCCTAAGTGGCATTTTTGTAAGTGCTAATGCGTGGGCCGCTGAAGAGCAAGAGTGGGGCATCGCTGCAATGTTCCGTACAGCAAGCATCCCTTATGACACGTCTGGTGGCGACCAATCGGTTAGCTCATTCGTACCGATGCTGTTTTTCAAGAACGATTATGTGTTTATTGACGGTACTGAGATGGGGGCATACCTCTATCAAACTGACGATGAGAAGTGGTCTTTCAATGCTATCTCTCGCATGCGCTTTATTGATATTCCTGCATCTGAGCAGAACGCGATTGAAGGCGATACGGCGGACTTTGGTGCTCAACTGACCTACCAACTTGATGATTCTTGGTCTGTCGAGACGGAGTTAATGAGCGACAGTGAATACAACTTCCACGGTAACTTACGAGCTAAAGCCAAGTATGAAACTGGAGATTGGGAGTTTTACCCGAGCGCGACGCTGCGTTATAAAAGTGCTGATTTCAACAGTGAGTATTACTCCGCATCTAATGAAACCATTGGTGCTGGTGTTGACTTAAATGTTGGTGTTGAAACGCGTTACCATGTGGTTTCTAACTTGTACTTATTGGGTTCAACCAGTGTGACTCGATTGGACGATAACGCTTACGATTCTTCGATTGTTGAAGACCGTTATCAGGGGGAATTGTACCTTGGCTTTGGTTTCTTTAACGACAAAGAGAAAGCGCCAAAACCTAAACTGAGCAATGCGCCGTACTTACGTGTCGCACACGGCTGGGGAACGCCATCCAATATTGGCGACATCATGAAGTTCAATCGAGAGAAAGACGAATACAACAACCAGTTGACCTCGTTCTTCTATGGACACCCGTTAACCGATGAGATCTTCGGTTTGCCACTGGATATCTATTTAACCCCAGGTATTGCGCACCACTGGAGTTCAGACGTTCAATCGAGCAGCACCGAATACATTATCGCAATCAAGGCGTACTACACCTTTGATTGGCCAACTCAGTGGCGTGTTGGTGTGGCAGAAGGTATGTCTTACATCGATTCGATTACCTATATCGAAGGCTCTGAGATGGACCGTAAAGGTTACACCGCAAGCCATCTATTGAACTACTTAGACTTCTCATTCGATGTCAACGTTGGCGACTTGATTGGTAAGAATGACTTGAACAACTTATGGTTCGGTTATTCATTGCATCACCGTTCTGCAATCTTTGAAAAATCCTCTCAGTATGGTCGTATCAAAGGCGGTAGTAACTACAACACGGTTTACTTCCAATATGAGTTTTAAGCGCAGTTTTTAACGTTAGCTTTAAACCAGAGTTGACTAAGTACGAATTACATTTGACCGCGCTTTCATAGCTCCTGCGAGTGTTAGCGAGATTAATCAGCCTGATAGCTAAAGGTTTTCCCTTTGCTGTCAGGCTTTTTTGTTTGAGACTTGTGATATAATCGCGCGAGTTTAATAAGTACAAGAATAGGACACGCTTTGACTTCGTCTCCGGAAAAAGCAGATAACAACAAGAATGCAGCACAGCCAAGTTCTTCACAGAGCAAAGCCAAGCCAAACCAAGCGGCATCGAAAAAGTCTGCTGAACAATCAAATACCAAAAAAGCTGATCAATCAGCGACAAACAACAAATCATCTCAGAATAGCCCAGCCTCTCTTCGTAAAGCGCTCAACGAATGTATGATGCGCGATCGCTTCCGTTTGAATAAGCGAATTGCTGGTGCGAGCAAAATTAAGAACGAACAAGCTAAGCACGCTGTCTTTGATGAGATTGCGTTAGACATTGCTAAGTCGATGATGACGGCAACTCAGCGTGCGGCACAGAAACCAACGATTGAATACCCAGAAATTCTCCCGGTTAGCCAAAAGCGCGAAGACATCGCGAAAGCCATCGCTGAAAACCAAGTGGTTATCGTGGCGGGTGAAACGGGTTCGGGTAAAACCACTCAGTTACCGAAAATCTGTTCTGAGCTTGGCCGCGGCCGCTTTGGCTTAATTGGTCACACTCAGCCTCGTCGTCTTGCGGCGCGTTCGGTTGCGAACCGTATTGCTGAAGAGATGGAAACACAGCTGGGTGAGTTCGTTGGTTATAAGGTTCGATTCAACGACCAGATTTCTGACAATACCCAAATCAAACTGATGACCGACGGTATTCTACTGGCGGAGATTCAACACGACCGTTTCTTAAATCAGTACGACACCATCATTATCGATGAAGCGCACGAACGTAGCCTGAACATCGATTTCATCATGGGTTACCTGAAAGAGTTACTGCCAAAGCGTCCTGATCTGAAAGTGATCATCACGTCGGCAACCATCGATCCAGAGCGTTTCTCTAAGCACTTTAACAATGCACCGATCATTGAAGTGTCTGGTCGTACTTACCCAGTTGATACGCGTTACCGCCCATTAGGTGGTGATGAAAGTGATTCAGACCGCGACCAAATCGAAGGCATCTTTGAAGCCGTTGATGAGCTGTGTGATGAAGGCCTTGGCGATATCTTGATCTTCATGAACGGTGAGCGAGAAATTCGTGATACCGCAGATGCATTAAGTAAACGCAACCTTCGTGATACCGAAATTGTCCCGCTTTACGCGCGTCTATCGGCGGGTGAGCAGAACCGTATCTTCCAGTCTCATACTGGTCGACGCATCGTGCTGGCAACTAACGTGGCAGAAACCTCGTTAACCGTACCGGGCATCAAGTATGTTATCGACCCGGGTACGGCGCGTATCAGCCGCTACAGCTACCGTACTAAAGTACAACGTCTACCGATTGAGCCAGTGTCTCAAGCGAGTGCAAACCAGCGTAAAGGTCGTTGTGGTCGTGTTGCAGAAGGTATCTGTATTCGTTTGTACTCTGAGGAAGATTTCGAGTCACGCCCAGAGTTTACTGACCCAGAGATTCTTCGTACTAACCTAGCATCGGTTATCCTTCAGATGACAGCGCTAGGCCTAGGCGATATTCAAGCGTTCCCATTTGTTGAAGCGCCCGATAAGCGCAACATTCAAGACGGTGTAAGGCTGCTTGAAGAGCTTGGTGCGATCGCCACCGTTGAACCGTCAGCGAACAAAAACAAGAACCACGGCGACGACAAGAAGAAGCTAACCGCGATTGGTCGTAAGCTGGCAAAACTGCCTATCGATCCACGTTTAGCGCGTATGGTAATTGAAGCGCCACGTAACCGATGCCTACACGAAGTGATGGTGATCGCGTCTGCGTTGTCGATTCAAGATCCGCGTGAGCGTCCATCAGATAAGCAACAATCGTCTGATGACAAGCACAAGCGTTTCTTCGATAAAGAGTCTGACTTCATCACGTTTGTGAACTTATGGGATTACATCAAGCAGCAGCAAAAAGCATTGTCGAGTAACCAGTTCCGCAAACAGTGTAAGCAAGATTACCTCAACTATTTACGTATCCGTGAATGGCAAGATGTGTACTTCCAAATTCACCAAGCAATGCGTGAGCTAGATACTAAGTTGAATACAGAACCGGGCAGCTACGATGGCATTCACATGTCACTGCTATCAGGTCTGCTTTCGCACATCGGTATGAAAGACCAAGAGAAGAATGAGTATCAAGGTGCACGTAATGCACGCTTCCACATCTTCCCTGCGTCTGGCCTATTTAAGAAACAGCCTAAGTGGATCATGTCTGCGGAGCTGGTAGAAACCTCAAAACTTTGGGGCCGTGTTATCGCGAAGATTCAACCTGAATGGATTGAACCGCTAGCGAAACACCTGATTAAACGCAGTTACAGCGAACCACATTGGTCGAAGAAACAAGCGGCGGTAATGGCACACGAAAAAGTGATGCTTTACGGAATCCCAATCGTACCTAAGCGCCTTGTGAACTACGGCGCGATTGATGCCACCGTCAGCCGTGAGTTGTTTGTACGTAGTGCATTAGTAGAAGGTGAGTGGGAAACCAAACACGCTTTCTTCAAGCAGAACCGTAAGCTTCTACAAGAAGTCGAAGAGCTAGAGCATAAATCGCGTCGTCGTGACATCTTGATCGATGATGATGAACTGTTCGACTTCTATGATCAACGTGTTGGCGAAGAGGCAGTGTCAGGCCGTCATTTTGATACGTGGTGGAAGAAGACCAGTCAGAAAACTCCTGAGCTGCTTAACTTTGAAAAGTCGATGCTGTTCCGAGGCGATGCTAGCCACGTTACTGATTTGGATTACCCGAACTTCTGGCACCAAAACGGTATCAAGCTCAAGCTGAGTTACCAATTTGAGCCGGGCGACGATAACGATGGTGTAACGGTACACATTCCGCTGCCTATCTTGAACCAGATCGACCAGAACGGTTTTGATTGGCAGATCCCGGGTCTACGTCAAGAGCTAGTAATTAGCTTGATTAAGTCGTTACCTAAAACGCTACGCCGTAACTTTGTACCTGCGCCAAACTACGCAGATGCATTCTTGGCACGTGTGACACCGCTTGAAGCACCGTTACTGGATTCTCTTGAGAAAGAGCTACGCCGCATGACGGGTGTGGAAGTGGTACGTGATGACTGGAAGTTAGACCAGATTCCAGAGCACTTAAAGGTAACATTCCGCGCTGTAGATCATCGCAAGCGTAAGCTGAAAGAACAGAAAGATCTGCATGAGTTGAAAGAGAGCCTGAAAGACAAGGTTCAAGAAACGCTTTCTAAAGTGGCAGACGACGATATCGAGCAGCAGAACCTGCACACGTGGAGCTTTGGTGAATTACCAAAAGTCTACCAACAGAAACGTGGTGGCTACGATGTTAAAGCCTTCCCTGCGCTGGTGGATACCAAAGACAGCGTAGAGATCAAACTGTTCGAAACCGAGCAAGAGCAAATCTCGGCAATGAAATCGGGTCAGCGTCGTTTAATCTTGTTGAACGTGCCATCACCGATCAAATACTTGCACTCGAACCTGCCGAACAAATCGAAACTTGGCTTGTACTTCAACCCATACGGACAGGTACTCGATCTTATCGATGACTGTATCGCTTGTGGTATTGATAAGCTGATTGAAGAGAAGGGCGGTTTGGTTTGGGAACCAGAGCAGTTTGAAGCTCTGAAAGAACACGTACGTGCAGAGCTGGGTGATACCGTAGTAGAGATTGCTCAACAGGTTGAAACCATCCTAACCACGGCATTCAGCATCAGTAAAAAGCTGAAAGGACGCGTGGATCTTTCTATGGCATTCGCACTTTCTGACATAAAAGCTCAAGTAGAAGGTTTGATTTTTAAGGGTTTTGCCACAGAATGTGGGTGGAAACGCTTGCCGGATATTCTACGCTATATGAGAGCGATTGAACGCCGCATGGAAAAACTGCCAATTGACCCGAACAAAGATCGTCTTCACATGATCAAAGTTGAGTCAGTAATGAATGATTACAAAGAACTGCTGAATAAAATTCCAAAAGGGATCGCGGTTCCAGAAAATGTAAAAGAGGTGCGTTGGATGATAGAAGAGCTTCGTGTAAGCTTCTTCGCACAGCAGCTCGGTACGCCTTACCCAGTATCAGATAAGCGTGTTAAAAACGCGATTGATGCTTGCTAAAGGAATAAAGCTAGACGCAATGGCAAGGTTTGGGTATAAATCTTGCTTATTGCATTACTAATTGAATAGTTATTACATACAGGGCGACTTGGTGGCAATTTATTACCACTCAAGGCCTGCCACTAGGACGAAAAAGGTCGAATATGAAAAAAACGTTATTGGCACTAGCACTACTAGGTGCATCTTCAACAGCAATGGCTGATTCTTGGTTGTACGGCGGTGTAATGGGTGGTCAAAACTCATTCGCTGGTGAAGATGAAAACGCGGTGGGCATCCACGTAGGTACAGGTATCCTTCCACTAATCGGTGTTGAAGCGGGTTACTGGGATCTAGGTTCTTTCGACAACGTTAGCTACGGCAACCGTGCTAAACAAGGTGTTGACGTAAGCACTGCTTACCTAGCGATCAAACCAAGCATCGACTTCGGTCCTCTTCACGTATACGCGAAGGGTGGTCTTCACTCATACGAAGTGAAAGGCGATAACTTCAAGCAAGACGATGTAGACGTAATGTACGCTGTAGGCGCTGAATACTTCATCTTCGGTCCACTATCTGTAGGCGCTAGCTACCAAAACTTCAAAATGAAAGATGACGACGCAGGCGTTTTCTCTCTAAACGCAACTATTCACCTACTGTAATCAATCAGTAAAACGATCGTAAATAACGGTCGGATAGTCGTTAAAGAGTTCGTTAGAATTCATAAAAAATGCCAGCTTGATAGCTGGCATTTTTGTATCTGTTAACCGGGTAATTGCAACTCTGTTTTCTTCTAACAGGCAGCGGGTAGACGGTTACTTTTTACTGTTCAGAATACGCTGGATTCTTGGGTTAATCGCTTTGCCGTGCTGGCTTTCGTACTCTTCACGTTTTAAATCGTTTAGGTTCTTTACTGAGTTAGCGGCAAGCAGGAATTGCGGCAACTCCGTTTCCAGCATGCCTTTCTCATCTAAACGTTTTGCTTCCAAGTAGTACTTCTTAAACAGACCATCCAGCTTGTTTTCAGCCGTACGCTTCAAGTCATACAGTTTGTTCTGAATCAGCCATTTTTCAATTTTGTTGGCAGCGGTGCGAGACAACACACGGATACGGCTATCCAGCAACTCTTCTTCAGTTAAAGAATCTTTCAAGATCCACAGCTCACCCATTTGCGGCGGCCAGCTGTTGCCAAGCTGAATACGTTCGTGGCAGTGCATTAAAACGCGGTTAAGGCCGTCTGAATCAACAGAGTTGGCAAACTCAATGAACTTACCGCTTGGCTCACTACCGTACTGATATTCCCACTGCGTTTCGTACACGCTCAAGAAAGAGCCGAACACGTGAATACACCAATCGGTTAGTTCCAGCTCTGCAGGATCTTGATCAACAACAGGTACTTGTTGAGACGCACCAGAATCCGCAGCTTGTGCAGCCGCTACTTTCACTTCGGTACTTTGCGCTTCAATCACTTCAGGTACTAATGGACCTGTAGCGTCAGGTACAACAGGTTGAGCTGGCTCAGAAGGTTGGCTTTTTGCCTTTTTGAATGAGCTGCTGCCTGAAGCGTTCAGATGGGCTAAGCTTTTGTCTATACCCATTTCCTTGAGCTTGTCCTGCATTTCCTGAATATTGAGAGGTCTTCTGCTGTTGTTGTCTTTCATTTTGCTTCTCGTTAACTAGCCAGTACTGCAGCTTGGATTCAATCCGAGATAATGGCATTAATTCATTGGCTTTGGCTTTATACCAGAGGACAAATTTCTTCCATACTAAACTATGGTCACCGGTCAAACCGGAGAATTTAAACGCACGTTCTGCCCATGATGGTATCTCTTCTTCGTTGAGATCATGAGTAGAGACGGTGTTGCTGTTCATTGAGCCTCGACCTTGTGGGCGAGGGGCCTGCTGCATATGTTGCATTGGTACCGGAGCAGGCTGAAACTTAGGTGCAGGTGCAGGTGCAGGTGCAGGTGCAGGTGCAGGTGCCGTAGAGTAGACCGGAATACTATTGGTCGGTTGAACCTCAACGTGCGCCGCAGTTTGCTCTTGCTCAATGAGCATTTTGAAAACGTGAATCTCTTTTTTATCCCGATAATCTACTTTTACCTTATCGAGAAAACCTTGGTCGACTAAACACTTAAGACAGTCGGCTAAACCAAACGTAGAGAGAGCACAAAGTTGACCTGCTGTTTGTAGGCACACATTGGTGTAGCCGAATTCGTCAGCACCGTCTGCAAGCATCAATAAAACCAGCTTTTCTGCAGGGCTAGAAGTATTCACTTGCCAAGCTAAATAAGAATATTTGGCGCTCAATATCGTGTTCTCAAAAAAGGTAAGTCGTTGTCACTATTGTAAGTCACCCCTTACCGAATTTATAGCAACTTAACAGAAAACGGCATTAGTAAGCCAAATATTGACCATAAGGAGACGTCTGCCCCATAAAGTAAGCCTACAGTCATTCATTCTTGTGGTTTAAGCTAGGAATCATTGGGCATGAATACGCATAGCAGCTTAAAGTGCCTACATTCTTTGTTAGGTTAAGAATGCCCAATTCGCGTCCACATTCTGTTGGTCACAATACAGGTCTTCTTTTAAAGTCTTCTCTTTAGGTTAACTATTGATGATTTTCTTAGCTATATCCCATTTATTCTCTTTCCATTCACAAAATGTATTTAATTTATAAAACCCCTTGATATGATCAATACTTGCGCTATTATGACGATAAGTCAGAAATGACGAAGCGTCACAAAATGGTTAACTACATGAATTTACTATTCGTGTTAATATATTGGATAGGAGTGTTTTAAATACTGGCGAAGCTTAGATAACGGCTAAGCTCATATACGGACTAAAAAATTATGTTTGGCTTTGGTTGTAAAGGCGATAAACAAGGTATCTTTGGTTGCAAAGGCGTGTTGTCTAAAAAGCAGCAGTCTATTGCAGACCGAGAAGTAGAGTTGATGTTGTTAGCAAAAGATCTGGTTCGAGAACAAGGGTTCGGAAACCTCACGATGGACAAGCTAACGGCAGCGAGCTCTTATTCTAAAGGTACGATATACAATCACTTTTGCAGCAAAGAAGACGTCGTTTTAGCGTTATGTATTCACTCTCTCAAGACAGAAGCAATGATGTTTGCTCGCTCTGGAGAGTTTGAAGGCAACACACGTGAAAAGATCGTCGCATTGCACGTTGCTTACCGAATCTATGCTCGCATGGAACCGGTACTATCAACCTGTGCGATCATGGCTAAAAGCCCGTGGGTACTAGAGAAAGCGTCTAGTGCACGCGTCGCCGAGATGAATGAACTGGAAGAGTTGGTGATTGAACAATGCGACTCTATGGTTAACCAAGCGGTAGAAGCGGGTGACCTAAAGTTCTCTTCTGGCGTTGGCTCAGATGCCATCGTTTTTGCTAACTGGTCAATCGCATTTGGTTCAAATGCTTTGTCACAGAATGCATCAAACAGTCATTGTATTAAGCGGTTACAAGACCCGTATTCAGTATTACACAACGCGAACATGATTCTAGACGGCCTCAATTGGCAGCCCCTTTCTAGTGACTGGGATTACCGCAAAACTTGGCGTCGTGTAGAACAAGAACTGTTCAGTGAAGAGATCGCTTACTTAGAGTCTGTAGGTCGATAGCTTCCGTTAAGCCCACACATGTGGGTTTATTAATAACCATTTTTGACGATTCGTCACAAACTTGAGACTGACCGACTGTGGTTGCTGTTTTCTTGAGTGTTTGACTAAGCATTGTGTCTTTTGTCAGCTTCGGCTGGCTTTTTATGACACAAATATGACGAATCGTCACAAATGGAGACTGTGATGAAACATGACAGCCAGAAGCCCACGTTCGATCAGCAAAACCGAGATAACCCTAATGCTGATAGCGCAAACACAGATCTAAACAGTTGGCACTCAATACCTACCAAGCGTTCGTTTATCGTTCTGCTGGTGGTGTTTTCAATCATCATTCTCTCTGCATTAGGGGCTAAGAACCTCTACTTTAGAGGGGACTACAACATCTTCTTCGAAGGCACCAACAAGCAGTTGATGGCGTTCGATGAAATCCAAACCACCTTTGCAAAAACCGACAACCTTGCGATTGTTGTCGCACCTGAAGATGGCAATGTCTTCACCCCTGAAACTCTCACCCTGATTCAAAATCTCACGGTTGATGCGTGGCAGATCCCGTATTCAAGCCGTGTCGATTCCCTTGCTAATTATCAGCACACCGAAGCCATTGAAGATGATCTTTTGGTAGAAGACTTGCTGTATGAAGAGTACGAACACACACCAGAACGCATCGCCAAAGTAAAACAGATCGCCCTTAACGAGCCGTTGCTTAAGAATGCCTTGGTGTCGGCCTCTGGCGATGTGACGATTGTGAACGTCACCGTGCAACTGCCAGAAGTGGACAAAACCGCAGAAGTGCAAGAGGTGATTGCGGCAATCAATACCATGATCGGCAAGTACCAAGCTCAGTATCCTAATGTCGAATTCCATAAAGCGGGCATCATAGCCATGAACAACGCATTTATGACTTCGGCTCAAGAAGACAGCTCAACGCTCGTTCCCTTAATGCTGTTGGTGGTACTGGTGTTCCTGACCTTTATGCTGCGCTCGTTCTTTAGTGTGGTGGCGACGCTCATTGTGATCATCTCTTCGATTGTTGCCACCATGGGATTGTCTGGTTGGGCAGGGATGTTCTTGAGTACCGCAACCGTGAATGTGCCAACCTTGGTTTTAACTTTGGCGGTGGCCGATTGTGTTCACGTGATTGTGACCATGAGACAAGCGATGCAGCGCGGTATGGAGAAAGCACAAGCCATTCAATACAGCATCAAGCTCAATGCGATGCCGATTCTGATCACCTCGGTGACCACTGCGATTGGTTTCCTGATGATGAACATGTCGGACTCACCAGTGCTGCGTGATTTCGGTAACTTATCGGCACTGGGTGTACTTATTGCGTGCTTCTTGTCTGTGACTATGTTGCCAGCGTTGCTAAAACTGCTGCCAGTCAAACGTCTACCTGCCAACCCTAAGGCGGCAGACAAAGTCACCTTCATGGATAAGCTGGGCGATTTTGTCGTAACTAACCGTAAAGCACTGCTGCCGATTTCTACGCTAGTGATTGTTGGCGCTGCCGCGTTAATTCCGCTCAACAAAGTCAACGATGAATCGGTGAAGTATTTCGATACCTCAAGTGAATTCAGACAAGCGGCCGACTTCATGGAAGAGACCGTCAGCGGCATGACAACCCTCAGTATCGCAGTGAAAACTAACGAGTCTCAAGCGATTGCTGATCCTGTGTTCTTGCAAGCGATTGGTGACTTTACTGAGTGGCTACGTGTTCAACCAGAAACCGACCATGTCGCCACGCTTTCTGATGTTTACATGCGTTTGAACAAGAATATGCATGCCGACGACGACAGCTACTACAAGCTACCGCTGAACCGTGAACTTGCCGCGCAATATCTGCTGCTTTACGAAATGTCTCTGCCGTACGGCTTGGACTTGAACAACCAGATCAACGTCGATAAATCATCGATCAAAATGGTACTCACCGTCGATAACCTTGGCAGCGTTGAGCTAGTCGAACTCGAAGAGCGCATTTACTCATGGTTTGCAGCCAATGCACCGCAATATGAAGTGGTGGCTTCGAGCCCGTCACTGATGTTTGCTCATATTGGCGAAACCAACATGGCGAGCATGCTATCAACTTTGCCTATCACCCTAGTGCTTATCTCTGGCTTGATGATCTTTGCATTGCGCTCGGTTCGCTTAGGCATGATCAGCCTAGTGCCCAACATTGCGCCTGCGATCATTGGCTTTGGTTTATGGGCGCTTATCTCAGGTGAAATCAACCTCGGTTTGTCAGTCGTGGTCACGCTCACGTTGGGTATCGTGGTTGATGATGCGGTGCACTTCTTGAGTAAATACCAGCGCGCAAGAATCGAAGGGAAATCAGCAGAAGAAGCGGTTCGATACGCTTTCCACACCGTAGGTCGCGCTTTGTGGATCACCACTGTTGTGCTAGTGGCCGGTTTCTCTGTACTGGCGATGTCGAGCTTCAGACTCAACTCCGACATGGGCTTACTCAGTGCGATTGTGATTTTCATTGCGCTGGTGGTCGATTTCATCTTGCTACCAAGCTTACTGATGATCTTCGACAAACAGACCCACTATTCAGCTAAAACTCAGCACGAATCAAAGCCAGATACCAAGTCGCAGCCTAGATCGACAGCCGAACTGACTACTTCGACCAAATAAGGAAACGTCGGCCTGCTGCGGTGGGCTGACTCAAGGAGATATTTATGAAAAGCGTTAAACAAACATTCGCTACTACATTACTTACTGTTAGCTCGTTGGCACTGAGCACATTCGCCGCTTTCCCAGCATTAGCAGACCCAGCGAAAGGCTTAGAAATTGCCGAACAACGCAAAGCCGCCGATGTCGGGTGGGGCGATTCTGTCGCAACCATGGAAATGCTACTTCGCAACAAGCAGGGCGAAAGCAGTACACGTCTGATGCGATTGAAATCTTTGGAAGTCGATGACGATGGCGACAAAGGCTTAACCATTTTTGATGAACCACGCGACGTAAAAGGCACGGCTTTCCTAAACCATTCGCTAATCACCAAATCCGATGACCAGTGGTTGTATCTTCCTGCACTCAAGCGTGTAAAACGCATCTCTTCACGCAACAAATCTGGCCCGTTTATGGGCAGTGAATTTGCGTATGAGGACTTAAGCTCGTTTGAACTTGAAAAGTACACCTTCAACTACATTGAAGACGCGAAACTGGAAGGCGTAGACACCTTTGTTTTAGAGCAAGTACCGACCGATAAAAACTCAGGCTACACCATGCAAAAGGTATGGCTAGACCAACAGCACTACCGCCCAATGAAAGTCGAGTTTTACGACCGCAAAGGCGCACTGCTTAAAACTCTATCGTTCCAAGACTACAAACAGTACCTAAACCAATACTGGCGCGCACACACCATGGCGATGCAAAACCATCAAACAGGCAAAAGCACCGTATTAACCACGACAGATTTAGTGTTCCAGACCGGTCTTAAAGACAAGGATTTCCAAAAGAACACACTAAAACGTGCGAAATAAGGCAGGAATATGAAAAGGATTGTGGCAACAGGAACCCAATTATCCTTAACCTTGGCGGCGACCGTCGGGCTTATGCAGGTGTCGTTGCCTTGTGTGGCGGCAGGCTTTAGCTTTGAGTTCGTAGAACAGGTCACCCCGGAGCTAGCAGGGCAGGTTAACCTTGAACATAGGCAGTTCTTTAGCGACGGCTTACAAGGGCAAGACAAAGGACAAAGCTCACTGGTGTTGCAGCCAGAGTTTTACTGGGAGCAACAAGAGGGCAACGGCAGCATTACCTTCACCCCGTTTTATCGCCTAGACAGTGAAGACGATGAACGAACTCATGGTGATATTCGCGAAGCCTTGTATTTAACCTATTGGGATGATTACGAACTGCGAGCGGGTGTTGGAAAGGTATTTTGGGGCGTAACCGAATCGGCGCATTTAGTGGATGTGGTAAACCAGACCGATGCCATTGAATCGGTCGATGGCGAATCCAAGTTAGGTCAGCCTATGGTGCACTTCACCTCGATAAAAGAGTGGGGCACCATAGACGCCATGTTACTGCCGTATTTTCGTGAGCGTACCTTCGCAGGCGAAGACGGTCGATTAAGGCCAACCGTGCTAGTATCGGACGATGCGCTTTACGAATCTTCACGAGAAGAAAAACACGTTGATGTGGCATTGCGTTACAGCCAAATGTACGGTGATTGGGATGTCGGTTTAAGTTATTTAGGTGGCACAAACCGCGACCCTTATTACCGTGTGGAAGGCAATCAACTCAAGCCATACTACGCCCAAATGCAACACTTCGGATTGGATGTGCAAGGCATTATCGGAGACTGGTTATGGAAGCTAGAAAGCATTTATCGCGACAGCTACGACAACCACACAGGCGTAGTCACAGGCTTTGAATACACTTGGGTTGGAGCGCTTGAATCGTATTGGGACATCGGCTTCATTGCGGAATACTTGTATGACAGCCGAGGCAACAATGCCCAAACAATCGGCCAAAACGATGTGTTCCTTGGCGCCCGTTTCGCCTTGAATGATGAAGACGGAACCGAAGTGCTTACAGGCATCACACAAGACTTAGATAACAGCGATGTCTACAGTGCAAAGCTGGAAGCCTCAAGCCGCATCAACAACAATCTCAAGTGGCGATTAAACGCATGGCTGTTTGAGAACGAAACCCCAGAGGACTTGTTGTTCTTCGCACGCAAGGATGACTTTGTTGAGATGGCGTTGGAATATTATTTCTAGTGTTAGCTTCGTGGGGCGTTCCTGTTGGGGGGGACGTCTCAAATTTAAGATGAGCCATATTTAGAATGTTCAAAGTCGTCTTTTTATAAAGTGGATCAAACAATCGAATAAACCTACAGGTAAAATGGTTATATTTTTTCAGTATCTATAACCTCCGAATATGCATGTAAATCGTGCTGGTGGTATCGGCCTTAAGGGATTTATGAATTCATTTAATTGGGATAAAAACTTTGAAACAGGCATTGGTGTTGTAGATGAACAGCATCAATATCTTGTTGGTATTATCAACCACTACGGAAATCTGTTGTCAGAGAACACTATCTCTATCGACGACATAAACGTCGCTTTACTCGATCTCACATGCTATGCCGAATTTCACTTTAAAGAAGAAGAATCTTTGATGAGAGATTGCGGTGTGTATGAGCGACACATTGAAGAGCATATCAAAGTGCATCGTGTATTTATGCAAGATATCTACAGTATGCAAGCTTTCATCATGGAAGAAGATCAGTCGTCAGCACGGCAGTTACTTGATTTATTGATCCACTGGCTTGCTTACCACATCCTCGGCATCGACCAAAACATGGCGCGACAAATGACCGCGATAGAAGAGGGCGCGACACCTCTGCAAGCCTTTGAAGCGGAAGAAAAGCAGCAAGATTCTGCGACTGTCCCGCTGTTGGCTGCGCTTAACGGCCTGTTTGAACAAGTCTCTGAACGAAACAAACAGTTGTTACGCTTCAACCAGTTACTCGAAGATAAAGTTGAGGAACGTACGGCAGAATTAAAACGAGCGAATAAGAGACTTGAAGAACTGTCATTAACCGACTCTCTTACTAATTTGCATAACCGTCGTAGTGCTTTTAAACAGTTAGCGCTGCATTGGCAAGACTCCAAAGAACTGGGCATGCCTTTAGTGTGTATTATGATTGATGCCGACCACTTCAAGCGCATTAATGACACCAGCGGCCATGATGCAGGCGACTTGGTGCTACAAACCCTCTCGCGTGAACTGAAAAACACGTTCCGTAATGATGATATTGTTTGCCGGTTAGGTGGCGATGAGTTCTTGGTTATTTGCCCAAACACCGACCTTAAAGGTGGGATGTACATCGCGGAAACCGCTCGACAGAAAGTGTCTGAATTAGAGGTTGAAACCAGTCATCAAGTTTGGATTGGCAGTATTAGTGTCGGTGTCGCTGAAATGACCCAAGAATTCGAAACCATGAATGAGTTGGTTAAAGCCGCTGATGAGTCCGTCTATTTAGCAAAAAACGCAGGGAAGAACAGCGTTTGTTCTATTCAGATCTAGCCTTCAGGTCATTTCCAAATTAAGAAGTGGAACCTGTAATTGTTCCACTTCTTCCTACTCCTCATTAATATCCTGTTAAATTTGCCGTGTTTTTAGGCAATAACTTGTTCTTTTAGCGATTCAATTTGGCATTGGTTGCGTGTTTGATTACTATGTGTAGCTATCTAAAAAACTAATCATCCGATACGGACACTACCAACTGGTAGATGAGGAAATGATGCAACATCTAGAAGAGATCATTGCTAATGCAACGACTGCTATTGATACAGCAGATTCGTTAGTCGCACTTGATGAAGTGCGAGTTCAGTATTTAGGTAAGAAGGGTGAACTAACTCTTCAACTACAAAGCCTAGGTAAACTTCCACCTGAAGAGCGTCGCACTGCTGGTCAAGAGATCAACAAAGCGAAAGGTGCTGTTCAACAAGCGATCGCAGCTCGCAAAGACGCACTACAACGTGCAGAGCTTGAAGCGAAACTAGCTGAAGAAACTATCGATGTGAGCCTACCAGGTCGTCGCATTGAGAACGGTGGTCTTCACCCAGTTACTCGCACTGTTGAGCGTATCGAACAGTTCTTTGGTGAGCTTGGCTTTAGCACTGAGTCTGGCCCTGAGATCGAAGATGCATTCCACAACTTTGATGCACTAAACATCGCAGACGATCACCCAGCTCGTACTGATCACGATACTTTCTTCTTCAACCCTGATCTAATGCTACGTACGCACACTTCTGGTGTTCAAATCCGTACGATGGAAAACGGCAAACCGCCATTCCGCTTCATTGCTCCGGGTCGTGTTTACCGTAACGACTACGATCAAACTCACACGCCAATGTTCCACCAAGTGGAAGGTATGTTAGTTGATGAGAACGTAAACTTCGCACAACTTAAAGGCATTCTTAACGATTTCCTTTGTAACTTCTTTGAAGAAGAAGTTGAAGTGCGTTTCCGTCCTTCATTCTTCCCGTTCACAGAGCCTTCAGCTGAAGTTGACGTGAAACGTAAAGATGGCAAATGGCTAGAAGTTCTAGGCTGTGGCATGGTTCACCCTAACGTACTTCGCTCTGTTGGCATCGACCCTGAGAAATACTCTGGTTTTGCATTCGGTATGGGTGTAGAGCGTCTAACGATGCTTCGTTACGGCGTAAATGACCTTCGTGCGTTCTTCGAGAACGACCTTCGTTTCCTTAAACAATTCAAGTAATCCGGGGCAGTCGAAACTATGAAATTCAGTGAATCTTGGCTACGCGAGTGGGTTAAACCTGCAATTAACAGCGAAGAGCTAGCTCACCAAATCACTATGGCTGGTTTGGAAGTTGACGATGTAGAACCTGTTGCTGGTGAATTCACCGGCGTTAAAGTAGGTAAAGTGGTTGAGTGCGGTCAGCACCCAGACGCAGACAAACTACAAGTAACTAAAATTGATATCGGCGAAGAAGAGCTGTTAGACATCGTATGTGGTGCATCTAACTGTCGTCTTGGCCTAACTGTAGCAGTAGCAACAGTTGGCGCAGTACTGCCTGGTAACTTCAAAATCAAGAAAGCAAAACTACGTGGCGTTCCATCGCACGGCATGCTTTGTTCTTTCTCTGAGCTAGGTATCGACGTAGAGTCTGACGGCATCCTTGAGCTACCAGAAGGCACAACGCTAGGCATGGACGTACGTGAGCTTCTTGAGCTTAACGACGTAACTATCGACGTAGACCTAACAGCAAACCGCGCAGACTGCTTCAGCATCCGTGGCCTTGCTCGTGAAGTTGGCGTACTAAACCGCGCAGACGTTACAGAGCCAGCAGTTGAAACTGTTGCAACAAGCATTGAAGACACAGTATCTGTTGAAATCAAAGCAACTGATGCTTGTCCACGTTACCTTGGCCGTGTGGTTAAGAACGTAAACGTGAAAGCGGAATCTCCAATCTGGATGCAAGAAAAACTGCGCCGTTGTGGTATCCGTTCAATCGACCCAGTTGTAGACATCACAAACTACGTGATGCTAGAGCAAGGCCAACCAATGCACGCATTTGATCTAGCTAAGATCGAAGGCGGTATCGTGGTTCGTCTAGCAGAGCAGGGCGAAAAGCTAACACTTCTAGATGGCAACGAAGCTGAACTAAACAGCAACACACTTGTTATCGCTGACCACAACAAAGCACTAGCAATCGCTGGTATCTTTGGTGGTGAAGAGTCGGGTGTAACAACTGAAACAACAGACGTACTTCTTGAAGCTGCATTTTTCGCACCGGATCACATCCGTGGTCGCGCGCGTGCTTACGGCCTTCACACTGATTCTTCTCTACGTTTCGAACGTGGTGTTGATTCAACGCTACAAGCAGCAGCTATGGAGCGTGCAACACAGCTTCTAGTTGAAATCTGTGGTGGTGAAGTTGCGCCAGTAAACGGCAGCGAATCTGAAGCTGATCTTCCTAAAGCAAACGTAGTTGCTCTACGTCGCGCTAAGCTAGATAGCCTACTAGGTCACGAAATCCCATCTACAGACGTAGTGGAAATTCTTACTCGCCTAGGTTGTAACGTTGAAACGACAGACGCTGGCTGGACGGCAACGTCTCCATCTTGGCGTTTTGATATCGCAATCGAGCAAGACCTAATTGAAGAAGTAGGTCGTATCTACGGTTACGATAACATTCCAAACCAAGCGCCTAAAGCGGCACTTAAAATGAATGACCACAAAGAAGCTGACCAACCGCTTAAGCGCGTTCGTGACCTTCTTGTAGACCGTGGCTACCACGAAGCAATCACATACAGCTTCGTAGAACCAGAGCAGCAAAAACTTGTTGTACCTGGTGTTGAGCCGCTAATCCTGCCATTCCCAATCTCTGCGGATATGTCAGCAATGCGTCTTGGCCTAATCCAAGGTCTACTAAACACAGTTGTTCACAACCAGAAGCGTCAACAGTCTCGCGTTCGTCTATTCGAATCAGGCCTACGTTTCATCCCTGAAGCAACGGCTGAAAACGGCATGCGCCAAGAAATGATGCTTGCGGGCGTTATCTCTGGTACTCGTGGCGAAGAGCACTGGGACATTGCAACTAACACTGTAGATTTCTTCGATCTTAAAGGTGACCTAGAAGCCGTTCTTGAGCTTTCTGCAAACGAAATCGCATACAGCTTCAAAGCAGCTAAGCACCCAGCACTTCACCCAGGTCAAACTGCGGCTATCGTAGTAGATGGTAAAGAAGTGGGTATCATTGGTACTGTTCACCCAGAACTAGAGCGTAAGTTTGGTCTTAACGGCCGTACTATCGTATTCGAAATCGAATGGGCAGCTATCAACACTCGCGTGCTTCCAGAAGCAGTAGCCGTATCTAAGTTCCCTGCAAACCGTCGTGATATCGCAGTAGTTGTTGACGAAGCAGTCGCTTCTGGCGACATCGTAGAAGCGTGTATCGCTGCTGGTGGCGAATTCCTAACAGGCGCTAAACTGTTCGACGTATACGTTGGTCAAGGCGTTGAAGAAGGTAAGAAGAGCCTAGCAATCGCACTTAGCCTACAGTCTGTAGAGCGCACACTTGAAGATGCAGACATCGCTGGTTCAGTAGATGCTATCGTAGCTTCAATCTCAGAGAAATTCGGCGCTGCACTTCGCGACTAATCTCTTCTGATAGATAGAAAAATCAAAGGCCTCGCATTGCGAGGCCTTTTTGTTTTGGGACGGTAATGAGAAGGGTGTCATTACTGAGGGAACGTGACGGGGTAAGTACCAACCGATTCTGTCATGCCTTTATATTCTAGTAGTCATATCGTTCGACTGCCTCACACATCGATATTCATCGATTGGGATTGTTTGATTCTCATCTCTCGAGTATTGAGCTTCTCTCTTTTCCAGATAGTCTGGATGGTACTGATACTCACGGTAATGTTCTCTTGTTTGAGTAGCTTCATCACTTGTATCGACGTATTGTGCGGGTTGAGCAACGTCAACTCGATAATCCTGTCTTCGGTACTCTCTGGGATTGCGTTTTTACTGCGTTTCAGTGGCTTATTGATTCGCTTAAGACCGAGAGGCCCTTCCTCTTCCATTATTTGCTGATAGGTATATAAGGTTTGGCGTGAACAACCTAAGATCCGAGCGGCTTTAGAGACACTACCAAGCTCCGCGACCAACTCCAGAGCTTCTATTTTGCGCTGCACCTCTTTACCATACTCATGACATTTACGCGGTTCAACTAACTCAGTGATATCTAACCGTCGATGACCGAAGTAAGCTGAGAAGGTGCCATCGAACTGACATCGGATTTCTACTTTTTGGTTCTCTATGGAGTAACGTACTGGCGAATCGATAACGTACATTTTGCTATCAAAGCTAAACGTGTGGTCACGTCGTATCGTTCGATATTCTTTCTGTACGCAGATGCTGTTAAGGTCTAGGTCTGGTGGCAACGACTTGAAAGCAGAGCTCGAGTTAGTCGCCTGAACCATCACATTATTCATCCAGTATTTTGGGATAAACTCCTCTTGTAAGTATCGATTCGCACTCTCCATATCGGTGATGTTGTGCAATCGAAGTTCAGGCACCAACCTATCTTGGAAGGTATCGAAGGAGCGCTCTATACGCCCCTTACCTTGAGGTGAGTTGGCGAAGATAATTTCAATACCGAGTTCCTCACAAGCTCGCTGCATTTGCGAGAAGTTGCTGCGTTTCGGCCCACCAAAGATCCCCGCTCTATCCACGTAAAGGGTTTTGAATATGCCTCGCTTTTCAATATAAGCTCGCATCACCTTCATGCAGCCCTCAGTGGTCTCTGACGGGAAGAACTGCGCATGAATATCACTGGTAGCATCATCAATAATGGCAATCAAACAAGACTTTTCATCACCAAACCAACGATGAGGGCTACCATCCATTTGCAGCATAAGCCCAGGCGACGGCATACGCTCTCGATACTTTCTCACTCGACTTCTACGTCGTTTAGAGCGCTTCACGTGGTGAATATCATGCGCCCAAGAACGTAACGTTTCACGCTTAATCGACAGCCCTTCATTTTTACTCAAAAGCTCTGATAGATGTTGAAGATTAAAGTCGTAGTACTTGGTTTGAATGAGGGCTTGGACCTCTTTCTTGAGTGCCTCAGGGATTTTATTGATGGGAGCACGACCAGTATTACCGTGAATCACGAACCGAATGCCTTCCTTGCGATAGCGGCTCAAGTAACGTTCAACGGTTCTCCGTGATTTTTGCAGTAATTGGGCTGCACTATTGATAGTCATTTTACCATCAATGACCTTGCTAATGATATCGACAGTAAACTGTGATTTTGAATCCATGTAGAACATCCTTAGCACCCTTTAAAGCTTATTTGATTACTTTAAAAAGTACGCTAATTCAGTCCCGTCAAAATCCCTCGGTAGTTATTGTAATGACAAAGTCGCTTGGTAATTAAGGTACGACAGAATCGCTTGGTGATCACAGACGGTAATGAGAAGGGGATAACTCGCAATTGGACACTTATGAGTTATCACGCACGCTTTAAGCAATAGATTAAGAAAATAATCCAGTGGACTCATTTTGTTCTTTAATGGTCTGAGTTTAAATTTATGAGCTAGTTCAACAAGATAGAATGATATCGAAAGTATACTGTATGCTGGCATACTTTTAAAAAGTACAAATCATTTTTTAGTTGGTAATAGGTCATATGGTAGATAATCCACTTGCAGAAGCTCAAAGAGAATCAGCAGGGGCAAGTACGTCTGGAAAATATGGTTTTCAAGTTCATTGGGCATTATGTGCAATTATTGATAAACATAAGCAGAAAGAAGAATACGCTGTTTTCGTCGAGCACCACGAAGATGTTGTAATAGCGAACTCATTAGAAGCTGAAGCAGCTCGATTTGAGTTTTATCAAGTGAAAAATGTAGGAAAGCCATACACATCAGGATCATTAACTAGCAGAGCTAGAGGAGCGAACAACACACTAAAGAGTTCTGTTTTGGCTAAGCTTCTCAGCTCTTGTATTGATACTCAGTATGAAGACCGAATCACGACTATAGGATTAGTGTCATCAAGTGGTTTTAGCTTGGGAATAGATAAAGGCCTTAAGCTAGACATTATTAAGACTGGTGATATTGATAGTGTAGAACTAGCACATTTAACGCAAGCAATTCATAAAGAGCTCAATATTCTTTTGATGCCCGAGCACCTACATTTTATTGTCCCTGAAATTCAACTGAAAAATCAAGAAGACTACGTAGTGTCACGCTTTGCTTATTTGGTGAACAATTTATTCCCTGGAGCGTATAGCAACCCAGTGGAAATCTACCGAGCTGTTATTGATGAGATGGGGCGATTGAGTCGATTAGAATATGACTACAAAGACTGGGAACGGCTGATAGAAAAGAAATCATTAACTTCTACCAATGTCCATAAAGTAATCACGATGCACTCCAGTTATTCAGGTATCGATGATCTGAAAAATGAATTTAATGACCTAGCAGGTGAATTGGATTTCGATTCTAGACAAAAACGGACTTTAAAACGTGATTTTGCAAGAATTGCTCTAAGCCGCGCCGGTTTTATGAGCGCGTTGGATATAGAGCTCACAGAGTCATTTAGAACTTCCAACAACAAAGTAGATGCAAGTCAATTTAGCGATGACGCGAGTCATATAAATGCCCTCGTTCAACAAGCAACAATTGATGGCTTGCTCAGAAAGGTGACCGATCAAGACCGGCTATTGCTTGAAGTCATCTACTGCTTATTAAAGGCTTAATAATGCAAAAAAATTACAAATTATTGATTAGAAACCTTAGGAAACACAAAAATGAAAGGCTTGCAATTTCAACGTCTAGTTCTACTGTCCGATTCGAAAAAACTGGCGAATCAGTTCATGTTTCCGAAGAGACTCAATCTCGTTACCGGAAACGACAATAGTATTGGTAAATCAACACTAGTAAAGAACCTTTTCTGGGCTTTAGGCTGTGACCCTCACTTTGACAAAGACTGGAAGTCAAATGACGTTAAAGCCATCTTGTATTTTAAAATTAACCAAACAGAGTACATCTGTAGCCGCTATGTCGATGGAATATATTTTGGTCGCAAAGACGAAGCGTTGCAGAAATATTCGAAAATAACAGGTCAATTTGCACAAGATTTTGCAGAAGAAGTCGGTTTTGATCTTATGCTGTCAAACAGACAGGGAGGACTAGAATGCCCACCTCCAGCTTTTTATTTCCTACCATTCTACATTGACCAAAAGAAGAGTTGGGATCAACCATGGGGTGGATTTGAAGGGCTTGGTCAATACAGCAATTTCAAATCTACCCTTATTAAGTATTTTTGCGGCTATTTATCCAACGATCATTTTGTGCTTGAAGAGGATAAGTTTGAACAAAAGGCCATTGAAGTAGAAGCAAACCAGCAAGTAAACCGTATTACAGAAGCAATCAACGTATTTGACGAAGCAGCTCCTGAACAGACTATTGCTGTTTCTCAAGAAGAGTTTGAATCTATCCAGCTAGAGATTGAAGAAGAACTAACATCCTTTTCCGCTCGCCAATCTGAACTGTTTAAGAAACAATCAACACTAGTCAATGAAATCTATGATTTAGAACAACAACACCTTATCGCTAGTACTTCAGCAAGGGAGCTTGATGAAGATTATACTTTCGCAGTAGAGAATGTACCGTCAGACTCTCTAGAATGTCCTTTATGTGGTGTTGAACATGATAATTCGCTTCTTAGTCGAGCGGGTCTTTTAGCTGACAAAGAAGCTTTAGAGCAGCAAGCAAATAGCATTGAGGTTAACCTCAAAGATAAATATCAACAACGAAAAGAGCTTGTTGAAGAGCTTAGTTTTGTTTCCTCTGAAATCGAACGAATTAATGAAAAGTACTTAAATGAGGAAGCTCCAAAGAATAAATGTGAGGAGCTGAAGGTATTTGAGCAGGTACTTCATGCAGTATCACAAAAGAACTTAAATAATAACGTCATTCAAAAAGTTGAGAACTATCAGCTTCAGTCCCAGCAGGCAAAGGAAAAGCAGAGCGATATCAAAAAGGAGCAAGGACAACTTCTCAGCATACAACAGAAGAAGGAACTCAATGAGTTGTTTCTAGGTAATTTAGTTGAAAGCATTAATACATTATCTGCTACAGGTGTGAACCTTGATGGTGTCAAAGCTCCAATGGATTACAAGAAGATCCTCGGTGGAGGAGCTGCTGAAGGAACACGAGGCATATTAGCCTACCAGTTAGCCGTTCTGCGCCAGATAGACAATGCGAATCATTGCCAGCTTGCTCCATTTGTTATTGATACACCGAACCAGCAGGAACAAGCAAAGCACAGATATGAGCAAGTAATGGGCGTAGTAAGTGAGAACATTCCAACAGGCTATCAAGTAATCTTGTGCGCAATGGATAACGAAGCCTTGTCTACGTACAAGCAAGATGCTCATATCATTGAGCTAACCGACAACCGTCTACTTCAACGTGAACCGTATATCAAACTTCGTGCGGAGTATGAGCGAGTCGTGTTAAGTAATAGATAAAACAAAAGCTACCATTGGGTAGCTTTTGTTTTTACAACCTTTAACTAAATCGCTTTGATGCAGAAATTAGTTGGTTAAGTCACCAGCAGAGAGTTGATCTTTATCTAAATCACTATTGACCCGTCTACAGCTTCACACTTTATAGTGGCTACATTGATTGAGAGGGGCGCTTTCTGCGTTCCCTCCAAAGTAAGTAGAGAGACACTATGAAACGTTTAATACTAAACATCACACTCTTGATATTCATGACGCTTAGTAGCGTGAGTGCCATGGCTCATGATTCAAAAGTTAATTACGGTATTGCGATATCTCACGATGGTGAGCAAATTGCGTATGGCAAAAGTGGGAGTGGGGAGACAGTGTTGATCTTCATCCACGGTTGGAGCTTAGACAGTAGGCTTTGGCAAAACCAAGTGAGTGAGTTTTCAAAGCAGTACCAAGTAATCACCATGGACTTAGCTGGGCACGGTAACTCGTCGTTCAACCGTGAAGAGTACACCATGGTTGCGTTTGCTGAAGACATCAAAGCCGTAATCGAGAAAGAACAACTCGAATCCGTCATCTTAGTTGGGCATTCCATGGCCGGTGGTGTGATTGCAGAAGCCGCTAAACTGATGCCGAAAAGAGTTAAGGGTATTATTGGTGTAGACACATCGCAAAACGTTGCACTTGCGGTTTCACAAAGCGACCTAGATGCAATGACCAAACCGTTTGAAGCAGACTTCCAAGCGGGCATTACTATGTTCGTGAAAGACTCGCTACCAAAAGGCGTAGACACGGATTTACTTTACTGGGTAACGCAAGACATGGCATCAGCACCGCCAGCTATCGCGATAAACCAGTTCCGCCATTATCTAGGCCAATACGTAACAGGCGAAGCCCACCGCGTGTATGAGAGCGTGAATGTGCCAGTAATATTGGTTAACGCTCGCCTATGGCCAACGGATTCAGAAGTGAACAAGAAACACATTAAGGATTACACCATTTACTACATTGAAGACTCAGGCCACTTCCCAATGCTAGAACAACCACAGCAGTTCAACGTAACGTTGATGAAAGCGATTAAGTCAGTGAAGTAGTGCGCCGTAGTTAATAAAGGATAATGGTAACTGTAGATAAATAAAACTAAGGCCTCGCGATTGCGGGGCTTTTTGTTAGTTGGAGATTTTGTTAGCTACATTCATTTCAATTTGCGAGTAATGATCACATCGTTCACTCGTTTATGGTCCTTAAACGAGTACCTCATAGTTATATAAATGGTCTATCACCACCCCTAGAAACGTAATTAGCACCACTGTTATTGGTAAGGGGTGACCGAATCTAGTGGTGCTTTCTACTGATAATAATTTTAACTATGTGTTTAGGACGTCCTGCTATGGCTAAGAAAATAATATTCATTCATGGTCGCGCTCAAAAGCCCGATAAAGCTCACCTTCAAGCACTCTGGTATGAGGCTATAGAGCATGGCTTGCAGCGAGATTGTGGACACTCAATTTCATTACAAGCTTTTAAAGATGTCGATAAACGGTTTGTCTATTACGGTGAGCTATCAAATACATTGTTAGACAAACCAACGGAAGATCCTGCAAGTCGACAACAAGCGTTGTCTGAACTCAAAAAGTACAAGACAAGCCAGTTCAATAAAACAACGTATAACAAGGTATCTAAAATTGGTTTTCTGAAAGAGGCGTTAGCAGATACTTTTTCGTCACTATTTGGAAAGCTAGGTGTGGCTGAGACACTGATAACGAAGGTCGCGCCAGATATGGCGAACTATTGGAATGAAGATACCTATTTTGGTAGCGATGTCAGGCATAGGCTAATGGTTGAACTAAAGGAAGCGCTTGATGATAAAGATGACGTGATGATTGTATCGCACAGTCTCGGGTCGATGATCAGCTATGACGTGTTATGGAAATTGTCTCATTACGGAGAGTATAGACACGACTATGGTGCGGATAAGAAGGTCAACTTATTGCTTACGCTCGGGTCACCGTTAGGAGATGAAAACGTAAAAGAAAGGCTAAAGGGGAGCCGCTTGAAAGATGAGAAGAAGTACCCGTTAAACATTCAGCAATGGATAAACATATCGGCAGAAGATGATTTTATCTCTCATGACAGCAAAATTAGAAATGACTTTAAAGATATGCTCAAGCTGGATCTGATACCCGGTGGAATGAAAGATATTCACCCAGTTTATAACCTCAATATTCGCAACGGAAAAAGCAATCCCCATGCTTCTATCGGTTATCTCATTAATCCTAAATTCATCAAAGTATTGGATGAATGGCTCTCGAGTTGATGTGGTTTTACCATCGTAAATTGCTTCGGTGATCGTTCGTTGAAACTTAGATAAAACAAGGCCTCGCGTGTGCGAGGCCTTTTTGTTTGAACTGTCGAAGCAACTGACTTGGACAATATTAACTACTCTGTGTAGATCGCTATTCCATTCACCGTCTGTTCTGAAACAGGGATTAAGTACTGGTAGTCTGTGCCAACACCTCCCAAAACTACAGAGTTGTTGCTTCCTGTCTCTTGAAGTAAGACCCCATTAGCTCCTAATTTAGCCGCCTGATTTTTTAACTCTTCGATTGCATAGTCGATAGAGCCTTGTTTCGTTACACCTGCATCACTAGATGCATCAACCAAAGCTATTTTTTCATAGTTCTCAGGCGCTTCAAGATAAAGCGTAACCTCTTGAGGTGTAATTGGGTCTCTGGCTTCACCGACTAATATTGCTGAACCAGATGCACAGCCAACTAAAAATAGCGTTATAGAAAGAGCTAAGGCTTTAAAGATATTCATTGGTATTAGGTCTGTTTCTGGAATTAGGCGCGGAGTATAGCGAAATAAGACCATCTTTTAATTATGGGTATTGTAACAAGTTGCGTTATTGCTTGTGAATCAGATGCATATGAGACTTGACCTATAATCCCCTCCTAACCTCCCCTTGGTTTACATCTCCAATTTCTTGTTGGTAGCGGGAAAGGGGAGGAACTGAATACAGATCGCTACATGTGCAGCGCCAAAGAATGTTCTCCCCCTCGGACGTATATCTAATGAGATCGGTGAACTCCATTTGAGGGGGAGCTAGAGGGGGGAGGTTTGGGTTTAATTGAACCGTTCCACGGAATTTCATTAACTGCGACAAGTCTGTGACTTTGTTTTACTTATTATTCAATCCAACTGGCACAGACCTGATTTGTACATCATCGTCAGCGACAAATAATAATCTCCAATGAATTTATCAAAGAAGTAAAAGCTCCCTGAATACTTATCAATCCCAAAAAATAACATTCTAAAAATGATCGTGTAACAATTTATTAACGAGTTGTATTGTCTCTGTGTTCTTTGTCTTAGTTGCATATCGTTACCAAGCTCAGAACATACCATTATTTTTGAGGATCTGAATATGAACGGAAAACTAATAGCGGCTTTATCGTTAAAACTTAAGAAGCAAGATATCTCTAGCCAACCTCCAAGACTGGTACGCTCAAATGCTGCTTTTGAACCGAATCCAGCCCCGTCAGAACACCACAAAAAAGAGTCTCGCTAATTAGCTTGCTCCCTCTTAATAAGGCACTCGAGAGAGTGTCTTATTGAAGATGTGTGCTGAGGAAAGGAATGGTTTATGAATAATATACAAAACAGTCTCTATAGTTTATTTGACACCCAAGGTGTGAGTCTTTCAAAAGAATACAAGGATTGCATTGAGAAATATTTAGTATCTGATTTGTCTTTCACTTCTGAGATGATGAATGGTTTGGCTCGAACTATTTTTCAAAATAAAAAGATGATGGCTTACTACCTTTTACACAATGCAATCGATGAGGCTAAAGGTGCGGCAAGGTTACGAATGATCGCAGAGCGGTATGCAGATGATGAATTAAGGCCGCTTATGTTGCGTCATTATAACGATGAGATGAATCATTCTACGTTGTTTGCCAGCCTTATCCCTTTTACTGGGTACGAGACAGAAACGCATGAACATGAAGTTCAATATGAGTTAGATAAAGTCATGAACTTTGACGATGAGCTTAAGACATTCCTGTTTAGGGTTCACTCTATTGAAATACGTTCATGGCGTTTACTGTTACTGCATTTGGCGATCATCGATGAGTCTGACGATGATTACATGAAACAAATGCGTCCAACGATTCAAAAAATCTTAGAAGATGAAATGCAGCATGTGTGTTACACCGGGAAATATGTCAGTCGTTGGTTACATGCTGAGCCACACTTAAGCAAAGTTTTTGTTGAGTGCATTACCCACACGAATAAAGAAACATGGGAAGACCTCTCTTCGATGGCTTTATTCATGCGCGATCATATTCATGATTTTCTTTTAGAATCGGCGGTTTAAATGACTCTCTGGCTTAGGCTTTTAACATCGCGGAGCTCATTCGCGATGTTGGTTATCATCGCTATCGCGTCAGTGATAGCGAATACTGGATGGCGAGTCGTGATGAATAACTTCGCTGTCGACACTGTTGGTATGACCGGGGCTGATGTGGGTGTATTGCAGAGTGTCAGGGAAATCCCAGGCTTGCTCTCATTTACCGTTTTGTTTCTGTTGTTCATCGCTTCAGAACAAAGAGTCGCTGTACTGTCGGTTGCAATATTAGGGCTAGGCGTTGCCGTGACGGGGTATTTGCCTTCGATTTATGGCTTCTATTTCAGCACGACGATCATGTCTATTGGTTTCCATTATTTAGAAGCGGTGAACAAATCACTCTCAACACAGTTGTTAGCGACTAAGAACTTCAGTGAATCAATGGGGAAAATTCGATCTGCTGCCTCTTTCTTCTCGATGGTGACTTTTCTATGCATTATGGTCGCGAGCTATCTTTTTGACGTTTCAGATAAGGCTATTTTCTTTACTTGTGGAGCAATATGTTTCTGGCTAGCGGTGTACTTGGTCACGTTTAAAAATACTCATACAGAGGTTAAACAACACACTAAACTCATTGTCCGACGTGAATACACGACCTATTACATTCTTACCTTTTTGAGTGGAGCAAGAAGACAGATCTTTGTGGCATTTGCTGGCTTACTGATGGTGACCAAGTTCCACTATACGATTGCGATGATGGCCGCTTTATTTATGGTATCCAGCTTAGCAGCAACTCTTGCTCTACCTTATGTTGGGAGATTTATCGACCGAGTCGGAGAGAGGCTAGCTTTGATCATTGAGTATGCCGCGTTAGTGTTGGTGTTCCTATCTTACGCATTTGTGGATGATCATTATGCGGCAACGGGGTTGTATGTTGTCGACAGTATCATTTTTAGTTTTGCGATCGCTTTGAACACCTACTTTAAAAAGACAATTCGGGAAGATGAAGTGGCTTCAACGGCGAGTTTGTCATTCACCATCAACCATATTGCAGCGGTGTTCCTACCATTTCTGTTGGGAATCATCTGGATGTCTGGTTATCAATGGGTGTTTGTTTCTGGAGCAGTGATTGCTTTGATTAGTCTGTTGGTTTCGTTGACTATGGGAACGCAGCTTCATCAGCGAATTAATGGATTCGATAAGCTACAGAAACAATAGCGACACTCATTTATCTCACTGGTTTGATAGATAAAACAAGGCCTCGCGATTGCGAGGCCTTTTTGCGTTCTTACTAAAACTAAATATTAATCGAGCTTAACGAAAACTCGGGATAATCGCTGGTATGCCCGGTAGAAGGCCAACCAGCGCCATTACACCACTTAGCACAATAAACATAATGCCAGGCAATACCCAGCGGCTCATTTTACTCAGTTCACTACTACGTTCTTTACAACCGACTAAGCCTAAGTTGTCCAACAGCATGGTGAGAGCCCAACCAAATGCAGGGTTAACGAGCGCTGAAGAAAATACAACAATCGCGGCCGACTGTGTGGTTTTCCCTTCACGCGTCATTTCCATTCCAGCTTCTAGCAATGGAACAAATACCCCAACAATCAGCGCCACACACAGTACAGGTTGCCAGATAGCTAAATCCATCGGGTAACCCCAAACCGCGGCGATGATACAGAACAGAGCTGTGAGTAGCGCGCCAGCAGGAATAGGGCGTTTAGCAATCGCCGCCGGTACGATGTAAGTACCCCATGAAGACGTAAAGTTAGTACCACCGAGCAGAGAACCGAACGTTTGACGAATTGAAGCCGTGGTCATGGTGTCGTCGATGTTCATGTGTACTTTTTCGGTACGCTCTGGGTAGCTGATCTTTTGGAATACTTGATGGCCTAAGAAATCTGGAGACCACATAGCGACAGCCAAAATTGCAAACGGCAATACCACCATGAAGTGTTCAATCGTCGGTAGGCCTAGCATCCAACCTGTATCTTCTCCCCACCAATACATAGGGTTCATGTTAGGCAAGCCTGGCTCTGTGTGGAAAGCAAATGGGGCACCCATGGCAAATGCAATCGTACCGCCTAGCAAGCAACTAAGAGGGACGGCTAACCAACGTTTACGGAAGTGTTCCAATAGCGCGTACAAAATAATGGTGCAAAAGATCACGACAAAAGCAATGTGGCTCATGCCAATTCCCTCAGCCCAAGCGAACAGCTTTTTCACTTGAGAAGCGGTTCCAACAAAGCCAAGGTAGAGCAATAATCCGCCACATACGCCTTTACTGGTGAGGTTGGCCAACATGCTGCCACCTTTACTGATGGCTAAGATGAGGCCAAAAGCGCCAATCAATAACCCAAACGCCATAGGGTGTCCGCCTGCTGCAACCACAATTGGAATTAAAGGGATGAGTGGGCCGTGTGTACCTGCGAGGTTTGCAGTCGGCAATAAAAAGCCAGAGAAAATAATAATGAAAACAGAGGCGATGAGGAGTTCATAACGAACGTTTTCTAGAATGAAGTCTTCATTTAATCCGAGAGCCCCAGCAAAGGTGGCTGCAATAGCGCCCACCATAACCACTTTACCAATGGTCGCCGCCATCGCTGGGATGGTGTCTTCTATCTCAAATCGATAATCTTTAAACGGCAAATTTGGACGCCAGCGCTTAGGCGACATGATTTGTAATTCATGTTCTAAATACTGTTCTCGGGAATCAAATTCCGATCTTGGTTTATGTTGTTGTTCATAGGTGAGTTCATCCTCATTGGCTTGAGGCTTCTCTGTTTGTATATGTGCGGACTCTAAAGTAGTGCTCATTTTGATTCCTTTCGTTCACACTCTTAGGTGTGTTATTCCAACAAACGTTGTTGACTCACGGTATGAAGTGCAAACAATGCGTCAACTTATAATTAAAAACTCATTAGCATTTAGTTGTTAGTACCTTATACCAAACCAAAAAAAACAAATAGACTCAGTCGGTTAGACATTAGTCGTAGAGTCGGACGACTAGTATTAGACCCTGTAGATAGTATGTGTCTGGTTATTTGTAGTCCCTTAATTTCTCCCACGTTCTGCACTTGATAGTGATAGAATCTCCGCATTAGAGTTATCGAGAAACTAGGTATTTATAAACAATGTTTATCCATCACGTAAATGGCATCGACTGGCTGGTAATTACAGCCTTTGAAGAACTGAAAACTATGTTTATCCAAGATGCAGGCCCAATCCCAGCTTGCTTTTCTACCGCCAGCGAGTTGAGCCTGATTGATCAAGCCAAACGCAGTTATGGATTTTTGCCTAAACTCCGCGGTGTGATCACCGATACCGGCACTTTTCAAAGTAGAGATATTGAAGAAGATTTGAACCCACAGCTTGCGTGTATCGTTGAAGGGCGTGGTCGGGTTTTTATCTATCACGGCGACTACGTGGCTTTTGTCGATGACGAGCAAACCTTCATTACCCGTATGGACTGAGAGTGATTCAGTGAGTTGAGATCGGCGAATTGGTAAATCGGCGAGTTAGCCCACCTAGAATTTAAAACTAAAGGATTAATATGATGGCAAAAACGATCTCATTGGTACTTGGCAGTGGTGGCGCAAGAGGCTTGGTTCACGTTGGAGTCATCCGCTGGTTAATTGAGCATGGCTATCAGATAAAATCCATTTCTGGCTGTTCAATTGGCGCACTTATCGGTGGTGTCTACGCGGCGGGCAAGTTGGATGAATTTGAAGAGTGGGTCACCAGTATCGACCAATCGGATATGGCTATGATGTTGGACTTTTCATGGCAATCGAGCGGTATCTTCAAAGGGGACAAGATCATCGACACACTGCGTGGACTGATCGGCGAAATTTCAATTGAAGATCTGCCTATCCCTTATACCGCAGTTGCTGCTAACGTCGCCGATGAAAAAGAGGTTTGGCTGCAATCAGGTTCTCTGTTTGATGCTATTCGCGCCTCCATCTCTTTGCCACTGTTCTTCACACCTCATGTCATCAATGGTGAAGTGCTGATTGATGGCGGAGTGCTCAATCCCGTACCGATTGCGCCTACCTTTAGTGATAAGACAGACTTTACTCTGGCTGTGAACTTAGGTGGTGAGCCAGAGATGCTTCAACAGGAAGTGATACCGGTTTCCCTACCTACAAAAGAGAGCAATCTGCATGAGAAGGTTGTTCACTTTATCGATAATCTAGGTAGCAGTGTAAAAAGTAAAATGAGCTTCAATTTTGCTGCCTACGACATTGCCAACCAAGCGTTTGATGCGATGCAATCGACCATTGCTCGCCAAAAACTGGCCGCTTACCCCGCCGATATTACGCTTGAGATCCCACGTAATGCTTGTGGCACCTTAGAGTTCGATCGCTCACAAGAGATGATAGACAGAGGTTACCATTTGGCACAGGCTAAACTGGGCAACCGACTTTAATGTATTTTCAGCTGAATGAGGGTATTTATGGAAACTGAACTAAAAGAGCTTGAACTCCACGAGCTTATGGCAACAAAAGATGTCATCGTGCTCACCAGCTCAGAAGAAGCTGCCGTACCTTGGCTGATAGATTGCTATCAAGAGAATACTGATATCCAAATTATCGAGAACGCACACCAACTAGATACTGAAGCGATTTTGCGGCAATGCAGAAGCAGCCTTAACGAAAGTAAAAAGGTCATCCTTACAGCGCAGTTTCGTAGTCAACTGCCTATCATCAATATCGCTTCACTGTGTAATGAGCAGCGCAAATCATTGATCAATATTGAGCTATCAGGCTGGGATGAAGACAAACGCGTTCCTCATTCTTACAGTAGTTTCTAGCTTATATTTGTTGCTAGCTTATATTTGTTGCTAGGTAACTGCAGTTTTTAGGTAACCGACAGCGTCTCTATAACCAGAGCAGTTCAACACAAGGTTGATCAAAGCGGTTAAGTCAGTGTCCGGAATTTGTTGACCACTACAGGGTGGTTGTATCGAATCAGGAGTAGAAAAGTCTCTTGAGATTTTACTTGTCTAAATTGTGCTTAATTATTTGTTCCACCACACCATTCATCGTCTTTGAGCTAATCTCCGGCTTCAAATACAAGGAATGATACTCAACCCCTGTGCGGTCTATATAGGCGGCTTGTAAGCCAGCAGATAGCGCACCATGAGTGTCCCAATCGTGAGTAGCGACAAGACGAAGGTTATCGACAGGCTCTTGTAAAGTGTCTGCTGCAAATTTATACACGTCTGAATTTGGTTTGAAACTGCCTGTTTCTTCAACAGAAATGACGGTGTCGAAATAATCTTCTAAGCCCGAGTTCTTTATTTGAGAAGTGATAAGGTCGAGGGATGAGTTGGAAAAAGCGACTGTTTTAAAACCGTTGTTACGCAATTTAAGTAAAGATTCTTTGATATCAGTGTGCGCTGGTAGATTGGCAAAGGAAGTTAACAAAGCACCTTTGCTTTCCGCCGTTAAATCACACTTGTACCGCTGTGCAATAGTGTCGAGCGCTGCATTCGCTAATTCAGAAAAAGTAGATTTTACGTTTGTTGCGATGCAAACCGTTGAGGAATGTAAAAGCTTTGAAAACCAGAGCGATAATGCATCTTCACTGCCAAACACCGCTTTAAATTTAGGCTGTAATGACTCCAAATTTAAAACCGTTTCGTTTATATCAAAAAGTATCACTTCTTTTTTCATGCAAAGCCCCCAGATTTAATTGAATTTTATGCTTACATAATCTGCTCTGACGATATGGTTTTCAACCTCCATTCAAGTAACTAAAGCTTTGCTCTCTAATTTGAAAAGAAGCTGGAATGCGTCAACGACAACCCGCCAACTCAAATCTGGCGTTGCTTTATGAGTATCATGCAACGCCAAATCTGAAACGATTTAGCTTAATTTGCGGCTTCGATGGTGCCTTTGAAAGTGCTGTCTAAAAAGTCATTGATCTCTTGTGAGTGGTAAATTGAGATAATCTTTTTATACGTTTCATTATTTTTGTCTTCTTCTCGCGCCGCAACAACCATCACTGCTAAAGGTGCGTCTTTTTTCTCTAAGTAAATGCCTTGTTTCTTAGGGTCGAGTCCAGCCGACATTACATAGTTCATGGTGATTGCAGCAGCATCTACATCGTCAAGAGAGCGGGGTAGCTGCGCGGCATCCACTTCAACAAATCGAATGTTCTTCGGGTTGCTAACAATATCGTTTAAAGACGCGTTGAAACCAGCGTTGTCTTTTAATGAGATCAGCCCTGCATCTTCAAGCAGTAATAGTCCACGCCCGCCATTCGTTGGATCGTTTGGAATCGCGATTCGAGCGTTTTCGGGAATAGAATCAAGCGAAGTGTACTTGTTCGAGTAAACGCCCATACGCATCAAAATTGAACGTCCGATAGAAACTAACTGGCTATCGTGATTGGCATTAAAGTTATCGAGGAATGGCTGATGCTGGTAACTGTTCAGTTGGATACTTCCATCATCTAATGCTGCGTTAGGGGTGATATAGTCTGAGAACTCGACGAGTTCAATGTTTATCCCTTGCTTTGCTGCTTCTTTGGCAACAGCTTGTACAACTTGTGCATGTGGGCCAACTGTCGCCCCAATCTTGATGACAGCCTCGTCTTTTTTTCCACATCCTGTTACACCGAATACGAAAGCTAATGCCAACAGGGATGCTGTGATTTTTTTGTAGCTGTTCATGATAACTCCATTTAATAAATAAAAGACATGTAGACGTCTAGCTATCTATATTATCTATTTGCGCGATCGGGTCAATAGGTTTGTTTGAAGCGAAGTTACATTGATGAGCGGTTAAGTCAGTGAATCAACGAGGCTTCTGTACGTGAGACTCGACCGACAATCCCCTTCTAACCCCCTTGGTTTACATCTCAAACCTATTGTTGGTAATGGGAAAAGGGAGGAACTGATTACCGACCAACAAAGGCCTCGCGAGTGCGAGGCCTTTTGGGTTTTGTAGGGAATAGGGCAGTCACTCGGAATCTAAAGAAAACGGGTTCAGTAAAGCTAACTATTAAGAAAGCTTTTGGTTAAAGAACTCAAGTGTACGTTTCCAAGCTAACTCTGCTTCTTCTTCAGCATAGCGGCCAGTTGAATCGTTATGGAAGCCATGGTTCACGCCGTCATATATGTAAGCTGTGTAGTCTGCTTCGTTCTCTTTGAGTTCGGCTTCATAATCTGGCCAAGTCGCATTCACGCGTTTATCGATTCCCGCAAATTGGATGAGCAAGGGGCCTTTTACATTTTTTCTTAAATCTGGTGCGGCAGGAGTACCATAAAATGGAACGCCTGCATCGAGTTGCTCTGGCATGACAGCGGCCAACATATTCACGATATAGCCACCGAAGCAGAAACCGACTGCGCCTAGCTTACCGTTACTTTTTTCATGGGACTTCAAGAAGTTTGCCGCTGCGATAAAGTCTTCTTCGATTTTCTCTTTTGATAGCGACTTCTGCATCGTTCGACCTTCATCATCATTACCTGGATATCCGCCAAGCGAATAGAGTGCATCAGGTGCAAACGCAATAAACCCCGCCGCTGCGAGTCGTCTTGCCACATCCTTTATGTATGGATTGAGGCCTCTATTTTCATGAATGACCAATACAACAGGCGCATTGCCCTCTAACTCTTTGGGTACAACCAAGTAACCATAGCCTTCGCCGTGTCCTTTAGGTGAAGGAAACTTCTCGTAGGTTGCTTTGATGGAAGGGTCATTGAAAGAGACTTGCTCTGCCTGCGCATAATTAGGAATCAGTGCAGAAGTTAGCGTCGTCATGGTTAAGCCAAGTACAGCTAGCCCAGATAGACGAGTCATAAACTCTCTGCGATCAATCAGGCCGTGTGCATATTCGTCGTACCAATCAAATGCTTCTTGAGGGATAGATCGAGTTGGGGCTGATTGAGATTCGGTATTTGGATTCATAACTTTTCCTTGTTGTGAGTTGTTTGACCAATCAACTATAGTGGAAAATTTAATATAATTGAACGATCGCTCAATAATTTTTGGGCTATTTGTTCTATCAAAGTACAAAAATTAGATGACAGTCCGATAAAACGATCACTTCGAATCGATTTCCATCGCTTTGGTTTGTTTTACGGAGCAATTCAATACAAGGTTGATTTGAGGGTTAAGTCAGTGAAGTCGGGTGTGATGATTGTTTGTTTTTAGGGAGGCTCTAAATCGAAGTTGGGCACATTAGAGCTAGGCTTATTTTCCGCAGACATGGACAAGTAAGTTTCAATGCAAAACGCTTGATTTTACTCTGGTATAATCTTTCTCATAGGGACGACCTTAGCGTTATCAGAACCTTCTTGATGAGAGATAAAATAGATGTTGAAACTTCTGCGTCAGATAAAAAAATGGAAACTTGTAACGTTTAGTTTACTCATGCTCATTGCCGCTTTTTTTATCTACAACCAGTTCGGGAACCGTATTTCCCGTGTCGATGAGGCAACATTTTTGATCGGGCAACTGAATACTGTCTTGGATGCAGCGGAGCAATATTCTCATGACAATGGCTCTTTACCTCCAATTACTTCCGATACCGACACGAACTTCGGCTACTTAAACATCAATCACTTAATTGAAAATCCGGGCTTATCAACATGGCGAGGACCATATCTACCTTATGGCGATACATGGATAGGTGGTGATCAGTACATCGATCACCCAGATTACATAGCAACGCAATTACTGCTTAAGGAAAAGGATAGTCTTTGGATAAGAGGAAGCTCCGAGACAGGTTGCGAATCGTCATCATCCACTTGCTCTGTTGCAGCTTGTATCTGGTTGGTACCAACAAAAGTCGCACAAGAAATTAATAAGATTGTGGACGGCAGTTCGAGTATAGAAAGCTCAGATGCGACAGGAAAAATACGTTACGAAAAAGCTTTTGGTGGCGCTCTTATCTGTATGATTGGAGATGACTATCCAATGCCTTCTGCACAGTTCAACTAAGTCGTTTCTAATTATCTCACTGGCAACTTGGTCTTAGTTTTTACTTGACCAAAGGCGAAGCTCGATTCTATAGAAGCGATATTGGGTAGGCGAGTTAATTGCTTACGGATGAACTGCTCGTAGCTTTTGAGTGATTCACTGACTACATGCAATAGGTAGTCGTGATTGCCCGTCATTAGAAAGCACTCTAACACCTCGTCAATCACTTCGATGTGCTGTTCAAAGTCTCGCATGTTCTCTTCTGTCGGCTTTTCAAGTTTCACCAACACAAACACATTGACTGGCAGGCCACACGCTTCTTGGTCGACACTGGCGTGGTAACCACGAATTATCCCTTGTTTCTCTAATGCTCGAACTCGGCGTAAGCAAGGAGAGGGCGACAGTGCTACTCGATCGGCCAACTCTTGATTAGACAGCCGAGCGTTGTTTTGCAGTTCAGCCAGTATTTTCTTGTCGATCTCGTCCATTGGCATAATCCATCAATATTGAATTTAGTTTGGCAATATTATTGCTCAAAGTGTATGTCTTACTTCGCAAATAGCAATTTTTAACATCTGCCCAAAACTAAAATTAAAGAAGGAACAACAAGCATGGAATGACTTAGGAATTATGAATACTTCAACTCAACTTAGCCCGCTGCGTAAAACCACCAAACACGAACAAGCAGAAGCTCTTGCGATTGAGCAAGCAAAGCACTTTGGTATCGACCCAAATAGCGATTACGGCATCACGCTGATTGAACTGGCGACGACACTGTACCAAGCCAATACCAAGACACACGATCTTTGGGCATTGACGGTTGATGGACTTTCAGAGCTCGATAAAAGTGACCGAATCGCTTGGTTTAACGCCAAACGTTTTTTGTCATTCCAGATCGCTAAGATCCTCGATAATCTGCAAAACCCAATGCGCGCCACTTACCAGTCTATTGCCACCAATAATGGTAATTTTGCGTCTAAAGGTGCGTATCCAATTTTCGATAATGTCGCTGCTATATTTTCTGCAAGCCCTGTGATTACACGTACCGCGACCTATTTGTTTGCGTGTACAGAATGGATTGAAGATGCGTTTAACGGTAAAGAGCCGTTGCACGATATATATTCTCGACTGCTTAACCCTACATCGATTTCACTGGCTAACCATATGGTTGATATCGAGGCAGGCTCTAGAGCCAACGAATACCTCGCATGGAACTTTAACTCGGGTATGGCGGCTATTGATGGGTTGTTGAGCCACTTGCTCGGGCATGAAGACATTGTTTTGGCTTCACGCAATATCTACGGTGGTTCTTACCAGCTGTTGGAAGATTGGTTTGGAAAACCTTCTAATCTGAATGTCGCGGTAGAGTGGGTGGATGGTTACTCCGGTGATGAGTTTGCGACGCGCCTTGATGAGGTTGCTGATAAATACGCAGATCGCATCGCTGCAGGTAAGAAAATCTACGTTTACCTAGAGTCACCGTGTAACCCGCATGGATACGTGTTGGATGTTGCTAGCATCAGTAAAGCTGGTCACTCTCGTGGTTGGGATGTGATTGTTGACTCAACAGTGGGTACACCATTGTTGCACCCAGTACTAAAACGTGACGATGTGATGGAAAGACCAGATTATGTGATTCACTCCTACACCAAAGAACTGGCGGGTTCTGGCACCACAACTGCTGGGGTTGTGATTGGTCGCAATGAGACTATGTTTGTGCCAAAAGGAGAGGAGGTCACTTTCACCAAGCCCAACGGTGATGAGGCCAAAATCCTATGGAACGAAACGCTGTTTTGGAATGTGTACTACATTAAGGGTGCATTCCTAGATGCAGATAAAGCGTTTGAAGTGCTCAATGGTATGAAAACGTATGAGATGCGAGTGGTGCAAAAAACGATTAATACACTGACTCTCGCGAAGATCTTTGATGCTCACCCAGACATCAATGTGTCGTGTCCTGCTTTGCCAGATAGTGATAACTATGAACACTGCCAGAACAACATGTACTTGGGGCTACCAGCGGCGCTTTTCACTATCGATATGGAAGGCAATGGCGACCGTGCGCCAATCAATCGAGATGGCTTCAAACAGTTCTTCGACATGCTTGAGCCCGCTATCGGCATGCAAGTAAGTTTAGGGCAAACCAATACAGTGGCGCTGTGTCCAGCACTGACTACGCACTCAGAACTCAGTGATGAAGCGCTCAATGAAGCCGGTATCAAACCGACGACAATGCGTATCTCTATCGGCTTGGAAGATCCTCGAATGTTCATTGCTCATATTGTCGAGGCGGCTAAATTGTCGATTGACCGCAACCACGTAGATTTCTCATCCAGCTTCCCGAGTGGTGACAATATCGATGAAATCTATATGCAAACTTATATGGATGTACACCAGAAGTTTGTGAAAAGCTTGCCGAAGTTCAGTCAGCTGAGTCAGTAACTTAGGTCAGTTAACAAGATTAGTCAGTTAAAGGCCGTCAATAAAAAAGCACCCAGCTGACTCAATAGTCGGTAGGGTGCTTTCTCGATGATCATATTGGTTTACCAAGTCACTTACTATTTAGGCTGGTGGCCTGTCTTCTTCGCAAGTTCTTGCATAGCCTCGGCAAACGTAGTTGTTCCGCCTTTCGCTTTAACCTGAACCACCTTATATCCTTGGCTTTCCAGCGCTTGGCGCTCTTCTAAAACGGCTTTGTCATCTGGTTGACTGCCTTGCACAGGCTGATGAATGTAATACCCTTCTAATTGACCATCTTCGACCAGTTGGTGGTGTTTCAGTGCATTGATATCAAAATTCATAGTAAGTCTTTTCGCTTTAAATGGAGAGTCTCTGTGGCAAAGGCCGCGAGTCTTTATAATTTTATGGTTTGTACAATAGGCATTTTAACCATAAGAAGCTAGCGAAAATTAAGCAATCCAATGGAATGAAGTCGGGTGGTCTTACTTCTTCAATCTCTTATTGAACGCTGGGAAGGAAAGGGGAGGAACTGAATGCGAACGTTTCAATACACCCTTATCTGACCTTTTCGTTCAACCATTGAGCGAAATCGGTACAAATCATCAACCTTTCCAAATGTGGAATCCTCACTTCTTTTATTGGCTCTGTTTTCCATTTGTGAATGGTTATAACCTAGTTTTCGTAGAAAAGAGAATCGAATAAGCCGTGAGCGCGGCGCTTTATAACGAATGAAAACTAGGTACAAGCATGAACGAAAACTTTTATAGATACGCGATTTACACTGTTTTTTCAGCGGCAGCATTGTTCTCCGCTTTTTTAGTCACCTCAGATAATGTTTCCCCTTTTACCACTCAAGCGACTTTGTATCGTAACGTCGCGACCATTGCGCCAGAAGTGTCCGGCGTAATTACCGACGTCATGGTTAGTAATGGCGAGTTGGTTGAAAAAGGTCAACCATTATTTGCTATCGATGCCAGTAGCTACCAATTGAAAGTGGCACAAGCGAAAGCCGAACTGCATCAAGCGCGTGACTCTGATTCAGCAAAATGGCAGCAAGTACAGCGTTGGTGGTGACTGAGGTATTTTCACAGCATCCGTTTGTGGTGTGGACCATCAGCCTGTTCTTCTTCGACTTTATGCGTCGTCGAGCCACTACGCCAGCGAAGAAAGGTAAAATGTTGATGCCAACCTTCAACTGGATTTTGATTGTGGTGTTTGCTCAGCATACCACCATGGATATGCCGATGCGTATTCATGAAATTTTGGTATCCATGTTGATTACCATGGTAGTAGCAAAAACCATGGTGGCTCTGTTCCCTGTTGAGCAAGGAAACAAGCCTCCTGTATTTAAAGAACAGCCTGTCACATTTGAGAGCAGAGCAATTTCACTCGCGTTGATTGGTCTTGGTTTGGCATTCTTGATGATTGTCGACATCATCTCTGCAACGTTCTGCATGGTGCCAGAGATTGCTGCTGCAACCCAAACCACACACAAAAGCTTTATCGACGTGGTTGGCCGCCGTTTTCAAACTCAAGTAGGCGGCTGTGCAGTAGCCGCGGTGTTCACCTTGTTGATGGCAGGGCATCAGTCTACATTCGGTTACTACACCATAGTGTTGGGTTTATTTGCCTTTATGATCACCGCATCAATGGCCAAAGCGAAAGGTTCAGCCAGAGACGTTCATGCCGATGCGTTATTAGCGACCATGCTGCCGATTCAGTTGTACATGACCAGTAGTAATTTGGGGTTGGAAAGTACCTTCCTACGCGCTTGGGAGCTGACTGTGACTTTGTTTGTGCTGTGGGCTTTGTGTCATTTTGTTCGTAAGCCTAATGGTGAAGAGCCGGCACTCGTTCGCTAATAATCAAATCCGGCCAACCGATTATGGTCTGATTTGATTGCGCCTTTCATAAAATTAAAAAATGCTTTTACTTTGGCTGAATCTTCTAAATCTTTATGAGTCATCATCCATAGGTCTGTATTTTGGTGCATCACTTCCATATCTACTCTTTGCAGAGTTCCCTTACTGTTACCTAAAAAGCAGGGTAAGTAGGCTAACCCCATCTGATTTTCAGCCGCGATGATCAGGGGCTCAAAAGAGTCGGCTTTCATGACAATTTTGTCTTCCGAAATCAGTTCAGAAACCTGTAGCGAAGCACTGCCTCTATGCATCATTAACCAAGATGCAGACCTTAAGGGGTGCTTACTCTTAAGGCCATTTATATATTCTGGCGATCCGTAAACACCAAAGGCAATTTTACTTAACTTGGTCCCAACTAAATGGGCTAGCAACTCATTTGCCGGGCGAATCGCGATATCTGCATCTAGGTGTGAAATATCCAATTGACGAGATGTGAGGCTGAGTTCTAACTGAATTTTTGGATAAAGCCGATGAAAAGCAGCCAAATGAGTACCCAGAATGAGGCGAGATAACGCATCGGTCGTCGTTATTCTTAGCGTACCTTCTAGCTTCAATTCCTGTCCAAAAACCTTGTGCTCCAATTCTCTTACTGTGGATTCGATAGCGAGAGCTGACTCCAGAAGCTTTTGCCCTTCAACCGTTAGTTTGTATCCGGTAGGAAGTTTATGGAAAATTCGTAATTTGTGACGATACTCAAAGGTGTCAATACGACGTAAAACGGTGCTGTGGTTTACACCAAGTGCTCTTGCCGCGGCCGACAGGGATCCTTCATTCGCCACTGTTAGAACATATTGCAGGTCATCCCATCTTATGTTGTGCATTTGCGCATATCCAACGTGTTCAATTAGTGAGTTTACCAAAAATTTAGCACAGCTATAGTTATCTCAACAAGGCAATAAACAGAACTGAAGTTCAAAGCATGCACTGATGGCACTTTTAATCTCCCATGCATTGAGCTTCAAAATTGACAATCAGGAGAAAGAAAATGTTAAAGAAAAATCTACTTATCGGTCTAGCGAGTCTTCTGGCTTTCTTTCAATTCACTCCAGCCCTTGCAGATGAAACAAAAGCAGTCGATTCAGCAAAGACACTAGAAACGGCTCAAGCATTCTTATGGGCGGCAGGCTCAGGTGATATGGCAAAACTCGAGTCATTAATGGCCGATGATTTTGTCTGGCACAACGAAGGTGACGCCGACATCCCTTGGATCGGTAACTGGGAGTCAAAAGAAAAAGTGCTCAACACTTTCTTTCCTCTATTTGGCGCAGGTTTGAAAGTCACAAGCTGGTCAACAGACTATAGTTTTGTAAACGGCGACCAAGCAGTATTCATGGGCAGCATGAGTGCCATTGCGAATGAATCTGGTGTAGACACGGGTAAATTCAGCTGGGCGGTTCGAGTTCAGGTTGAAGATGGCAAAGTGAAGAGTTGGAACTGGTTTGAGGATAGCTACGCAGTATCTAAAGCTTATCACGCCAAACAGTAACCACAGTGACCAATTAGGTTGTAAAGGCTCGATATGCTGTAGACGTATATCGAGCTTAACTTGGTTTTGAATAGCGACGCGAAGAGCCTATTCAACAATCCGACAGTTAAAAGGACACCTGAGACAATCTAGTTCTGAGTTTCAGTGTACGAGCCAAATAACGTACTTTGGCACTATTAAGTTTGGAGAAACTATCTATGAGCAATAAGCTAGCGAATGCGACTAATCTGTATATGGAAGGTATCCGAGATGGTCATGCATTAGAGGCGGTAACGAAGTACACCGGTCAACGTTATACTCAACATAGCACTGGGGTTCGCAACGGTATTGATGGTTTTGTTGAGTTCTTCGAACCGTTCTTAAAACGCTGCCCTGTTAGAGACATAAAGATCATACGTTCAATCGTCGATGGCCAATTCGTGTTTGTTCAAGCATTCCAAGATATTAATAATGGCGAATATAAGTGGGTGACTACGGATCTATTCGATACCGATAATGACGATAAAATTATTGAACATTGGGATGTGATTTCTGCCTTCGAAGCTCAACCGACGGAAGGGGAAGGTCGACTGCAAGGGCCAATCAATCATACTGACTTAGATAAAACAGAGGAGAATAAGAACCTTATCCTTGATTTTTTATGTGATGTCATGGTACTAGGGCAGAAAGACAAGCTATCAAAGTATCTCCAGCACGAAGAGCTAGCCGTTTATCAAGCCTCAGATGTGAGCCCTTTAGATAGCTATATTGGTGGCTATGACCAAGTGTTCAAGATTGTCGGTCAAGGTAACTTCGTAGCAGCTTACAGCCGAGTTATTGATAATGGTCTCGAGGTTGCGCGTTTTGATCTATTCCGAGTTGAGGGAGGTCAAATTAAAGAGATATGGGTAAACCAAGAGCCCGTGCCACCAAAAGCAGAATGGGTAAATGGCGGGAAGTTCTAGAGTCGCTTTAAGGGAGTTACGCCAATAATGCTATCGCTAAAACAAACCGAAAAAGCGCATCCTTGCTAACCTTACTGGTTGTGTGTGTTTAACCTCTTGAATCTTAGCCAACATGTTTTGTGATGGAAGAGTATTTACACTGTTTTACAACTCGCCTTAACGCTCAACAATGCAATCGCGCCCTTGAGATTTTGCGTCGTAGAGGGCGTTATCCGCTCTTTTAATTAATGAATTCCAGTCATCGTTTATGAGGGCTTGAGTCACTCCAATGCTGACAGTATACGTGCCAGAAGAGAGCTCTTGATTGGAGTTGTGTTTTGCGTGGTTTCTTATTCTTTCAGCTATCTGCATTGCTTGAACTTTATTCGCTCTAGGTAGCATGACAACAAACTCTTCTCCACCATAGCGAAAACAGAAATCGCTTGTGCGGCATGTATCTTCAAGAATTTGACCAAAGTACTTAATCACATCATCTCCCTTGTCATGACCATAGGTATCATTAATTTTTTTGAAGTGATCTAGGTCGGCAATCAGTACAGAAATGTCACTCTCTCGGCCTGGTTGAACAAGCTTGGGTATCAGTTCTGCTAGGCCTCTACGGTTATAAAGGCCGGTTTGTTCATCAGTGATCGATGAACGATAGGTCTGCTTAAACAAACGATCAGTTAAGATCCAAAACACTGAAAATGCGAGGCTAACAATTGTGATTGTCATGATAACGAAAGACAATTTATGAATATCTGATATCAGGTAATAGTTCGAATTCGTTCCTTTGGTATGAGCAAGTACGCCCCTAATTGCCATATAGAGAATGTTGATAAACAGGGTCAGATTCAACAGACACTTTGCTTCTCTGTTATCGTGCTTTTCCCCTGAATAGTTTGCACAGAGGGCTAAGATACATATCGTCACAACGAGAATACTTCGAGCCTCGATCCTAGAAGTTACAGAAGGCGCAATTAGGGCGCTATAAAGGAAGAAGCTAATGCCAAGGTGCGAGTTATTCAGGAGCCTAACCTTAGCTTTGTTATACTTTTATTTTAGATTCTCTAAACCCGATGTATCGACGCCTTTTAAGGTGTCTTTTGCTACTTCATCTAAATCCGTCGTTGTCGATTTTTGAGGATAACTAGCAGCGGCACCTTTACCGATCGCTGTTGCTTCTGCTTGTAGCTTTTTCCCCTCAGACTCACCCGCGATCCAGCCTTGCTTGTAGTCACTGTCTGATTCAAAACGCTTTCCATCTTTTATGTAGTTTTCGAAGCTATTGCCGCTTTCTTGCATGCCGCTATGCCTACCGTCATGAAAACCTTGTATGTAAGAGGTGTTGTGACCACTCTCAATCAAAGCACTATCACTTGTTCCGCATCCGGACAAAAGAAAAACCAATAAGATTAAAAACAGTTTATTCATACTCAAAGCCTCGGAACTCAGTCGTCTAAATGATAAGAATAGACCAAGATCATCTCGCAAAGGCATAACAGCGCTCTAGGCGGGAAAGCTTGTTTGAGAATCATGATATTCAAAACTTGAGAGAGTAGAGTTACTACTGCCTTATTAGATCTAGAACGATAGCAAATCACTGGGTGGTAATTTGCTATCAATTACAGAGTGAATATCCGTTGTGCATATTGGTAAGTTCAAGAATTAAGATGAGGTGACTTATTGCTTATTTGAACGGTTAACGATAAAACTCAATATCACGACTGCAATACTAAAGCCCACAACACCAATCCAACCCGCACGTTCAAATACCTGAATTCCCACAAATGAACCAAACGCACCACCGAGATAGTAGCCAAGCATATAAATACCGTTGATACGACTTTGAGCTTGTGGGTCAATTGAGAATACGCGTACTTGGTTCGATACTTGAGCGCTAAATACCCCAAGGTCGATGAGAATGATACCGACGATCAATCCAGTCAATGTGTCAGCGAAAAGCCCCGATATAACAAAACCAGCAGTAATAATAACTAACGCCATGCTGATCATGTTTCGAGAGCCAAACTTGCTCACCAGTGACCCTGAAACTTTGGCTCCAATCACCCCAGCAAGTGCAATAACACCAAACATTCCTGCCTGTTGTGCATTGTAGTTAAACGGAGATTCACTGACATGCAGAGCTAACGTCGCCCACAGCGAATTGAACGAAGCAAACCAAAGCGCGCCAGTTAAAGCGGAAGTACGCAGTGTCGCATGCTGCTTGATTAACGTGGCCATGCTCGCAACCAGTTTAAGGTAAGGTATTTTCGTTGTCGGCGTGTTCGTCGGTAAAAAGGCATACAGCAACACACCAAAGACCATCGCAATAATTGCTGACATCATAAATACCGCGCGCCACCCAAACTGCTCACCGATGAACCCACTGAGTGTACGCGAAAGCAAGATGCCCACAGTTAGGCCTGTCATTAATGTGCCAATGACTTTTCCTTTCGTTTCTGGAGTACTTAGTGACGCTGCAAATGGAATCAGCTGCTGAGTGATGTTGGCACTCAAACCAATCGCAAAACACGCAACAACCAGAGCCACTAAGCTAGATGCAGTAAACGCGACAAAAGATGACAACACCAACATGACAGACAAGATCGCTATTAGGCGTCTGCGGGGTAACGTGTCTCCTAAGGGCGATAAGAATAGCAATGCCACGGCATAACCAATCTGACCAGCAGCTGGCACTGCGCCTAGCTGTTCGCTTGTTAACCCTAGCTCTGCGCCGATCTTAGGTAAGATGGGTTGGTTATAATAAAGGTTTGCAGCAGTTGCCGAGACTGCGCTCGACATCAGTAATAAACGTCCTGTGCTCAACACTTCTGTAGTCAATTTTGACATGGTGACACCTTAACTTTGGTTCATCGTTTTAATGAATGATTTCGATGAGCTAAGTCTTAGGTTAGCGATTGAATAACAAAAATAACCATTTGATTTAAATTCTATGCGAATCTGGTATAGATAACTTTCTAAGCCATGTTTTGTTGAATCGCCTCAATTTCACTCTGTACGACAGCAACAAAGACACTGGCTGTAGGGGATAGAGTATGCGAATGGTGTGTCATCACTAATGGCATTTGTACGTCCACAGATTCAAGATTAACAAATACACATCCCTCACTGCGTAAATCACGAATTGCATGCGGTGCGATAGATACACCTAAGCCAGAAGAGACTTGGGTTAACACGGTTTGCATGTTGTTGGGTTGTTTTTTTATATTTGGAGAGAATCCAGATAGGTCACATTGAGTAATGATGGAGTCAAATAATCCTACCGCTTGTTCACGTTCAAATAAGATAAATTGAATCGCCGCAAGCCTCTTCTATTGGCATAGCTCTATATAGTTTGGTTTATTTGAAAGCTAATCTATGAGGTTTAAGACAGTAAGATAGGGTTCAAAAATAGACAGCTTGGTAGTTGATGGAATCAGTACAGAACGAGATTCGACTTAATCCTATCTTCTCGCTGCGATTGTATTCATTGATCGAGTGGTCAAAGCCATAGGCTGTCGACGGGGCCATATATTGAGTTATGCCTTGCTGTGTCGCTGTTATTTCATCATGGCCATGACCGCAGAACACGTCACGAACGCGATATTTTCGAAGCACTTTCATCACATCAGTATCGTTCTCTAGGCGGATCGCTTTCATCCAATCTGCACCGACTGGAATGACAGGGTGGTGAACAACCACGATAGGATCATTGGCCTTTCTCAATTGTTGTTTTAGCTGAGCCATGCCGCGGTTATCAATACGCCCTGAACCAAGTGGGTGGCGGCTGTCTAGCGGCTTGAAGCTTGAGTCTAGGAACACAAACTCTCGTTCACCGATGGTGGCTTTGTCGGTGACATAAATCGTCGAGCCTTTTAGCTCTGTGCGCATTAAGCGAGAGTCATCATGATTACCCGCAATCACGTAAATGGATTGGTCGCTAATGTGTTGCCTAATGAATGCCTCTAATCGAACGTAGTCGCCAGACTTTGGGTTACAACAAATATCACCAGTCAGAAAGATGGTCTTGCATGCCGTGTCTTTGTTGACGTATTCCAGTGCTCTGCGCAGGTTCTCATAGCTGGATTCATCGGAAAGGTGGCAATCACTGATTTGGTACACGGTATTCATTGTTATTGCCCGGTAATTCGATACGTAGAATTAAAAGTGATAGAAAAATGCCTGCTAAATCAGCAGGCATTTATTGGTGTTATTTCGCTTTTGATGCGGCGTGGTGTTCAATCATGAAGGCAATAGCTTCATCGTTTAAACAAGATTTACTCACATATTGGCGCTGTTTACCGATATGCAGGATAAAACCAAGATCGGTCTGCTCAAGTTGGTCGATGTCACTCCACGCGATGGTGTTGGTCGCTTTGTGGTTTTTGTAACTTACTCCGTTAGCGTCACCTTGAAAGACAATTTTGCTGCCTGCGCCTGAGCTGATCTTTTGTCGCCATAACCACCAGGTTCTTTTGCAGTACACACTGAATGCTTCAATCACACTCAAAACGATAAAGAACCAGCCAACATAGCCGTTAGGTAATAGTTCAAACTCCAGTAGAACCACACCAAAAATAAGAAACAGTATTCCTTTTAAGTAGGCTTTTGGAAATTGAGTCGGAAGGCTAGTTTGATCATAACACTCCGCGAAAAACGTCTTGTCGAGTTTGTATTCTGTAGTGAAACCGGGTTCTTTAGACATGTGAGGCTACTTTATGGTTCTCTGTGAATGGGCTGTCAGTGGGCAGGTGTCCCACGCTGCAATTTTGCAACTTGATTATTGTATCGCTTCTCACTGTTTTTATTTAGATATTTTGGCTCTGTTTTGTAAATCGATGATACTTAACGGGTCTATTCTAACTTTAGCTATCAGACTAGTGTAGGGGCATCTTTAAAGTCACCTAAAAAATTGGTGATGGGATGGATAGATCTGTGGAGTCACCCGGCTGTTGGGACTACTGGCCTTTTTGGATAAAACTTCGATCTCATTTTGTTGGTTGATGGAGTCTATAGTGATTAGCGTGCTTTATCACTACTGTTGAGGGGCTGGCATAGTCTGCTCTAACAGAATAAACATATGAAGCTTGCAAAGTTCATCACTGTTCATTCTGAGAGGCCATGCCCAAAGCGATACCTTGGGCATGGCCTTATTCTATTTCAGTTTTAGGATCAGTACTCGATGAATAATGACACCTGCTTAACGTTAATGAAGAAACTTCTTTCATAGGGAGAAGAGGTAAGAGCAATATCTAGTTTGTTCAACCCAGACACTCTCTTCTCATTTAATGCTTCTAATAGTTTAGAGTTGGTAAACCTAAGCGTTTGACCGGCTTCTACGTTGTTGAATGTAGTGAGTGTGAGTGGATTACTCCATGCTGCACATATTGTAAAAGACTCACAGAACGTGTCGTAATCCAGTGTGTTTGGAGACCAAGTTTGATTAACGATATGCGCAGTTACATTGTTGAATGGAAATTGAAGAGTTGAATCTCCGAAATCAACAATAAGCGTTGCCTGTTTAATTTTCCCTCGAACCTCACTTAAGTCAAAACTCGCTAGTGTTTCGTAGTCGTATGGGATTGAAGCCCCCGCTCTTAAGTAACCACCGACACGATGTTGCGTGACATGTGTTGCCGGGGTTGCTTGCCAGTTTTCTCTTTCCAAACCGAATAGGTTAGAGGGGAGGGTCACATTCACTGGCGGACTGAAATCAGAGGCTTGGTATGGTGGAGTTTGACCGAGAACTCCTTGTCGATAGGAGTCAACGCCACTGTAGATTAGCAGTGCGTTCAGTTCATAAGGACCATCGGCTTGCTTAAACGTGTCACCAGGAACGGTAAACTTGATGGTGTTTTCGCCAGCCTCAAGCGGTTCTTGGAAACTCACTAGCTCTAAATACTCTCCGGCTGCACCAACGATATTTACCGAACCTGTGTAAGTTCCACTGCGCGTAACATGGATAGGAAACTCAAAACTCAGCGAATCAATGTAGGTTCCATCTTGCGACATAGTCGGTGTGGTGACTAAACTCCCCGTGACTTCAATCGGTTAGCGGCAACGCTCAAAAGATGCTAAATCAATAAATTCTTCAAACTGAATTCGAGGGGCTGAAATTCGTATGTCATCTTGAGTGATTGCGTAGATGATCGTCGGGTTGGAGGTCAAAGTAGACGCTGAATCAAACGCGCCAAAAATATCTTCAGTTGAGTACTGTAGAGTGACGATTTGCTTCGCAGGTTTGAGTTGCAGACGTTTGCTTGTGTTCAGCTCGTCAATTCCATCGGTGAGGTAACCATGAATGGCAAAATCCCCCGCGGATTTAACATCAAGTTCCAAGCGCTGCTCTAAGGCAATAACACAGCCTTCAGAGGAAAACAGTGGAGCGAGTGAGAGGCTGACAAATTCAATGTCAGAGGGTAGTACGTGGATTTTTTTACTTGTCTGGCGAGTGATAGTTGTTCCATATTCTTCAAAAGACGTTATGCCTTCAATTAGATAATCCCCTTCAGCGGGTGGAACGAAAATATTGCTGTAGACACCATCTTTAGCAATAGCATCGAAATTGACACCCTCATCTTTAAGCGTCAGGCGTGTTTTTATTCCAGCTTCATCAATGATCACTGCGCTGGTTTGGGCACCTGTGATTGGATTCCCTTTGTTTGTCAGTAATGCAGAAACGGGAACTGGTTCACCGACCACAAATTGGTTTGCAGCTATCGCCATGCCAAACGCAATAGGGGATTGGATCGCAACCTGAGCAATAATTACTGTGTTGTAACTTGGGTTTGGAAAATCAACGACGATCTTCCATTCGCCAGGTTCAGGGTTAGTTACTTCAGGCAAAAATAAATAGCTGCCCGGTAGCGGCGGACTTTGTGTGTCACCTGAAAGTATGTTCGCTTGCACATCATTGGATGATGTTGCGACTTGCCCGTTAGGCTTGACTAAATATACGGTTGCATCATCCAACGGCACGATGATTTCTGCTTTTAGGGCTTCCGCTTTGTCGATGGTAAATAGCATTGTGACTTCGTTATCGTTACTAGTCACTGGTTGAGATAGTGTCGTGCTTGTACTCATCCCAACGGGTATTGCATTACTGGCGATAGCCGGTGTGATGAAGGTACAGAAAAGACTGAACACCATCACTAATTGCTTGATGAATTTCATTGTGGCCACTCCTTAGCGCATTGAAATAATTTGTTGTAGAAAGCGTTCAACGTTTTGTCCCGTTTTCATTGTTGAGTGGTTAGCCAATACGTTACCCAATGCATTGGTATAACTTGGGTTAGCGCTTGCCAAGGTCACAACAACATCATTTTCTTGCGGTACTGTTTGAATGGCTTGGTAACTGACTATGGTGATTGGATGAGCTTGTGGTCCATGCACACTTGGCATTGTGACCGATTGAGTTTGAGTATCGAGGTAGGCCGCAGAACTAAAGCTTCTTAGCGCCTGCCAAGCGTTAACGCCTGCCCAACGCGATCCCCATGGGAATAGGCCAACGATATCAGGATCTTTCTCAATAACACCGTCTTGGTTGAGATCGGCATTTGCCCCAATAGAAAATGTATTTGCAATATTGCCGCGAGTACGCATTTGGATCGCGTTTGATGCTGTATCCGTTGTTAGATCACGGATACCAGGCATTTTAGGACCCGCAAACGGAATATTTGGGAGTTGCATGTACTTGCCAGCGTAATTATTTGGATCGGTACTGACGTTACTGTAGATATCGGCGTAGTGGTCCATTTTTATCACCGACAAATCTGCTGCGACGCTACCAAGGTGAGGTGTGGAGAAAGTAGAAAGGGAGGTTATCTCAAAGGAAGGGCTAAGTGCTTTGAGGTTTTGGGTATCTAGCCCGCCTTTACTGTGTGCAATGACGTGAACTTTGTCGGATTTCAACTCATCGAGAAAACCCTGAATTTTGTTGTTCAAGATATTAGCGTTAGTCGCTGTGGTTCCATTTTTGTCAGCAGAGAAACGAGTATAACGAATGCCATAGTCATCAAGTGTAGAAAGCACGCCTGGAGCCGTATCATCATCCCAAGTGTCTGATTGTGCAGCAATGCCATGAGCAAGAATCACAGGAATGGCAACATCAAACTCGATTGAGACCCAATCGACAGACATACACCAGTTGTCTCCCGTATTGCCAGTATCAATATCGACGCGAATCTCATTGTTTTGGCCGAACTTGATATCACTGATATCGACTTGAAGGTTAGTATCCGTCCAGCGGTTATCAGAGCCTTGCAGCGTACCTAAAGACTTTCCGTTAAAAGATACGACATCTATTTCTGGAGCAATATTACTGACGTTGGCATTGGAGTCTATGTCGAAGACCGGCATGCTAATCCTTGCGTTAGAACCGAGAACGCCTTTTTGCTGCATATCGCCCAGTTTACTTGGGGCAATTCTCCCGTCACTTTGTAAAACGTTGGGGCTGACAACCATAGGAACAGGTAAAGAGATAAGTAGAGGTCCGCCAGAAGCATAGGTACAACCGGTATCCAGACCAGGACCAGAATTGACAACATAAACGCCGAGTACTTCTTGCGGTGGGGCTATCCCAGAGCTTTGTGAACGCATCGAGAAATTACGCAATTCGTGTGAATCAGGTATATCTTCGGCACTCGCGAAACTCGGAGAAAGTAACAAAACACTGAGCGTGGCGCTCGGAATGTATAGTTTCATTTGTTTACCTTTGAGTATAGGTTATCCAAGAATTTGGTTGAAGAAAGCTCTATCTGTAGTTGTAAGGTAAAGGCTTGGAGTTTGATGTGAAATTTATTGGGTATAATTTCGGCTTGTTACTCAATTGATAAAACTGCTGCTCTATTTTTTTTCAAAATAGGAAGAGTGCGATCGTAGTTTCTGGATTGCGGAAGTTATGTCCTTATTTTCAAAAGGAGGGGGATAGTGCTCTAATATTGTTAGAACAATCTAAGTTAGTTTATGAAAGAGTAGCTAAGAATAGGAAAATCAAAGTTGGATGTAGGTTTGTTACAGAACTACATAGAGCGCGCTGTTCTGAATGGCTGACTACTAACCTAACTGGCTGTGCAAAGTTAGGTTAGTAGAAATTATGTGGCTGTTAATTCAGATTTGAGAGATAAGGGCTAGTGTTTTTTAGTAAAAATGGTAAAGGTCGCAATAAACTGAGGTTTGTTATTACATCGTTCGCTACATAGTGAAAACAGGCGACATACCGCTGTCTTGTCCACTCATTAGCAACAAGCCAATTAAGACAAGTAAAACACCACCGAATAGCTGTAAATAATGACCTGCGGCTTTTAGTGAAGCACTGTTATTCTTGTTACCTGCTGCCAAATAGCGTTTTACCAAGTTCTTGCCTGTTAGTGTCATTATAGCAATCGTCGAGGTTGTGAAAGCAGTACCAATCGCCATGGCAAAAGCACTGACAACACCCATCCAATATAGGCCAACCATGTTTGCGAAAAGCAGTACCATGATGGCTCCGGTGCACGGTCTTACGCCAATCGTCACTATAATTCCAGCATATTCTCGGAGCGTTGAGGCTTTGTTGATTGCGTCTGCATCGGCTACATGCTGGTGGCCGCACCCACAGTCGGCATGAGAATGATCTGCATGAGTGTTAGCTGCGGCTTGCATTGTGCTAGTAGCGTCGATTATCGGAGAAGGGGCTGATATTGATGAACGAAGTGCCATTGGCGAACGCGCTGAAATTGTCGCAGCTGTGTCTGTTGCGAGTGTAGTGATGGCTTTCACTTTCAGCTTAGGCTTACGCATAGCGGTGTAGATGTTTTTCAAAGCCTTCCAACATATAAGTGCGCCGACGACCGCGACTAAGGCAAAGCTTAATGAAACAAACATATTCGCTTTGTCATTCACTACTCGCATGGAAGCACTAAAGCCCCACAGCAACACGCTTACTAGTAAGATTGCGACCAATGCTTGTAAAAAAGCGGAGACGGCCGTAAGCACTAAACTCGCCTTGGCTTTGGTTGGGTGAGTCGCTAAGTAAGTCGACACGATAACTTTGCCGTGCCCTGGCCCCAAAGAATGAAGCATGCCATAGATAAAGCTGAACCCGATAAGGTAACTGCCTGCGCCCCAAGGGTTGGATTTAGCTTCATAGAGCAGGTCTGCAAGTTCTGAATTGACTTCTCTTTGCCATTGAATGCTAGAGATAACTAACGATGGCCACATGGACCACAGTTGATACGCACCAATAGCAATAAGCACGAACGCGCCAGCACTAATGAGGTAGTGATTGATTTTGGATTGATTTTTCTTCATTTAACAAGAACCTATATCTGAAATCTTTCTGTTAATTAGTTGCCATGCTTAATCAGCTAGACGCTGACTTAAAGGCTGAAACGAACCACTGCGACTAAGAAGCGGGAACCGCCGCACAATGAAGCTCAACCGATTGTGTAAACAGTTGGCCTAGCGTGTTATCTGGATCTGCATCGACAGGTAAAGACATTGCATAACTCATTTGCTCTGGCGTCGGGTTAGGCTCGATTAATTCTAAATGGCATTGTCTTGCTAGTTCAGGTGACAATGTCACGTCGCTGTTGGATAGCCACGACATGTCGACAAAGTAACTAGGGTCAAAAATCAATACGCGAAGCGAGTTTCGTGTCACAGGCTTAGGTTTAGAAAGTGGTAGGTCAAATGTTAGAACCATCTTGGCTTTATCACGCTCAAACTTTGCGTTCTCAACCACCTGATATTTGATGGGCTCTTTACCATCATAAAAGTACGTGAAGTAGTGCTCGTACATCATGTTTTCGATTACAGACGCAGCGAGCTTTTTGAATGTTTCAGTTTCTGTATCGGCAGAGACGTCTTCTCCATCCAACATGTACATCGAGGTCATTGCATCAAAAGACCACTCCATAGAGAGACCGGTGATCATGCCATTCTCTCCCTCAATATGAGTTTTCATCTCTATCCAAGAGTGAGGGTGGGCATATAGATTTGGCGCAAAACACAATAATGCTAGGCCAACAGTCAAGCCCTTGAGAGAGCGAAAGCATGTCGAGAAACGGCTTACATAGCGTGTGGAGAGGCGATTGATGACATCGATTAGAATAAATGGCTGTTTCATGAGAAATGATGGTAATTTAGTGTGATGTTATATTATAACAACCCGATGCGTTGTTCACTTCAAATTATAAGCTTGTTTACATTGAAGCCGACTGCAATTCTTGATTTTCAATCCAACCTATTTTTCCTATAAACATCTTTGATTGGTCCCTAATTCGACATTATTCAGACTAGTGTGTGACGTTGAATAGTCGATTAAGCTCTCGGTTGTGCGAGGCCTTTTTGTAATGGGTTTGAGCTTGGCTCTTGATAACAGGCATTAACAACGCAAAAAATACCCCCAGTAAAAATACTACCCCCTAGTATATATGGTTATTTGAAAGGTAACTGAGATAGGCTGAAGATGACGGTAAGTTTGGGTGCTTGTGATCTTAGTTATCGATCCAGTAAATCTTATTTTTCACATGATAGTTATTGGCATATGCCAATAATGGGGCGTATGCTGAACTCCTGATCATCAATAACAGGAAGTTACTATGTTATACGCAGTACCTTGTCGCGACCTTCATGTTGGCAACCACTTTGCTCGTTCCCCACAGATCGCGATTGTCGATGAACAACGACAGATAAAACAGATTGTTCCTTTGATTGACTCCGACACCTCTTGCAATAAAAAGAAGCAATGGATTTCGGTTCTCCGTTCTTACGATGTGAAATCTGTGGTGGTTCGTTATATTGGTAAGAAGATGCTGGCGCACTTGTTCAATAACGATATTCGAGTCTTGGCATCGACAGGTAAGGCAGAAATCGGGGCTTTGGATTTCGACAATCTACGGGAAGTGACCGATCTCGATTATGGTCGCGAGCCGAGAAATAGTGGGTGTGGCAATAAAACGTGCGGCGAAAACGGGCACAAAAAACAAGCTTCGATTCTAATGGTACAGCCTAATCAGCTAGATGCTATTCGAGGGTTCCGACAATGACCTTTTTGTTGACGCTATTGGGGTTTGTCGGAGTCGTTACATTGATGGCGATAGGCGTGATTTTTTCGCGCAAGCCAATCAAAGGCAGCTGTGGAGGATTGGCGCAGTTAGATATTGAGCGTGAATGCAATTGCAAGGATGTGTGTGAAGGGCAAAGCAAAAAGCTGTATCAGATTACTGAGCCATCAAGCTAAGTATCGAAGTAAGCATCAGAGTTCTCGCTCACTGAGTTAAATAACCTCTGGCTAACACGTTAATTAACTACTTTGAATCACCAACGCGTGACCATTGACGATGCACTTGGCGACTTTAGCTCGTGCACGCTTGATAATGTTGCCGAACGTTTGGCGAGACACCTGCATTTGTTCAGCGGCTTCAAGCTGGCTCAGGCCTTCTTGATCAGCCAAGCGCAAGGCTTCGAGCTCTTCCAATAGCAATTCTTCTTTATGAAGCTCGTCCATAGGAACACCATTGGGCTTAAAACAAGAGTAAGCCGTACGGGTACACAACTGGCGATGTTTTTTTGGTCGAGCCATATCAATCTCTAGCAATCTATGGGTAAAGGTAAGTATGAAGGTTTTCTTTCCACACAATCATCGGCGTTGCCAAGTGTGCAGCCAAGGTTTTTTCAACGACAGCGCCATTTGCTTTGAAGCTATTGGCGAGCATGACACTTTAACTAAGCATGAGGCAGTAGCTAAATATAAAACCAGAGCCAAGATTGTACCAACAGATAAAACTGAGGGCTACGATGGCATCATGCAAGGTGGCATTGTCACTACACTGCATGACAGCGCGATGTTGCATTGTCTATTTCAGAATGATATCAAGGCGATGACGGTGAGTTTAACCTCTCGTTTTCATCATCCGATTTTGATTGGTCAAGAACTGGAAGTTCGTGCCCAGTGGGTGAAAAGTAGACGTAATATCTACTTCCTAGAAAGCCAAATTACTCAGTGCGGAAAGTTATGTTCGTCGGCACAAAGTCAGTTTATGTCAGTTTCTAGCTATCAAACTTAAGCTTGGTATAGCGGTGTTGTTTTATCAGTTATAAAAGTCCAACTACGGTTTCATAATCACTGAAAATAACGTGTACGAAGAAGAGATTAACCGCGCCCTGTTGAAGATTCGTGAGTCACGAAAGTGGCGTAAAATCTTGGTCGATTATTTCGCAGATCAGTAATCGAAATTAGAGGCTTATTCAAAAGCTTTTGGACTTTCGCCGTTACAGTTGATCTGAATCTGAGGCCTTGATCTTTTTGAAGTATTTAAATGCACTCCAAACCGCGTAAGCCGCAACCCCTACAATCAATGCCGAGCGAAGGAGAATAGGCGCATCATGCTCAAGTTGACCAACATGAGGAACAATACTGGCAAACAATCGACTGGTAAAAAGCAGCCCCATTACTAACATAATTACTTTATTCATGTGACCTGCCATTCAATTGAGTACGTTGCACAGAACGAGTTTTGGGGCGATTACACGGTTAACACGCCAGACAACGATTCTGCTCAAGATAAAATCATGCGCTTCTCAAACGTAACCGTCAATGCGATATCGGCGTTAAGCCAGTAAGCTAAAATTTCGTTTTTGGAAGGGGGCTGTTCTGGTGCTGGAGTTTCGAGTTCGAGACTGTGGGAGGGCTATGACATCTTCCCGTGAAATTGATTTTCCGGATTTAATATTCTGATTTATGACCGCATGCATTCTAGGGGGGACAAATGTCCTCCTTTTTATTTGGAGAGGCGCAATAAAATAGGTGCCACTAAAACAAATAATAAAGGACACATCTATGGACCTATTCGCTCTACTTGATATCAACAATACTTTAGTCAATATCCCAATAGGGGATGGCTACGCAATGAGCTGGATTGAAGCATTCGGCACCGTGTTTGGTCTGTTGTGTATTTGGTTTGCAAGCCAAGAAAAAACCATTAACTACCTGTTCGGATTGCTGAATGTCACCTTATTTGCGGTTATCTTTTTCCAAATTCAGTTATACGGACTGCTACTTCTTCAATTGTTCTTCTTCTGTGCCAACATTTACGGTTGGTACGCATGGACACGTCCTAATGAGCAAGGTGAAACGCTAGAAGTTCGTTGGTTGAGCCAAAATAAACTAGTAGCAACGGCCGTAGCGTGTGCGATTTCTATTGCTTTGTTAACTATGTACATCGACCCATTCTTTTTTGCGCTAGCAAACATCGCGGTAGATAGCCTGAATCTATTTGGTGCGGATTTAGCGGAGCCAGTGCTTGAACCGGATGCGTTCCCATTCTGGGATGCCACGATGACCATTCTATCTATTGTTGCTCAAGTTCTTATGACACGTAAGTATGTTGAAAACTGGATACTGTGGATTGTGATTAACATTATCAGCGTTGGTATTTATGCGACGCAGGGTGTGTACGCAATGTCTGTTCAATACGCAATCTTAATGTTTATTGCGGCAAACGGTACTCGTGAGTGGGCACGCACAGCTAAACGAAACAGTGATAAATCGTTAACTCAAGCAACGGCTTCTTAGGAGTGAAGATGGCAAAGCAACCTCATATCTGCGTTGATGAAACGCAAATTGCTCCGTTAGTTATTGTTTGTGGTGAGCCAGATAGAGCGAATCGAATCGCTAACTTGCTTGAACATGCTGAACTGGTCTCTGAAAACCGTGAATATCGAATCTTCACTGGTCAATATCAAGGTAAAGCGATATCGGTTTGCAGCACGGGCATTGGTGCACCTTCAATGATCATTGCGGTAGAAGAGCTTAAGTTTTGTGGTGTGACTCATATTGTCCGAGTAGGGTCTGCAGGCGCGATGCAGTCACATATCGGGCTTGGTGAGCTAATTATTGCAGAGGGCGCGGTTCGCGATGAGGGTGGTTCTACCGCTTACGTTAAGCCGTCGTATCCCGCCTATGCAAGCTTCTCTCTGCTTAAAGAGCTAGACAAGTTCTTGCAGCAGCAGTCAACACCTTACTATTTAGGAACAGTGCGCTCACACGATAGCTTTTATACCGATGATGAACAGGCGCTTTGTCAGTACTGGAATGGCAAAGGCATTTTAGGTGCAGACATGGAAACATCCGCGCTGTTTACCGTGGGACGCTTGAGAGGGCTTAATGTCGCTTCTATCTTGAACAATGTTGTCTTGTACGAACAAGATGTAAAGGAGGGCGTTGGGCAATATGTCGATGAGGCAGAGGTAATGATGCAAGGAGAGCGGCTAGCGTCATTAGTGGCACTGGAAGCATTAATTACTCAATAAGAGCCTGAATAAATGCAAGACGAAAGCGATGGGAGACCGTCGCTTTTTTATTGGGTTCTCTCCTGTGGTTTAAGTGGTTACAATCGTTTGAATATAAACAGCAGTAATGCAATGAGAGAGTAAGTATGAAGATTGCACCATACTCAAGCGGACGCTTTAAAAACTACTTAGAACAAAAAAGCTCTGAATTTAGAGATCTCATCTACCAACACCAAGTTAACTCTCGTTACTTCAATCAAAATGATGAAATCCTACGTCAAGGTGAGCAGCTTCAGTATCTTTATGTAGTGCCCGCTGGAAGAGTCTCTATGAGTATTTCGGCGGCTAATGGGCGACGCTTTCAATTGGGCGAAGTGAATTGTGATTACCATATCTTCGGTGAGATGGAGTTTTTCACGCAGACCCCTTGTCAGTGGAACGTAGTGGCTGATGAACACATGCAAGTTGATGTTATTTGCATTCAGAGATTAGCAGAAGCACTACTTGAAAATCCGGGGATGATGTTCTTCTTTGCCTCTGCATTGGCGGAAGATTATCAAGACTCTATGGGTATTTACACTAACCGTCTTTTACACTCAATTACCTACAATATTGCGTATGATTTATTGGTTCAAAGCGAGACTAACACTGTGTTAGGCGGTTTCGATAAAGTGAATCAAGAAGCAGAACGATTTGGTACATCGAGCAGAGTGTATCGAAGAGCGGTTAAAGACCTATTAGACAAGGGTTTCATCAGAAAAGGAGATCAAGGGTTAGAAATTGTCGATCAGCGAGCACTGCAAGCTTTTATTGACTCCTACTAATAATAAAAGAGCTTGGCACTTACTTAAATGCCAAGCTCGGTTTTTCAATGTTTACTATTAACTACTCGCATCTATTTATGAGCGACTTTCTCTCAGCAACTAGCAACTAGCCCGTAAGTGTCCGCGCACCATTACCGGCGACTAAGTATTAATCCTTAAGCTTTTGCATACATGAGTGTTCTATAACCACCGATTAAGTTGCGTGCTTTAAAGCCGTTGTTGACGAGTTGGCGATAAGCCACGTTACCGCGTAACCCAACTTGACAGTAGATAACAATCTCCTTGTCTTTAGGTAGTTCGTCCATACGCTGGCGCAGTTGGTCGACAGGAATGTTGATTGCGCCTTCAATAAAGCCACCATTTTCTAGTTCGCTAGGGTTACGAACATCGAGTAGGAGTTGGTTGTCGCTTAATGTTGCAATCTCATCGAAATGAATAGGTGTCGCGTCACCTTTAATAATATTGTTGGCAACAAATGCGGCTTGGTTAATCACGTCTTTGGCACTCCCGTAAGGTGGTGCATAGGTTAATTCAAGGTGTTGAAGCTGATCAACGGTCATACCTGCACGTTGAGCTACTGCCATAACATCAATGCGTTTATCAACGCCATCTTTACCGACGGCTTGCGCACCTAGTATTTTCCCTGTCTTAGGGGCGAATAACATCTTGAACGAGACAATCTCAGCGCCAGGATAGTAGCTAGCGTGGCTTGCGGTATGCACATAGACTTTTTCATAGTTGACGCCTTCACGCTTCAACTGTTTTTCGTTTTTCCCTGTTGAGGCAACGGCCAGGTCAAAAATCTTACAGATAGCTGTGCCCTGTGTACCTTGATAGATTTCATTGCGTCCGAGCATGTTGTCGGCAGCCATACGACCTTGACGGTTAGCAGGGCCAGCAAGCGGAACTAGAGTTTGTGCACCTGTGACAAAGTCTTTTTCTTCGACCACATCACCCACAGCGTAGATGCTAGGATCGCTAGTCTGCATCATTTCATTGGTGTAGATACCACCTAGTTCGCCAATTTGAAGTCCTGCTTCTTTTGCTAACTTAGTCTCAGGACGCACACCGATAGCCATGATTAAGATATCAGTAGTTAATGACTCGCCATTATTAAGTGTTAATTCTAATTCACCCTCTATGTGTTGGTGCTTCTCGCTCTCGCCTGAATCAAAACTTGCGATGTGTTCGTTAGGTATATATTTCACAGACTCAAGCGCGACGCCGAGTTTTAGGTCGATGCCTTTGTCACGAATCTCCGCATGGGCAAAGCCGGCCATTTCCCGGTCTACTGGCGTCATTACTTGGTCAGCCATCTCAATCAACGAAGTCTTGATCCCAAGCTGATGAAACGCTTCCATCATTTCCAAGCCGATAAAGCCACCGCCAACAACTGTCGCGTGCTCAGGTTTATTCATTTGGATTGTTTCGATGATGCGATCCATATCTGGAATATTGCGTAGTGAATGGGTGAGGGGGTTATCGATTCCTGAGATGGGAGGAACGACGGCACCGGCTCCAGGGCTGAGTAATAAGAAGTCGTAACTCTCGCTGTAGTGATTACCATCAACAAGATTTTTGACTGTAACGGTTTTATTGGTGCGATCAATAGAGGTAACTTCGTTCATCACTCGTGCGTCAACGTTGAAGCGAGCTAAGAAGCTTTCAGGTGTTTGTAACAGAAGCTTGCTTCTATCCTCGATATCGCCACCTATGTGGTATGGCAATCCACAGTTGGCAAAAGAGACGAATGGTCCTCGTTCAAACATTATGATTTCGGCTTCTTCACTAAGACGACGAGCGCGTGCAGCAGCTGAAGCACCTCCAGCTACGCCACCGATGATTACAATTTTAGTCATACGTTTACCTATTACTGTCTCTAAGTTTAACTATACAAATTGCCGAGCATAGAGCTTGTATCTTCTTAATGATCAGTACTGGCTGGTCGCCGGCGATTGAGTAGTTTTCGAAATACCTAGATACTATAAAGATGTAAATTAGCATTGTCTAATATTTATTTTGAAGCTATCACCTCGGGATTGAGCGTTTGGTCCAAGGGCTGTGATTAGACTAAAGCACGCTAGTAAAGGTAATACGCGTTAGCGAGTCGAGTACAGGTTAGCCAAATTAACTGTCATGAGCATAATGAACAGGATCACGGATGTGCTGACTGATTACGTTCTTCAGATCTTGTTCATACAGATCTAGCCAGGCATAACGCTCGCGATACAACTTACGCTTTTGACGTTTTAGAGCTTCAAGATCTTTCCTGTTCGGGTTTGTCGGGAGACGATAGAAATAGTTATCATGCACCTGTCCATCGTGCTCTTCCCACAGACTGTCGTATTTAAGGCTGATGTCTTTGTTTTTCTTACCGTAGCGTAATGAGTTCGAGACATGACCAGACTCTTTTACCGCATAGATATTGTCGATACCCAAGTTAATAGCGAGCAGTCGTAGTGTTTCTACCATGAAGGATTTAGGTCTTAAACCGTAAAAAGCTTTGGTGAATGTGCGGCTAAATCCATTGTCATTGGCGCCACCCTGTATACCGCCGATGTAGATGTTGTTGTCGAAAACAGTAAACGAAATGGTATACATTTTTTCGAGTTGAGAGTTGGTCAATGAAATTGTCAGTTCACCTTCTTTTCTCGCGTTTCTTTCGAAGCTGAGATTAACCAGATAAACGTTGTCATCTATCTCAAGTTTTAAAAGATTGAGCCTTTCGTTATAGATTTGGTGTCTAGCTTCTGTTGCGAAGGTGTTTTCAAACCAGTCGTAGTGTTTGGATAAGATATCGGTCTTTTCTTTATTGCTAAAGCCAGTACATAAGTAGGGAGTCACAAATTTAGAAAGGAAGTTGGGTTGCTTGATAAATAATAACTTTCTCTCTTCAGAGTTGAAATTATTACTCATTTTTCGAGTAGCTGAATAATAAAACAGGGCTCGAATAGTAAACTTAACTATCGCTTTGTACTTACCCTTATTTTTATGGGTATTTGCTTCAATCCCCATGCGAACGACATTCATAATCACCTCAAAGAAGAAGGATTGCTCGAACATAGTCGTGTCATGAACCCTTCCAATAATCTCACCAATAACAAGAAAATGATGATAGTGAAAAAGGTGATTTGGGTAAGTATGGATATGTATAGCTATGTAACTCAATCAGTTACTTAGCGTTCAGATTTTGGACAGATGTGTTTGTCGCTTTAGTGGGGAGGGGTATCAATGTTATTTATTAGAGGCGCTTGCTCCTAAATCAAAAATGCCACTACAAATCTGCAGTGGCATTAGAACGATAACAAACTATCACCTTGCTTAAACCTAAACTTTAGTTCTTATATAAACTAAAGTTCTAATAGTTTAGCCAGTTCACGCTCTTCGAGAAGCTCTTCAATGCGTTGACGAGTCTTAGGCGTTTCGGCTTGCGCTTTAGTCGACTTGCCTGCTTTTTTGCTTCGGCTCGTTTTCGCTTTTTCCTTAGTCGTCATCGTAATCTTCCTTGTGTTTTTTGTGTTACAGGTTGCACGTCTCTTTTAGTGCCTTGCCCGCTTTAAATGCTGGCGTCTTTGATGCGGCAATCTGAATCTCTTCTCCGGTTCGCGGGTTACGACCAGTGCGAGCAGCTCGAGAGTTAACTTTAAAGCTACCAAATCCAAGGATCGATACGTCATCACCGTTCGCAAGCGAAGTAGAGATACCTTCAACTAGCGCATTTAGTGCTGTGCCTGCTTGGTCTTTTGAGATGTCTGCAGAAGTCGCGATGTGTTCAACTAATTGAGATTTGTTCATTATCTATATTCCTTATTGAGTACGGCTGGCGTCTACCTTTAGCACCTAGCTTATGCGATCTTATCAACAGCAATTGAAATAATGTCAGTGAGCGGGTAGAGCTTTGTAAAGTAACCAACAGAATTGACTATAAAAGCATCTGTCGGTTCAATCAATGCAATTCATTGATTATTATTGGTTTATAGACATGTTGCCCAAATTTACTTGAGAAAAGAGCATTAGGGTTGCCCATTCGATTCATAATCCAAATCGAAGCTGTCATCTATCACGTTGATAACGAAAGAGTAAAAACAAAGAAGCCCAGCTTAATTGCTGGGCTTCATGTTATGCTGTCAGAGCGATTTGTTAATTCAGAACTATTTAGTAATAAAAATTTGTTCTGTTTCTAGTGATGTCATCGTGCGAACTTGACGCCAAATGTAGTAGAAAATACCTAACATCATCAGCATGCTTGGGATGGCGATTGCTGGGTAGCTGTAAAGTGTCAGCTTGCCAAGTTCTTCATTAAAGGCAGCGGTGCCAGCAGGGCTAGTCACAATCCAAGTCGCTAGGAAGTAGTTCATAGCTGAAGAAAATGCGAAAGTACTCGCGAATAGGTAGTTGGATGTCATTAGACAACGATCAAACTTTGCTTGGTTACCGAGCTGCTTTAGGCGCTCTTCAATAAGAGAGATATTTAACAGGGCCGGTGTGAAGATAACTTTCTGGATAAACGGGTAGCGGGTGAAGGTAGAGCCAAGAACCGCCAAACCAATTAGACCAGGGATTAATGCTTCTTTTAGTGCTAACCAACGAGTGTCTAGCTCAAAGAAACCAATACCGCCCGTTAATAGCACGCTGACGAAGCCAAGCGCCGCTATGAAGTTGAACTTCTTGTTGCGGATCAACTCCATGCCACCGTAAGCAATAGGGAAGGCTAGTGCGACAAGTAATGCTAAGCCTGTTCCGAGAAGCTCATCTCCACTGAACTTCATTAAAATGAATGAAGGAAGAAAGACGTTAAACACGACTTCGAAAAGAGGACTCGATTTTTTGTTTTCTGTGTTACTCATAATTTCTAAATACATTATGTTATGGATTTATTCTCAGGGATTGTTGTTTACCTCGCCCAAGATGTAAAGCCTTAAGGCGTCATGCTGTGTAACGACATGTGACATCAACGACATCTCTGAGCCTATATAACGCTCAATTTAATACTTTGTGAGGGATGTTTATACGACCGACTTGGGGAAATGGAGTGGAAGTTTTGGTTTAGTTTATTCAAACCTAATTCAGTTTATTGCGTTGTCGCGTACTCTTACTCACATTCACCGCTCTCAAACGATTGATGAATGTGAAATGAGGGAGAATAGAAAGGAATAGTTATAAGTCCATTATTGGTCGAAAAGTAGGTTAAAGCTTAAAGGGATTTGGTCGGAAATCGCTAATCCACCCACGGTCGCTGAAAGTTTGTTTAGATTCTCTGTCGATATCCCAAAATCAGCGCCGTTGACGATGATTGTCGAAGCTGAGCTAACCATGACAAACCCTGAGGATGGAACCACCACAACTGGGAAATCGATCGTTTTGGTTACGCCGTGTAAAGTAACTTCCGCTGCTACTGTTGTTCTTTTTGGATCACCAGATAGCATCGACGGTTCAACCTTCCCAGAGATCTTCACTTCAGGAAAAGTCATCGATTCAAAGTAGAGTTCATTCAGTCTCTGGTCACGAATAGCGACTCCGGTGCTCACGCTTTTCAAGTCCAATACTATTGAAAACTGACCCTCTTCGGTAAGTCCTCCAGACATAGGTTTGATGGATGCGGGCTCGACAACAAACTGCTTTTTAATGGTCGCGAATGTGATGTTCGATAACTTCGGATCTAATGTGTAGCCCGACTCCGCGAAAGATTGAGCGGAGATAACGGTGCATAGGAGGCCGAATGTAGAGATTAGTTTTTTCATAAGTTGTCACCAGATTGATGAATTCACAGGTTTACGTTCTTGAGTCGTACGTTTTTAAAATGACTTTTTGGAAAGAGTGATTGAGAGAAGCTTAGTTCAGCATTCGAAAAATTACCGCAGGAAAAGAAGAGCGTCGCTGTATTACTGGAATCATGATCGACGAAGTGACTTGTTTATTTTTGGTTATGTTATAACATAACCAAAATCACTCTTGCCAAGAATAATTATTCTGTTGGTAAAAGGGAAGCGATGAGCATGTATCAAGGAGACGACGTAATGAATGCCGTGTTAACCAAGCCTTTGGCTACCAATAGCAGCCAGCCACTCAACATTAGTTCAGCTGTGAGTATGCAGGATCAGGCGAATCACAAGCCAAGCTTGAGTGCTTCTGAGCAGCCAACGGTATTAGCGGATATCTACCAAAGTGATATTAATATAGCGGTGTGGCAGCGACAGTTTGATGAAGGCTTAACGACGGCAATCAGTGAATTTATCGCCTTGAATCCAAACTTTAGTAAGTCTGTTAGCGTATCACCTGATAATGCTTTCGATAAGTTGGAATTTGCCACCGATGGCACCGCCTCTAAAGCGCTGTTAGAAAACATGGCAGAGCTGGTGGATATGTTCTGTTGTTTGTTTGAGCTTGAAGAAGTCGGGTTACGTTTAGCCGTTCTGAATAAAGCGATGTGCCCACGTTTCCATTTTGATCAAGTGCCTTGCCGCTTGGTGACAACTTATCATGGTGTTGCGACTCAATGGTTGCCAAACGACTTAGTCGACCGTTCTAAGCTAGGGCTAGGGGCTAACGGAAAGCCTGATTCTGTTTCAGGCCTGTACAACGACGAATCTGACATCCAGAAAATGGCCAGTGGTGATGTTGCGTTATTAAAAGGGGAGCGTTGGAGTGGCAATGAGAATAGAGGCCTTGTTCACCGTTCACCAGTCACTTCATCTGACGAAACACGATTGCTGTTAACGTTGGACTTTGGTTGATCAACTTTTGACTATTTAGTTCGCAACCTGTTTCTATTCAGACGTTCAACTCATTTAAATACCTTCCTAATGAGCTAACGGCATGGCGCGATCTGTGCTGTTATTATTCTCAAACAGAGACACTCATCAGCTGACCATGTTTAGCACATTAATTCAAAATTTAGAGTTTACCATTCTCTAAATCAATGGGTTACGATGCGTGCACTTACTCACATATATCAATATTTTAGTTCCTCATCGGTTTCTTAATTTATTTTAAAGCGTAAAATATATCCCGCTTGCAAACCGCTTTGGCAATCAATTTGTTCGCCACGGTTTATTACTTCCAAATTATAGGTTTCCTATGTTCAAGAAACTCTCGCTTAAAAATAAGCTGGCGATTTCAGCCAGTATGGCCATTATCCTGGGGGGGATTTTGGTCGAGGCATTGTCTTTTCGTGCTTCACTGCAAAGGTTGGATATTGAAGTTGAACAGCGCTTAGAGGGCGCATCGGCTTCGTACAATCAATATGTATCGGATTGGATCTTATCCAAAGAGCGTGCGCTTACTTCTCTTTCGAAAGAGTCCAAACAAGAAAGCTTGGTGACTCATCTAAAACAGGTTCGTGACTCAGCCTCTTTTGATAATGTCTTCTTGGCATTTCCTGATGGTTCGCAAAAGAACGCGAACGGTGTTGTGTTGCCACCGGGCAATGATGATCCACGCGTATGGGGTTGGTACACCAATGCGGTTGCGAACCCAAGCAAGGTGTTCATGGATAACCCAACGGTTGCTGCAGCAACTGGGGCGAACGTTGTTTCATTAGGAACAGCAATGCAACTGCATGGGCAACAGGTTGTGTTGGGTGCTGATGTAGAAATTACAGACATCTTAAACAGTCTAGAGCAGGTGATTCTTCCAGGTGAAGGTTACATGTTCATCGCGACCAATAAGGGCACGGTTTATACGCACCCTGACACTAAGTTACTGAACAAAAACATCAGCTCACTTGGGTTAGATTTTGCGGATGTACAAAAGGCGCTGACTAGCGGTAAAGACACTTCTATCGAGTTGAACGGCAGCGACTATGTTCTGTACGCACGTGCGATTGATGGAACGAGCCTGATTACTGTGAGCGTTGTTAACCATGACTCATTGGTTGCGCCACTATTTGATGCAGTGATTGGTCAAGTGTTGGTGACGCTACTTGTGGTGATCGTATGTACCATACTGTTTAACCTGTTGTGTACGATTCTATTCCGCCCGTTGAACCACGTTTCTCAAGCACTGGCGCAAATCGCGAATGGTAGTGGTGATTTAACTCAACGCATTCATGTTGAAAACCAAGATGAAGTGGGCGAGTTGGCTCATAACTTCAATACCTTTGTTGGAAGCTTACAGCAGTTGATTGGCCATATCCGTGGGCAGTCAGAACAGCTAAACAGCCAGTCAGAGCAAAGTGCTCAGCGTGCGAACCGTTCGGTGGATGAGCTTAATCATCAGCAGCAAGAAATCACTATGGTCGCGACGGCCGTAACTGAAATGGCGAGCGCCACGCAAGAGATAGCATCGCATGCCGAGCAAACAGCAAAAGCGGCGCAAGATTCAGCGACAAGCACTAACAGTGGTCACGCTCTGGTTGTGGATACCAAAGGTTCAATCAATAACCTAGCCAATGAAGTTAATGAAGCGGGTAGTGTGATTAGCGAACTTAACAAGCATGCTCAAGAGATCTCGACTGTACTCGCAACGATTCAAGGCATTGCAGAACAAACCAACTTACTTGCTTTGAATGCTGCGATTGAAGCGGCTCGTGCTGGCGAACAAGGTCGTGGCTTTGCTGTGGTTGCTGATGAAGTACGTGTGCTTTCGCAGCGCACTCACTCTTCAACAGAAGAGATCAAATCAACGATTGATATCCTGCAGCGTACAACGGCGCAAGCGGTTGAGCTGATGGAGAGCAGTTCTAAGTTGGCAATACATTCAGTAGAAGATGCCGATCGAGCTTCGCATGCGCTTGAAGAGATCAATACTGCAGTTGCTTTGATCAGCGATATGGCGACTCAAATCGCGACGGCTGCTGAAGAGCAAACACATGTGACGGGTGAAATTACCCAGAACGTGACGACCATTAAAGATGTTACCGACCACTTAGTTGTGGGCGCACAGGACAGCTTAACTGAGTCGAACGAACTTAAGAGCCAAGCCGCTGGCTTAAGTGACAAAGTGGCGACTTTTAAGCTTGCTTAACTGGTTCGCTCACTGATGCCTGATCAGTGAGTGCACGTTAAGCAATAAGCCAAAGCGACGTAGATTACGTCGCTTTTTTTGTATTTGTGAGTAATCGAATTCTTTACTAATCTACTTCTGAAAACTCTTTCAGCGCACTCATTGCAGCTTCTGCTTTGTCTTTTTGAACGAAGATGTGGTCGTGATAGTAGCCCGCAACCACGTTAGCGCTAATGCCGTAAGAGCCAAGCTTTGTCGCAAACGCCGCCGTTAATCCAACCGCTTCAAGGCTCGAATGTACCGATAAAGTGATAAGGCTAAATACACCGTCGAAGTTTAGCTGAGCTTTGGTCGCAACGTCTTCTTCCAGAACCAGCGTTAAACCTTCTTTCTCACGAAAAGTTGAGATTGGATTGAGCTGAACATAGTCTGTTAACGCTCCGTCGACAGTACAGAAAACATAGTTGCCTTCAATGAGTTCTGGTGACATGGACTTTAACAAAATGTCTAAATCGGTAATGGCAGTCATAGTCAGTTTCCCTGCGTTAATAAGCTAATTGATGATGTATGCAGTCACGATAGAAGCAACTGACAGTTAAGTAAAATTAATGATTTTAATTCTGCATCAGTTTTACTAATGGCAAGTTTTCCTCCTTAGTGATGGCATCGTACTTCTACCAACTTGTCGATTGTTCCATCTCGTCAGATAAATGGTCGATAAAGGCTCTTAACAGCGGTGTGACTTGTTTACGCGTTCCATAAATAGCATGAACACCGAGCGTTTTAGGTTGCCATTCAGAAAGCAGTGGCACTAATAGACCATCACGCATCAAGGTTTCCACTGAAGGGAAGGGCAGTAAACAGATACCGTTGCCTTTGAGTGTGGCAGAAAGCAGAACCTCTGAGGTGTTTGCACTGATATTCCCTTTAATCGGAACCGATTCGAGCCCATTGGGGCCATTGAACGTCCAAGCGGTTTTGCCAAAGTAACTGAACGATAAACAGTTGTGGTGCGCTAGATCTTGGGCTTCTGTGGGTGTGCCTTTCTCTTTTAGATATTGAGGCGATGCGCAAATCACGGAGCGGCATTCACCGATCTGCTTCGCGACAATATTGGGCGTCAGTTCGTTGGTTATGCGAATGGCCAAATCGATGCGTGACTCAACCAGGTTGACGGTCTGATCAGTCGAGATAATGTCGATAGAAACCTCTGGCCATTTGGCGATGAAGCGACTAATTGATTCCATCAAGAAGCTATCGACAATCGAGTAGCTCGCAGTAATACGCAGCTGACCTTTTAAATGCTCTCGGTTTTGGTTTCTGATCCCAGCTAGGGATGTTTCCAGTGCCAAAAGTTCTCTGGCGACCTCAAGTGTTTCTTTACCTGCGCTGGTTAAACTCAAGCTTCGTGTTGTTCTGTGAAGCAAGCGTGTGTCCATCCATGTTTCTAACTCACCCAAATAACGAGTGACCTTGGTTCGTGAGAGATCAAGGTGCTCTGCCGCTGCGCTCAAACTGCCACGTTCCACTATGGTGACAAAGACATTCATTGCCTCGAGTTTATCCATTGTTTTATTGCCTAGAGAATTAAACCGACCTCAGTATATGTCCGAAAACTGCAACAGTTAAAGTTAATTTGATGTCTATTTCATCTAAAAACAATCAAATAAGATATTTGGACATTCAGCGAGTTGGCAGGTGTTCAACTCCAAATATCGGAATAAAGCCATGAATACGTTATCGAAAACCCTGTTATCAAAAAGCATGCTTTTAGGAACCATAAGCCTAGGAACCGTGCTGGCATCAAGTGTTGCGCTAGCGACAGAACTGAACATTACTCACTATAACCCCGGCGAGAACGCGATATTCCCGGCAAGCTCGGTATTGGTCTCGGGTGAGAAAGAAGTGATTCTATTTGACGCACAATTCAGTGTCGCAGACGGACAAAATTTGGTGGAGCAAATCAAAGCCACAGGCAAAAAATTATCGATGGTTTACATCAGCAGCGGCGACCCAGATTACTACTTTGGTTTGGAACTGATAGTTTCGGCATTTCCTAACGTTAAAGTCGTTGCCAGTGAAGCCGTTGTCGCGCATATCAAACGCACCAAAGATGCAAAGCTTGAATACTGGGGGCCTATATTAGAAGGCAACGCGCCCTCTAAGGTGATTGTTCCAATGGTGATGAACGACACAACATTAAGCATCGAAGGTGAAACCATCGAAGTGAAAGAGATAAATACACACCAAGCTTACCTATGGGTTCCGTCTGAAAAAACGGTGTTTGGTGGCGTGTCGGTGTATAGCGGTGTGCATGTATGGATGGCAGATACTGCATCGAAAGAGATTCGTAGCCAGTGGTCACAATCGTTGGAGCGTATGAAAGCACTAGAGCCAGAGGTTGTAATTCCGGGTCACTATTTAGGTGAAATGCCAACAGGAATAAATGCAGTTCACTTCACGAAGGATTATGTGGCTGATATTGAAAAAGCGTTGGCGAGCAAAAGTAATCCAACATCGGTCGAGATCAGTGATTACATGAAGAAAGCCTACCCGAAATTTGAGGCTACGGAAGGCGATTTAGAACTTGGCGCGAAAGTGCTAAGCGGCGAGATGGCTTGGCACTAGAGTTGATTATCTCGGTTGTGTCCCAGAACAGTCTGAAGATTGTATGCTAGATTTATTGGTGATACACAACTGGAGATATCGATGATCTGGCTTTCAGTGAAAGTACTACAGATTGGACTTGTCTATGGATACAGGAAGTATCAAAAAACGAAAAGAGCTCCAGCTTAGGAGCTCTTTTTTTGTTTCGGAGAGACGACTTTCTATTTCAAGTGAGAAAGAAAATCAGCATTTACCCGGTTTACTGTTAGTAGTCAGATTAGCCTAGTAGCCAGATCCGCCCTGCAACTCAATATCACCAATAAGCGAAAGTATGTTGAAAATAGAACCCATTACTCCTCACATCGGCGCTCGTATTCACGAACTAGAGCTTTCTACATGCAGTGCTGATGAACTCGATAAGGTGTATCAGGCACTTATTGCCCATCAAGTGATCTTTCTCGACGGGCAGACTTTGTCTCCAGAACAACACTTGATGATTGCACAGCGCTTTGGAACGTTAGAACCTGCACATCCTTTCTTCCCTCGCGTGGAAAGTGCGCCACAGGTGAGTGTGATTGAAACAACCCGTGGCAATGCGCCAAAGGAAAGTTATTGGCATACCGACTTAACGTGGCGCAGCTTGCCGTCGAAAGCTTCCCTGTTGCATGCTCAACACATTCCAAGCATTGGTGGTGACACTATCTGGTGTTCTATGACTGCGGTTTTTGAATCTCTACATGAAGATATGAAAGCTAAGTTGAGAGGGTTGTCGGCGACTCATTCGCTTGTGGCCTTTGAAGGTATAAAATCAGAAGACATTGATCTCGATTGGCACAAATCCTTGATTAAAACAGCACAGGAGAATCCGCCAGTGGTTCACTCTGTTGTTCAAGTTCATCCTGAAACGGATAAAGAAACGCTCTGTATCAATGAACAGTTTACTCGTTATATCAACGAACTCGACCGCAAAGAGAGTGATGTTTTACTCAGCCAACTGTTTGAAATTGCGAGACGCCCTGAGTTTCAAGTTCGTTTCAAATGGGACAACGGCTCAATGGCGATCTGGGATAACAGGGTAACGCAACATTACGCAGTGATAGATTACGGGGATACTCCAAGAAAAATGCATCGAGTAACAGTGACATAGCAGTAAGCTGAACACAGTTATCAAAAGAACACCGCGCATGCCCATCCCTGAACCAAGTACTCGTACTTAAATTTAAGCGTCAGCAGGGTGCATCATTCATCTACGCTTAATAATAAAAACAAATGCGTTGGTACATATTTGATAGAAACCTCACTGCTCGGACGTGATGTGTAATATAATCGGCGCCAAAATATAAGTATAAAAACCAAATCATAGAATTAATAAACGTCAGGGCTTAGAGAGCAAAGTATTTCGTATGAACGCGATTCGTAAAGTTTACCAGTACGCAGAACCGAATTTAACCCTCGTGGGTTGGATGGGCTTTGTCGGCTTCCCAATTTACTACATTGTGTGGGAGTTTTTGTTCCCGCAACCCTACGAAAACTTAGCGCTTCGCCTGTTTTGCTCGGTATTGTTCTTTGGCATTATATTTCGCAATCGCGTCCCATTTGAATGGCGAAAATACCTTCCGGCTTATTATCAAGTTGCCGTAACTATCTGTTTGCCAGGTTTCTTCTTCTACATGCTGCTAATGAATAATTGGTCCAACGTTTGGGTTATGTCATTCATGTCGGCTATTTTCCTCCATATTTTATTGGTGCACGTGACGAGAGTGATGTTTGCACAAACCTTTGCCGGTATTGGGATTGCCACCTTGTGCGCTTGGATTGCACAAGGCTTCTACCTCGAACTCACAATGGATTGGACGCATGTGCCAATCTTTTTGTTTATCTACTTATTCGGCAACTTGTTCTACTTCCGCAATCAGGTGGAACATGAAAACAAGGTGTCATTGGCGAAGTCTTTTGGTGCGGGTATTGCCCATGAGATGCGAAACCCTCTAAGCGGATTACTTACCTCTATTGATGTCATGCAGTCCATATTGCCGAACCCTAAAAGTGGCGATCAAAAAGGGCAATATGCGTTAAGCAATGAAGAAGTGATTCAGTTGCGTGAAGTGGGCGATGAAGCGATGGAGATCATTCATTCCGGTAACGAAACGATAGATCTGTTACTGACTTCAATTGATGAAAACCGAGTCTCTCGATCTACGTTTAAGAAGCATTCAGCGCAAGCGGTGGTTGAGGATGCGATAGACAGTTTCAATTACAAGCGCTCTGCTGATAAATCAGCAATCTCTTTAGACGTACAGAGTAACTTTGATTTCTTGGGTAGCGACACTTTGTTGAAGTACGTGATGTATAACTTGTTCAAGAACGCATTCCACCATCGCAGCCCTGAAGATTTTCATATTCATGTCACCATGTGTAGTGATGAAGTGGCCAATCAAATAATGGTTACCGATAACGGATCAGGCATCTCAAATGATGTGATTCGACGCATTTTTCAGGACTTTTATACTACTGGCCAATCGGGTAATTACGGCTTAGGTTTGCCATTTTGTCAGAAGGTAATGCGCTCGTTTGGTGGTGAAATTAAATGTCAGTCTGAAGTGGATCAATGGACACAGTTCACGATGACTTTTCCGTCTTTGTCTTCCCATTCGGTGAAAGAAATCAAGAATGAACTGACTAAACTTAAGACTGTGCTAATGGTGAGTGACCAGAAAGTTCTCACCAATAAAATGACTGAGGTAGCCCGTTTTATGGGGTTTGAGCTCACGGTGTTGGATGTAGCATCAGCGCTTAAAAATAAGGAATACCAGTTCGAATTCGACTTGATATTCGTTGACATGGAGAGCTTGGATTTAAGAGCAAGTTGCCTCGATAAGATTGAATCGTTACTTTCGTTCACTGAGGCGCGAATCATTTACTTGTATGAGCGTCATCCTATCAAGCGTGTACGTAACATTTCTTTCGAGCCTATTTGGGTGGAGACACAAGTTTGGCTACTGAATACCAAGGCGACCATCGAACGCTTACTTTTCGACTCCAACTATGTGATGCCATCAGTTTCTGTAAAACCGTTAGAGGCTACCAATAAGCGCACGATCATGGTGGTCGATGACAACGAATCTCTGCGCCGATTTACGGCAATGTTATTGGAAAAGCAGGGTTTTGATGTCGTACAGAAAGAAGATGGGCAACAAGCCTTAGACGCGTTGGATAGCGATGATATTGATTTAATTCTGATGGATATTGAAATGCCAATCATGGACGGTGTTGAAGCTTCTCGCCGAATTCGCAGTGCCGACAAAGAATACTCTTCGGTGCCGATTATTGCTCACACGGGTGACAGTTCTCCCGTTACCTTGGAAAAGATGGAATCATCAGGCATGTCGGACTTTATTGTTAAACCTGCCGATAAAAACCGACTGTTTGATAAAATTGCTCACTGGATTTAGCGGGTGTAATAGTCTGAAGTTCACGGCCATTGGGTAGACATAGATTCAAGAAAGAGCTCAGCGAATTGCTGGGCTCTTTTTGTATCGCGACATGATAGCGTCCATTCAGTCCTGCCGTTGGTGTTGGTTATAAATATGGTTCGAAAAAGGTTACACGAACTCTAACTCGGGGTGATGGTACGCTTCGTGACAAACCGTGAGCACATGGTCAATGTCTCTTGGCGTCATATCGGCATTCACTGAAAAACGGATGATGTTTTTGTTCTTGCCAGTCGCAGGGCGGCAGAATACCGCACCGAATACATCTCGTTCTTCGAGGAAATCACGAACACGTTCGGTGTTTCTTTCACTACCACACTCTAGTGCCACAATTTGAGACTCGCTGCGGATGTTAAAGCCAATCCGTTTGAGACCGGTAGTAAGCGATTTAGCGCTTTTGAATAAGGCTTCTCGTTTGTCTTCTGCGCCTTTTATTACCTCTAATGTTTTCTCTAAACGAACCACCTCTTGTGGTAACACGGTCGAGCTGAAAATAGCTGGATACGCGACAAAAGGTAAGGTTTCTGAAAGCTGCTTCGGCCCAAGAATAGCGCCTGCACGATAAGCAAAGGTTTTAGCCAAGCTAACGGTAATGAAGTCGACTTGGTTAGTGATACCCAATGCGTGAACTAAGCCAGCACCATTTTCCCCATGCGTACCCAGTGAATGCGATTCATCAACGACAACGGCACAATCAAACTCCTGCGCCATTTCGTAGATGTCGCGTAGTGGGGCGATGGTGCCGATTGTGCTGTAAATCGAATCGACCAAAATAACGCCGGAGCCGTGGCGCTCTAGCTGTTTGCGCAGGTGATTCATATTGTTATGCATAAACGGGTGGGCGAGGGCGCCTGCAGCGCGAATGCCTTCCCATAGCGACATGTGTGCAAAGAAGTCAATGTACACAGGTGTGCCCGGTGGGCAGATGGTTTGCAATAGCCCAATATTAGCAGCCCAGCCAGACTGAGAAAGCAAACAGCTCTCCATTCCGACATAGTTCGCGAGCTCAGTTTCAAACGCAGGTTTAGACTGCTCATCTTGTAAGAAAATTGCAGACATCACTACGTTGTCATCTTGTTCGACAATCGCCGCTTGATGGGCTTGTTGGATCTGTTTGTTGTGTGACAGCGCTAAGTAATCATTGCTCTGCATCACAACGGAATTACGCTGGGGGCGTTTACCCAATACTAAATGCTTCTGGCTTTGGTTCTGGGTAATCAGGTCTTGAATATAGAAGTTCAAGCGTTCTTCGATAAAGGAAGGTAGTGGTTTGTTTTTTGTTTTATCACTCATAATAGTTCTCTTCAAATACAGGAAAACGCCAGCGCTGACGGCTGTATATTGACGATAAAAAGTGATGTGTCATTAGCCAAGTTGCATAATTTTGTGGGTGCTTGCAAACTCAGCATTTAAGGGTTTTGAGGCGAGTGGGTTTCCTTACGGTTCGGGGCTTTACCCGAATTAAGATAGGAATAATAGCCTTCTTTTTTATGACAAAAGGCTATTAGAATTCGGCATTCGAAGGCATTTAAAAAAGCGGATTTTGAAAGGCTACGTGCTACGTGCTGTTAGCTGTGAATATGGATAAGCTCGATTAAGGCATCCAATTGCTGCTTGGCTCCACCCTCTAACGAATACCCAATATTGATGCGTAAGCAATTGCTGTAAAGGTCGAGAGTGCTGAACAGGTGTCCAAGCCTAATATCAATGTTCTTCTCGGTAATGCCCTGAGCAAAGGCTGACTGGTTCAAGCTTGGGATTTGCAGCCAAAGCACCATGCCACCTTGTGGATTACTTATCTTCACATCTTGAGGAAGGTGCTGAGCCAAATAACTTAGGTATTGTTGGCGCAAAGACAAGATCTGAGTGCATCTTCTCCTCACGTGCTTAGCGTATTGGCCAGATCCAATAAAGTCAGCAACCGCAAGCTGAGTGGGCAGGGCAACGCCGTAGCTCGCAGCTGAGAACTGAGCCTTGTATTCGTTGATAAACCTGCCCGGCAAGCACCATCCCAAACGGTAACTCGGTGACAAACTTTTCGATACTGATCCACACCATAAGACAAAACCGCCTTTGTCGTAGTATTTCGCGGGGAGCGGCGTGTGTGAGGAGTAGGACAGTTCCAGATACACATCATCTTCAATGATCGGCACTCGATAGTGATTCGCTAATTCAGCCAGTTTCTGCTTTTGAGTGGCTGACATGTTGATCCCTTGAGGGTTCATATGAGAGGTACAAAAGATCGCGGCATCGACTTGTTTATTTTTCAAATGCGCTTCCAGTTGTTGCAAGTCGACACCATCATCTAGAGACGGGATCTCGATGATTTTTCGCGACATTTGTCCGAGCAATTCCAGAATACCGTTGAAACATGGCGAGCTAATAGCGATGGTGTCGCCTTCTTTAGTGCAAGATTCAAGTGCGGCCTTAATCGCAGACATACAGCCAGCCGTAATCACCATCTCTTCAGGTGAAAAGTGCACATCGAGCTTGGCAAAATGAGTGGATAATGCCTGTCGTAAAATCGGCTCACCTTGTGTATCTGGGTAATGGTTAAGCCTGTTGCTCATACGCCTAATAGCGCGACGAAAACTTCGTTCCAGTTCAACGATCGACTGCTCATCATTAGTGGTGCTCGAAACCCCTAAAGGCCCATTGATTGAGTTGTGAGTCGATGAGGTTTGCCTAACGCTGGACACCTTACTCTCAAACTGTGCCCACTCTGGGGTTGAGTGAGCAGGTTTATGAGGAGAAACAAAATATCCCGCTTGCGGTCGAGAATGAATCCAACCTTGTGATTCCAGTTCTTGGTAGCAGCTCACCACGGTCGACATGCTGATCGCCTGTTGCTTGGCGCTACTTAGTCAGTTATGGCTTTGTGTTCGGTGTGGGTATCTGGGGTATGGCTTCATGGTCGATCACTGCTGGTTTATCGTCTGGGCTTTCATCGGTCTTGCTTTCAACCAACGTATTAATCGGCATGGCGGTTGGCGTGTGGTTGTTCAAGGAGAGTGCTTCTATTCGTAAATTATTGGGTGCGATGCTAGCTATGTGTGCATTGGCGGTATTGGTATCTGCAGCTACGGGTAATGTCACCGTTAATGGCGTGATCTTGATTATGATTGCGGCGTGCAGTTGGACCTTGTTGGGCGTGATTGTTAAGGCATCGAAAACCACTCAAGCTTTTGCGTTCAATGTCTGGGGGATGCTGTTTGCTCCAGTGCCATTAGTGTTATTTGCCGTGATGTTACACGGTGACCAAATAATCTGGCAGGGCATCGAACAATGGGATTGGAACACGACGATTGCGGTGCTGTTTCAAGCTTACCCAAACACGCTATTTGGTTATTGGGTATGGAATAAGCTGCTAATCCAATACCCGTTAAGTACGACCGCGCCGTTAACCTTGTTAGTGCCTATCTTCGCATTGATTAGCGGTTACTTTATGTATGATGAGGTGCTGTCTGTGGCTCAGGTTGTTGCATCAATACTGTTTCTTGTCGGGATTGGTTTGATTGTGAAACCTGCGAATGTAACGAATACCAAAGCGACACAAACACTTGCTGAACAAAAATGATTGAAGAAAGCTGATATTGCATGAGCAGCTTTGAATGACAAATAAGACCTCGCACTTGTGAGGTCTTATTCTATGTCGAAGAAGTGAAGTTATTTAAATAACCAACTTACTAAGCAATCAACTAACCATACACGCAAGTAACTGGCTCTCAAGATCATCGTCTATTTCTAGACCGATCATTTCTATTCTGATTTCGATACACTCATCGAGTTCTGATTCCGTCAAGCCATCCTCTGTTAAGTTGTAACCGAAAACCTCAAAAGAACATAGGCTTTTATAAGTGAATTCGAATTAAATTCTGAAATGATACAAATCTTATATTTAATAACGCTTATTTAGTAACCTTTGTTGAGTCCCATATCAAATCAAGTGGCTGATTTTATTGGGTATCGGAGAAAAGTCTCAAAAATTATTATTTAGTTCGCTAAAGTTTTAAATTCTATTAATGATTGTTTGTATGGAATATAACTCCATTTCGTTACTGTTGAATAGATGGTTTTTAGCTATATATGTGAAATTTGAAGCGAGTTATCTTTCTGATTTGAAAGAATAATTAAATAGTTAAGATAAAAAAGTTGGCGAAAATCAGAAGCTTGGCATACACTTTCCTTGTAAATGACCTTATCTCATTGATTGAATAGGGTAAATGCTTTGGCGCTACTGGCGATGGTAGCAATGTTTAACATAGCTTTGAGGAAAGTTTTATGGCACTCACGAAGGCCGATTTGGCTGAGAACCTGTTTGAGACACTCGGATACAGCAAGCGGGATGCCAAGGAAACGGTGGAAGTGTTTTTCGAAGAAGTTCGTAAAGCGCTCGAAAATGGCGAACAGGTAAAACTGTCTGGTTTTGGTAATTTTGATCTTCGCGAGAAAAACGAGCGACCTGGTCGTAACCCGAAAACTGGTGAAGACATTCCAATTTCTGCTCGACGTGTTGTTACTTTTAGACCGGGACAAAAACTAAAGGCCCGTGTCGAAAATATTAAAATCGAGAAGTAGCCAAGCAATAGACCACGCCTAGCGTGGTCTTTTTGTATCTGCATAGAGTTTAAACTAAACGCATTTCTTTAATTTTTAGTAACCTTTCTCAAACTCCATCTATTTACTGTCCGGTAAGAACTTGCTTTAGATGCGAAAACAGAGGCTAGGCCTCTGACTTTGAATCTTCACTCTAAAGGGCTTGTTGAACCTTACTTGCGATGTCTTCAGACACCCAAGGCTTCCATACCTGTGGTGAGCTTTCTAGAAAGTAATACATGGCTTCTTCGGCGTCGGCTTGGTTGTCTTCCATCCAGGTCAGCAACTCACTCATTTGTTTATTGGTAAAACCACGCTTTTCAAAGTATTGGTAGGCAAGAGGTTCGTTATTAGCAAAGGCTTCTGTGGTGATTGTGTGAACCGGTGCTGGTGGATACATGGTCACTTTAGGAGATTCACAATCAGGTTGTGTCGTACAGTTACGGAATTCCTCAATGTCAGTACCACTTCCGAAATCAACCTTCACCATTTCATACTTACCTAGCACAGGCGTAGGCGACCAGTAATATCCAAACCATGCTTTTTTGCGTTCGTAAGCTTTCGCTATCGTACCTGCTAAAGCGGCGCCTGAGCCGGGATCAACCATTTCAAAATTGTGATCTTCTAACTTAAGCGCATCGAACAGGTGACCGGAGGTAATCTGACAAGTCCAACCCGCAGGGCAGCTATAAAACGCAAACTTCTCATCATCTTCTGGGTGTTCAAACAGCTTTGCGTTTTTAATCACACCTTCAATGGTTGTAAGCTCTGGGTACTGTTCAACAAGGTAGTTTGGTACCCAGAAACCTTCTTCACCGCCGTTGACCAAAGACTTGCCCGCGTAACGTAGACGCTTATCCGCAACACCCTTATCCAACGCTTCTTTGATGCCATTAGTCCAAAGCTCTGGCGCAACATCAGGTTGACCTTTTTCAATCATTGACGTGCCCGTAGGGACGCTATCACCGGGGATTAAGTCCGCTTCACAGCCGTAGCCGTTATTCAAAATGAATTGGTCGACATGAGCAATAAGGCTCGCCGAGTTCCAGTTCATGTCTGCAATGGTGATCTTTCCGCATTCGTCAGCACTAGCGTGTACAGAAAACGCAGCAAGTAGCGCGATGGAAAGCATGGATTTGTTATTCTGCATTGACGTAATTCCTTTTCTTGTCAGAAGCTTATTCGCTATAGAAACAGAAATGTTCGACGGAGAAAAGAGACTGAGATCTAAATTTAAACGATCTGATTATTTGGGATAGGAAGTGGAGAGGCTACTCAACAAGTACTAAAAAGGGCTGCGAGTGCAGCCCTTGTGATGTTTATTGGAATAGCCTATCTATGTGTTAAGCCGCTTTAATGTGCGTTGTAATGTACGGTTGCCATGCTTGTTGGTAAAGCTCTAAAGATTGGCGTCGTAGGCTATTGATTTGTGCCGCTTCGATATCGTTGATTGGGCGATGTTCTGCAATTGCGTGACGCTCAATGCCTTGGATAATTTCGTACAGCTCGTGCTCAGGACCACTTTTCACGTCAGCAATCGCTTTTAAGTGAAGTTGAACCTCTGCAATGATGTTGGTTTTAGGCAAACGAACCAACAAGTTAAGGTCACGGTAACCAGAGTCAGCCGGCGATTTAAACTTATTTTTCAGCTTAACAACGTCTGCTTCACGGCTTAGCGCTTCGTAAACTTCAACCAAGCTCTCTACATCGTTCGCGATGATAGTTGCACGGGCTAAGTCGGTAATTTTTGTCACATCACCATCAAGCTCAAGGGCGATTTTTTCTTCTGCGCGAGCTTGAGATTTAACGCCAGCAAATAGCGCTTCAGAATTGGTGAGTAGGGCAGTACTTTTACAGATAGTTTCTAGTTCAGCTTGGCCTTGATGCGCTTTGCTGTACAAAATATCGAAGTCGGTGTAAGGCTGAGTCGGGCGTGAGTCGAAGGCTTTGATGCCGTAAAGGCCGCTCAAACTATGACGGAATACGTTTGAAGATACTTGGTTTTGCGCAGGAGTGCGCGTTTGATCTGTTGAACTTGTTGAAACAGGTGCTGCTGCGAATGCAGGCGCTCGGCTCAATACCAAAAGCATTAGGGCCGTCGTACGGAGAAATACACTCATTCAAACTCCAAAATACAAGGTTACAAAAAACGGGTAGTCAAAAGGGGTAACCAGTAACGCACAAGAGTAAAAACAGCTTAACTAATTTCACTACATATTAAATGAGGCTAGCTAAGACAGAAACCAATTCTAACGTTTAATATTGCTTTAAAATGTGAAGATATAGCCAAATAACCCAACCGTTAGTTCCGCAATTATCAGAACTTTGAACTTAGCCAGTTTCTGATTTTATCGAAATCAATTTAGTACTTTAAACCAAGCTAAGGTTGCTCTTACCTCTCTATACTGTACCCTTGCATTATGACTGTTTAACATGAACGAAAGATGAATAATCCTGAATTTTGGCACAATAAATGGGCAGCCAACCAAATTGGTTTCCACCTCGAAGATGTAAACCCACTTCTGATTAAATTTTGGGAAAAGACTGAGCCTAGCTACGAGAAGAGTGTGTTTGTTCCACTTTGTGGCAAAAGTGAAGATCTGATTTGGCTAGCTTCAAAGCATGAAGATGTTCAAGGTGTCGAGTTAAGCCAGATTGCGGTTCGCGCATTTTTTGCAGAGCACCTTTATACCCCGACTGTGACTCAAATTAGCGGTCAGCACGAGCTCTACCAATTCGATGAACTGAACATCTACACGGGCGATTACTTTTCAGCGCCAATCCAACCTGTCGATACCATTTATGATCGCGCGTCTTTAGTCGCATTGCCTGAAGAGATGCGAGTGCAGTACGTAGAGCGCTTAAAACAACTGCTGAAACCGGGCGGTAAGATCCTTCTGGTGACTCTGGATTATGATCAAAGCGAGATGGCGGGGCCTCCGTTTAGCGTACCTAAATTAGAGATCGATCAGTTGTTCGCGGGATACAAAATCACATTGTTGAATCAAGAAATTGCAGACGATGAACATCCGAAGATTGCCAAAAAAGGCTTGTCTCGATTTAGTGAAGAAGTGTACTTGATTGAGTCAGACGCTTAAGCGCAGTGAGCTCTCTAGCGAAAAGACCGCTTCAATAAAAAAGACGGGCTCGATAGCCCGTCTTTTTTATTGCTCAGATTTGAAGTCGTGATTGTTCAGATGCGAGAACGTAATGGTTCAGATCTGAGTTAGTCGTTACCAATTAGTAGTCATTAGCTAGAAAATAGTAATTAGCAGCTAGTAAATCACTTTTACTTTTGACGCGCTCTCAATTGCATCTTCAATCGCTGTCTCAGTGCTGTTGCGACGCGTAAGCGCCACACCAAGACGACGGCGACCATCGATATCAGGCTTACCAAACAAGCGAACTTGCGTTTGTGGTGCGTCTAGCGCTTCTGCAAGGCCTTCAAAGCGGATATTCGTTGATGTGCCTTGACCAAGGATTACGGCAGAGGCACAAGGGCCATACTGAGTAATTGATTTGATCGGCATACCTGTAAATGCGCGTACGTGCAGTGCGAATTCCGATGAGTCTTGAGACATCAATGTTACTAGGCCTGTATCGTGTGGGCGAGGGGATACTTCGTTGAAGATAACGTGATCGCCTTTAACAAACAGCTCGACACCAAAGATACCGTGGCCACCTAGTGCATTAACCACTTGTTCAGCCGTGTATTGCGCGGCTTTAAGTGCGTTGTCTGACATCACTTGTGGCTGCCATGATTCGCGGTAATCACCGTCTTCTTGGCGGTGACCGATAGGCGCACAGAAGTGAACACCGTCGACTGCGCGAACGGTAAGTAGCGTAATTTCGTAATCGAAGTCGATGAAGCCTTCAACGATTACACGACCCGCGCCAGTACGACCGCCTTCTTGTGCGTAGTCCCAAGACTTCTGAATGTCTTCCTCTGTTTTGATAACGCTTTGGCCTTTACCTGAAGAGCTCATTACTGGCTTAACAACGCAAGGCATGCCCGCGAATTCAACAGCGGCTGAGAAATCTTCAAAGGTGTCTGCGAAGCGGTAAGGAGAAGTGCTCAGTTTGAGTTCTTCTGCCGCTAGACGACGGATACCTTCGCGGTTCATCGTTAGCTTGGTCGCATTCGCAGTTGGAACGACATTTAAGCCTTGCGCTTCTAGCTCTACCAACTTGCTGGTGGCAATAGCTTCAATTTCAGGAACCACATAATCTGGCTTTTCTAGTTCAATGACTGCTTGCAGTGCATCGCCGTCTAACATGTCTAATACATGACTACGATGTGCAACTTGCATTGCGGGTGCGTCTGCGTAACGGTCACATGCAATAACTTCCAAGCCTAAACGTTGGCACTCGATAGCAACTTCTTTGCCGAGTTCACCTGAACCTAATAGAAGTACACGAGTAGCATTTTCACGAGTAGCAGTACCAAACATAGAAATTCCTTCCGATCTTTTGAGCGATTGATTGAAAACGGGGTGATCATACTTATTTCAATGATAAAAGCAAACGTTTGCGCAAGTTGTTGCGTTAATTACAGGTATAAAAAAAGCAGCCCCGTTAAATAGGGCTGCTTATTTAAAACTTTGTTAATTAGATGTACTTAGATTGCTAAGTAAGTCACTGGAATGTCGGGATTAATCGCTTCTAATGTAGATTGCGTATCCGCTAGGTGACTGATGCTACCTTCGGCAATTTCAACCAACGCTGCACTTTCAATCTGTTCAAAATCGAAGCCAGCCAGTTTAAGTTGAATCAACGCCACTTGTAGAGGAGGTAAGCTCGGGTTGAACGCTGCGTTTTCAGCGTAAGCACCGGTGAAAATCTCACCCGACGTCAATTGCAGTGAAACACCACTTAGGTTTTTGGTGTAAGGAGCATGGCTGCGGTTTAGTGCTGCTAGCGCTTCTACAACAATAGGCGTTGTTTCTTCAGTCGTGTGCTTATGATCAAGCTTAGTCATTAGGCCAGTCGTCACACCTAAGTCAGCAGGGCCGAATGAGTCTGGTAGGTACTCTTGCAGAGACATTTCATCACGTTGTGGAAGCTGAACTTTAAGTTCTTTTGCTGTGGTCAGTTCGTTCATGAATTGACGACAGTGACCACAAGGGCTGAAATTGATTGTGATATCAGAGATACCTTGCTCGCCTTTCATCCAAGCGTGGCTGATTGCAGATTGCTCAGCGTGTACTGTTTGGCCAAGTTGAGCACCAGCGATTTCAAGGTTTGCACCAAAATACAGAGTGCCAGACAAACCACGCACGATTGCACCAACATAAAAGTCAGATAACGGAGCGTAAGAATAGGCTGCGGCAAAAGGAAGTAGCGCAATACGTAGCTCGTCATCCGCTAAACCACTTGCTTGCAGTAGGCTAGCAAATTGTTCTGGAGACAATGTCGCGTCAAAGTTGTCTGCTAATACGATGTCACTCAAAAGTGCTTTGATTGCTGTTGGAGCACTTTCCAGCGCCAGGGTAATACGACTGTTCATGTTGAATCCTTAATTGACCTTAGGCTTTAATTCTATGCAATGCTCAGGATTTGTCTGTGACAATGATCACCATTGCGTTGTTGTTGTTACATTGGCTTGCATAATTAGAGTGAAGTCACAGATGAAATCGATTGCAAGAGCCATTTATACAGCTGATATCGCACTTAGTGCTCGTAAAAGACCGTGACTTGACTGCTATTGCTAAATAAATGCGAATAAAAAGCCCAAACAGACACTGTAATAAACAGCATTCTGGTTGGGCTGAATCGCGTAGTGATCGTTTAGGTTAAGAATAGAACCAAACCACGAGCGAAAATATACTCGGTGCGATGATTGAGGTAATGACGCCACAAAGCACAAGAGCCAAAGAACTGAATGCTGCATCTTCCTGATTCTTTTCCGCACAAGTCGCGGTGCCTAAAGCGTGAGACACGGTACCCATGGTTAAACCACGGGCGATCGGGCTCTTAATACCAATGAGGTTGTAGATTGGGTAAGCAAAAATTGCCCCAAATAGACCCACAATCAATACCAGTATTGCCGCAATCGCTGCTTCACCACCTAAATGGCTCGATACTTCCATTGCAATTGGCGTGGTGACTGATTTGCCTAACAAGCTCGCAATCAAAGTTAAGTCCGCTTTAAATGCTACTGCGATCACTGCCGTTGTTGTCATCGACATCACACTGCCTAGCGTGCACGCAAAGGTAATGATGCGCCAGTTGGCTCTGATTTGAGGTAGCTGCTCATAAAGTGGGTAAGCAAGTGCAACAACCGCAGGCTGCAGCATGTAGGTAATCCAAGTGTTGTCAGCATAGTAAGTCTCAAACGGTACTCTAAAGAACGTGAGAATCGGAATGATGATACCAATGCTGATAAGCAGGGGGTTACACAGCGGCGAGTTTACTTTTTGACTTACCCAGCGAGCAAACAGAAACACCACGATAGTTAATAGAATCCACATGATTATTTACCTCTCGCCAGCAAGCGGTCTAAGAACCATGATAAAGATACTAATACGATGAGCGTGCCACCCACCGCGCTCGCCATAATAGGCAATGCATTCGCGATGAGCATTTCGAAGTGATCCATCAACCCAACACTGATCGGAACGAACAGTAAGATCATTAGGCGGATAATCAAACTTGCACCGGGCTGTACCCAATGCGAAGGCACAATACCAATCACCATGGCGGCAAACAGAATCAACATGCCAAAAATACTGCCTGGAATTGAGGTATCCAAAAAGTGCTGTAACGCGTTACCTGCTGTAAGTGCACCTATGATTAAGGTGAAGGAGATTAAGCAGTAAACCAGTTGGATCAATCTTTCTTTCAAAGTGTTACGTCTCTTGATAATGGAATTAGCTAGCTAACTTTTCTACGTATTGATAAACCGCCTTCAAGATAGCCATTTTCTTCTCGTCACTTTCATGTTCGTGCGCGAGGTTTTCAAGGTTGAGCATGTACTCTTCTAAACGGCACTCATAAAACTCACGACAATGGTTCGCCCATTTCAATTGCTCAGCTTCGTCGAGCGTCCATGGGAAGTTACGCGCACGGTAACGGAACAGTAACGGTTTAATTCGTTCGTCACTGAAGGTGATATCCAAAGCCGCCAAGTTGTTCGGGTCAGTTTCGCGAATGATGTTCATCGCTGTTTTATCAGCAGGTGAAAAGAAACCGTCGTAAAGGTGTGTATCAACATCATCACTCTTTTCGTACTCGCGCTCTTGTGAATACAGGCCGATCAGTTTTTCGCGGATCTCTGGGTGTTCGCGCAGCAGTGCCAAGTTTTTCAGGCATTGTTGGCGATCGATACCGATGGTTTCAGCATTTTCAGCCGTTAGCGTTTTGGCTGGAGCAAGAATAGGGCACTTGTTTAGCTGAACCAATTTGATGGGTACGGGTAGTTCGTCTTCATCCAGTTCACTGCGTTTGGTATAGAGCCTTTCTCTGAGTTCATCAGCGTCCAGTTCTAACAGTGGGCTTGGATCTTTGGCTAAATCAACCACGATAACCGCATTTTGATTGGTTGGGTGCCAAGCCATAGGCACAATCCAGCTGGTGTAGTTGCAGTCACGGCCAAACATGCCCGAAACGTGCATCAATGGTGTCATGTTTACGATATCAACCAGATCATTCAGCTTACGCTTATGACGCATGTTGTAAAGGTAATCGAACATCTTAGGTTGCGCAGCTTTCAGCTTCTTCGCTAACTCGATGGTCGCAATAACATCGGCCATCGCATCGTGCGCGTTCTCGTGTTCAATGCCGTTTGCCACAGATAGGTGTTCCAGTTTGAAGCTTGGGTAACCTTCTTCGTTCTCTGGCCAAACAATGCCTTCAGGACGCAGTGCGTGAACAGCGCGCATTACATCTAATAAATCCCAACGAGAGTTGCCATTCTGCCAGCTCCACGCATATGGGTCGATGAAGTTTCGGTAACAGGTGTAACGCGTTACTTCATCATCAAATCGAATACTGTTGTAGCCAAGGCTTGTGGTGTTAGGTTTCGCTAACTCAGCATGGATCTTAGCGATAAACTCTGGCTCAGGGAGACCTTGTGAAGCCGCTTTTTGTGGTGTGATACGGGTGATCAGTGCAGCTTCAGGCGCAGGGAGGTAATCAGCGGGAGGTTGGCAATAGATAACCAGAGGCTCTCCAATAACATTGAAATCTTGGTCGGTACGAACACCCGCAAACTGACTCGGACGGTCTTTTGCTGGGCTAACGCCCCATGTTTCGTAATCGAAAAAGAAGTAGGTTGGCTGATTATCTGAACTCATTGAATTTCCTGAACAGCAAGCGCGGAACGTTTACTGTGGCTGAAGGTTAGTTTTGTTCAGTATCTGATAGTATGCGGTACGCGTGCAACCCAGATCACAAATAAATTGCCGGAAAACGGTGCTTTACTATTCAATCGAGTCAGTGGGGAAGGTTTTGAAACCAATTGAGGCGGTTTCTTAGTTAATACAATCTGTCTATCGTCCGTTTAATCCGATGGAGGCGAGAGTATCAACTGGACTTTCTGCTTCATGGTTAACTCTCGGTTCTTCAAATCTTTGAATATGGCCTTCCATTCTTGAAAGGTGGCCACTATCGGACTAAAACTGTTCACGGGTTTGGTGACGCCATAACGTACAGTTTCAACTTCAGGTTCGAATGTACCAAATAACTTATCCCAGATAATAAGAACGCCGGCGTAGTTCTTATCAATGTATTGCGGGTTTTTGCCGTGATGTACTCGATGATGCGAAGGGGTATTAAAGATGTATTCAAGTGGCCCCAAGCTTCGTATCCATTGTGTATGGACGAAGAACTGCAAACCTAGATTGAGAAGCACCACAAAGATGACCCACTTAGGGGCAAAACCTATGATGACCAACGGTATCCAGAAAAGCCACATCCCAGCAAGTGGATACATTAAGCTTTGACGGAAAGCCGTACTGAAGTTCATGCTTTCTGAACTGTGGTGTGCCACGTGTGCTGCCCACATCCAGCGAACACGATGGCTTGCTCTGTGGAACCAGTAATAGCAAAAGTCTTGCAACACCATCAATACAACAAAACTCAGCACGCCCATTTCAATGTCCATTAAGCGCCAACCAAACATCCAGAGATACAGCTGCACGACCAATAACCCGGTGAGCAAATCGGAGAGTTGATGCATTCCCGCCAGGGTGAAATTACACATCACTTCTGAAAGCTTATAGCTGGAGTTATCAGGCAGTCGACCTTGCTTCTGACCGATAAAATACTCAGCCAACATGCACACCACGAACAAGGGCGCTAATACCAGCAGTAGCCATTCTGGGTAATTGATTAATGCGTCGATATTCATGTTTTATCCTTGTTGAGACGCCATACGCGTTCTTAGTATCAAGTTTACTTAGACTTGCTCGCCTGAAATTCAGTTAGCAAAATTTCGCTACCAGCGAGCAAAGTGATCTTCTGTTAGGCCAAGAACACCATCGAGTTGATGTGTCACTCCATTGTTGTCTTCAATCGAGCCAGAAAAGTGACCAATGAACTGACGAAAGTTACTTTTTAACAGCCATAAATTGAGCTTTTCGCTGCGATTATTTAAGGGCGTAAAGGTCAGGTTTATACGTCCATCTTGTGATGTTATCTGCCAAGGTAAATTGGTGTCTTGGCGACTAAACGCAAACTGTACCGGGTTAAGTAAGTGCCGAGTTCCATTGATCCATAAAACGTTCTCGCAGCCTCCGGTTTCATTGACGCCTGCTGCGAGGTTCAAGCCAATATCTGTCCCATTGGATTGCGTGTTGATGCTTGCCCAGCGCCAACTGGTTTCACGTCTCATGTAACCCGCTGAAAAGTCATAACCGGCACGAGCTTGTTCGAGAACGAGTGATTCTCCCTTGATTTGGATTTCACCGCTGATGCGCAAAGCATTGTGCTTTTGGGTGTAAGTCCAACCTGAATAACCCGTTGGGCTGCACATCGCCATGGGCAAGCTGTCGGTTTCAGGCTCTAAAGAAATATCGGCCTTGATGAATTTCGTATTCAAGCGAACTCGCCATTGTCCGCCCTCGATATAGAAAGCAATGCTTTGATCTGCAATGCTTGTCTTTCCTTCAAATGGTGAAGGCGTTACATGCTTATCAAACCCTAATGGCCTCAACCAAGATGACTCTTGCAGATGGTTGTTTTCTATGTCGTACAGATAACAAAATGCCGAGCCTAAGTAGCGAATATCCGCGATCGCGACGCCGATAATGTGTGTGTCGGTGACGATGCTGACAAACTGGAATTGCTTATAGTGGAAGTGCTTCTGCCAAGGGTTTGCTTTTGAATCCATCGAGTTTCGGTAGTCAAAGTTCTCGATGTTTAGGTGTTTAAGGATGCCATCGAAATGCCCAATGATCGGCTGACCATTAGAATTAATCAAACTGTGTGGGGCTGGGTTGGTTTTTATCATTGCGATGGTTCACATTATTTTAACAACTAAAGCCATTGTGCGATGAGTAGCGTAGAATTGGGAGGTCATATTCGGACAAGAGCGCGTTACCAATCACGATTTTGTCAGCATGTGTTGTTAAGGCTGAGTAGTCATGTTGATGGGAATGGGCTCGATATAAGGAGAGACGATTGGAGATTATCGCGGAGTATAAGCCAACCGGACATAGGCACCAGTTAGGTACATTAGATATCGCGCTGCTGTTGAATACGCTAGAGCAACGAGGTATCGATATTGAAAGGCTACTCAATGATGTGGGTTTGCCGAACATGGATTGGCGAGATCCGAATGGAAAACTGACTTACGCTGACAAGCTTTCGTTGTTTAGCGCGGCTAATCAGAGTTTTCCTCACGATGGTTTGGGGCTTTGGTTGGGAGAGCACGCTAGCTTGAGCCACTTTGGTGTGTTGGGTTATGCGCTATCAACCAGTCAAAATGTCGGGGAGGCCATCAAGTCGGGCTTCAAGTATTTGCGCCTGAACGGTCCTATCTTCTCGGTTAAATTGTTTCTAGATTCCGAGCAAGCAGTGATTCAGATTGAGAACACATTGGAAGTGGGCGATCTGCTTCCTTTCTGCAGTGAATATTTCTTGAGTTCAATCGTCTCTTTATTCAAAGAGCTGACTGGTCATGAGTTGGATATTCATATTTTGGCTTTGCCTTATACACGCACTAATTACGCCAAGCTCTATGACGATCGTTTCCAGTGCCCTGTAGTTTTTGAGCAGAGCCATTGTGAACTGCGTTTTGATGTATCGGTTTTGTCGCAAACCTTATTGACTCATGATGCAGCGACACTGAAGCGCTATCTTGCGTCTTGCCAGTCGATAATGGAAACGTTGGACTCTGAGCATCTGCTGACTAACCAGATCAAAACGATCTTTTATCAAACCGCAGGCAGTTTCCCGAATATTGAACAACTCGCGGATGAGTTTGGTTGTAGCTCTCGTACACTCAGGCGAGAGCTAGTGACCCATGAATCCAGTTACCAAATATTGCTTACCGAAGTTCGAGTGGAGCTGGCCAAAGAGCTATTACTCGGCACAACCATGAGCATTGATGACATCGGTGAAAGGCTCGGTTATAGCGACCCAGCAAATTTCAGAAGGGCGTTTAAAGGTTGGCTCAATAAAACGCCCGCTCAGTTTCGTGATGGTTTAAGTTAAGGCGTTACTTGCTAAAGAACTGCTCCCTGAAATCGGTGACTTGCTGTTGATAATAACTGTCCCAATCTTGTTGAGTCCAAGTGGCATAACTTGATGAGTGCTGAGAGTCTAAGGTTGCTTTGAGCTGATCCAGTTGCTCGTGATAACTCATCACGGTTTGTTGCTGTTGTGCGACTTGTTGTTCTCGCGCGGCAATGTTGCTGGCCTGCGCTTCATCTAAGTAGGCATCTTGAAGGTCGGCTTTGACTGATGCTACTTCAGCAGGGCTATAGCTGCTGGGTATCAAAGATACTGCCAGTTCATATTTTTGAAGCTGTGTTTCGGCGTTTAACGTGCCCGTATTGTTTTGCCATTCACTAAGCAAATCTTGATAGTTGGCCAAAAACTGGCTCGCTTCGTTCTTTTCAAGGGTGTTAGCGTCAAGCGTAAAATCCAGATGAGCAAACTGGTCAGCGAATAGCTGGTGGGCCAACTCTCCCCATACTTGTTGTGCAGATTGCTTGAATAAGGCTACACGATCTTCAAGAGTCTCTATGGATTCAAGTGGGATAGTGCTTTGTGTTAATTGCCAGTCAGCCGATAGCTGCGGATAGTCGCTCAGTAACTCAAACCATATGCCCGGCAATTCTGATTTCAATCGTGCGAGTTGCTCTGCGCAGTCATCGCGTTGTTGGCAAAGCTTCCAGAACCCATCGAGTTCATCGAACAAAGCCTTGCCTTCAAGCTCACTCAAGTTTTCAGCAAGAATTTTACCGTCCAGTGCTCCAGCTTGGGCTTGATTGCTGTGCGATGCGGAGTTTTCCGAACTAGCGGTTGCAGTAGGCGTGGAATTATCGTCATTAGTTGTCGTAGAAACACGCGGATTAGGTTCTGTGTGTTGAGCAGAAGATAGCGCTGTTTCGTTCGTTTTTGATGACCACGAATAGCCAATAATGCTCGCCGTTAAGACGAGCATTAGGATTAATATAACTCGATGCATTATTGGTTCACCGAGTTACTTGATCACGGCGCTAACAGGGAAGTGGTCTGAAAGGTTGTAGTGCTTCCATAACTCACTGCTTGTTGATCTTGGGACATCCACGCGATTGTCGTTATGAGCTTTGGCGGTATACTCTGAGCTCACTACCACATAATCGAGATACTCAACGTTCTCGCCACCCGACATAGGCTCTCCCGCAAAGTTGTTGATGCGTGGGTCAAAGGTAGAAGCGGTGTAACCTGAGTATGTTGGTTCATCAGCCTGCAGGTTAGCAAACATCTGTTGGTAGTCGTCTGGGAACTTGAGCTTGTTCACGTTGAAGTCACCGCTGTAAACCACAGTTTCTGATGCCGGGATATTCAGAGACTGCGCCAGTGCACGCATCTGCTTGAATTGACGTTGTCGGTAATCACGAGCGGTGTCCGTATCGAATGATGCCGTGTGGGTACCGAAAACATGGTAAGCCTGACCATTCTTGATAACTTCCGCGTAGTTAACGCCTTTATCTGCAAAGCAATCTGTGCCCGTGCAATCAGGGAAAACATACTGCGCTTCATTAACGATAGGATAGCGGCTGACAATGATCACACCACCGTCGTATATGTTAATCCCATCTTTATCGAGCATTTTAGTTTGATAAGGATACTCTTTCGCAAGCTCACGCAAGAACTCATCTCTGCCGTTAGCAAACACCTCTTGAAGCGCCAACACGTCATAGCCCTTTACATATTGAGGGAGTAGGTCATAGCGGTCACCAATATGTGAAGCGATGGCAGGCAGCGCCCAGATGTTGTAAGTCATGACCTTGAGTGTATTGGCATCAGGCTCTGGTTGCTCATCCACTTTTGGTGGGGTGATGGTGTAATAAATATCATCATAGCGCGCTGTAGAATCGGCTTTGAGGGCTAGCTCTGCATTGACCCCGAACGCATCGGTTGTGCTGCGATGAATATTACGATCGTCATGCAATGTTAGGTTGACGTCTGCGGCACTCAAACCATGTTGCAGTGTCGAGTTATACCAATGTCCCTTCATGGTTTGGTTGAGCGTGACACTTTCGCCCACAGCGTTTGATGCCACAGTGTCAAACTCATAGGTCTTCCCAGATTTCACACCAGTCCAGCGGTTGAAACTTATCAGCTTCTTCGTCTCCCAAGGACCAATCTGTTCAACATGCTGTTGCCACTCATCACCGAGTTGAAGCAGGTCGGTACCAGTGTGGTTGGCTTGAATGGTCATCACTTGATTGGTGTTATTGGTGAGATACACGTCGGTGTCTGCGATCGCAGAGGTCGAAGCGATTGATGTGGATGCCACAAGTGCAGCTAACCAAGTCCATTGAGTTTTCATTTTCACGTTATCCTTACTGATTGGTTTAAAGAATAACGTAGTAAAGAGTTATGACATTGGAGTTATAACTCTATGGCATTTATTCAAATATGAGATATATGCCAAGGTTTTATAAAATTGATTAACCATTGAAAATTAACATATTGTCTTATCGGAATGATAAGTGGTACGCGCGCGAATAATTAGGGTCAGTTAATGCTTTCGAGTCGGTGGAACAGCCAATATTGGCGTGCTTAAGTGAAAACTGTGTGTCGCGGTAAAGTGGAGGTTGTGAGCAACAAGAAGGGAATATGGACACAGCTTAGAGCTATCAGCATAAATTTTGCGATTGTTCTGTAATTTACTCTTGTTCAGTAAACAGAAACCTCAAAAACAGGTATGATAGTGCCGTTTTTAATCCTGAACTGGGAAAGTCATGGCAAAGTTAACACTCCAAGAGCAGATGCTTAAAGCTGGCTTGGTAAATGAGAAAAAATTAAAGAAGGCGAAGAAAGGTTCTAAAAAGTCTCGCGTTCAGTCTCGTGAAGCAAAAGCGGCAGCTGAAGAAACTAAACTGGCGCAGCAAGCGAAAGACAAAGAGCTAAACCAACAGTTGAAAGAACAACAGTTGAGCAAAGAAATTAAAGCTCAAGTGAAGCAACTGATTGAGATGAACAAGATCGAACAGAAGAACGGTGAGATCAAATACAACTTCACCGACGGTACGCTAGTTAAATATCTTTACGTAGAAGAGCTGACTCAAAAGCAACTAAGTAAAGGCATTCTAAGTATTGCTCGTCAAGGCGAGAGCTATGTTGTTATTCCAACAGCAGTAGCGAACAAGATTGCTATGCGCGACGAAGAATCTATCGTTGATACGCAGGCAGGTAGCACAGACGAAGTAGACGAAGATGACCCGTACAAAGACTTCGTGATCCCAGATGATCTAATGTGGTAATCCGTTTTACCTAGCTCCATTTTAATGGTTAGCTAAGTTTACAGGATCTAAGAATGCAGCGAACAATCACTCGATTGGCGCTGCATTTTTTTTGGCGCGAAATGACTTCAACAAATCTTGAATAAAGCTTAGTGTTCTGACATACCGTAAACAAGGCTATCATTGGCACTTGCATGATCGATAAAATCGGTATTAGCGCGCTGTTCGTGTTGGTCATAGCCATCGAAGTAACAGTCGCCAATTTCATTGCGCGGGCAAACGTGAATGTGGTCTTTGATGACCAGTTCGGTAGAGCAGCATGGGCAGTGTTTTACATGTCCAGTGAGTACCGTAGATCGATTTGGTTTCATACATCCTCCTGATAGGCACTGTAATCTGATTGCCTATTTGCACCCTAAGTTACGCAAATTAGTGTGTCGTTATGATTTCATTTTTAAGTCAATAAAAAACGATTCGTAGAGTGAATGTTTAGGTATTAATGTAAATGTAAGAGCAAGAAAAAATAAAAGAACTAGGACGAGTAGGCTTGAAAGTAGATCGGCCATATAGTCGACTTTCACTGGTATCACATTCAGCCGAAGAGGTTGAAGTAGAGCTCGCTACGACGAATATGTTGGCCAGATGAAACCAACAAGCCCTAGTGAGCTGTGCATCATTTTATCGACTTAAGCTTTCAAAGTAATGCTGAACAAATTTAACGAACACTTGGTGTTTCTTTGCCGGATAAATAACTTGCGGATAGAAAAGGTAAATACTGTTGCCTTGTTGCAGACATTCATCAGGCAGCACTCGCTCTAATTCTCCCAGTTCGACCTCTTTCGCAACGTAGTAACTTGCAATACGGATGATGCCACTGCCTGCCATAGCTTGTTGCTTAAGCAGGTGGTTGTCATTACTTGAAAGCCAGCCGGACACATCAATATTTACCGATTTTAAAGGCCACTCGGTTTGGTGCAGAGTTGCTAAGCATTGATGATCACTTAAGTCACTCACATTGGTAGGGCGACCAAATTGGTTAAGATAACCGGGAGTCGCGACTAAATCATGTTGATAGCTAATCAAGTGTTTCGCCACCATGTTGTCAGGTGGCGTATTGGTGGCACGAAACGCGATATCGATATCATCTTGATTGAGATTAAAGTTGGTGTAGCTACTGTTTATCTCGAAACGAATCTCAGGGTATTGCTGCCTAAACTGTTGGCAGATATCGAATAGATATACCTCAGTAAACATCTTTGGCGCAGTGAGGCGTAATAGGCCTTTGACGATGTCGTGTTGCTCTGAAACGCTGCGTTCAAGTTGTAAGACTTGCGAGCGAATCGTTAAGCCTTGTTGTAACGCGCGTTCGCCTTCTTGGGTTAAACGAACACTGCGCGTGGTTCTGACCAAAAGCGGGCACTGTAAATCATTCTCTAGACGTTTGATCTGCTCAGAAAGGTAGCTCTTAGAGATACCGAGCTTTTCGGCTGCCTTGGTAAAATTAAGTTGCTGAGCAAGTTCTACAAACAGGATCAGTCGTTCTATTCTTTTGTGTTCGTTCATTCGCGCGTTCCTACCAATCTATTGTTCGTCATATCAAACAATCATTTCGTAACTAGCATATTCTGTTTTTTAAAAAGAACAATATGATAGAGGCATATTTCTGGTCAGCAAATCTTCTAAGCGAGAATCGATATGACGAACAGCACTGAATCTACAAACAAAACGAATGACAAAAAACGTATCCCATTATCAAATTATCTACCGAATGTTGGGCAAATTGCCTATGGCTGCATGGGGTTAGGTGGTGGCTGGAATGATAATCCAGTGACGAGTGCGGATGTTGCTCAAACACGAAGCGTAATCGGCACCGCACTAGAATCGGGCATTAACTTATTCGACCATGCGGATATCTATACCTTCAGCAAAGCTGAGCAAGCCTTTGGTCAAGCATTACAACAAGCGCCTGATCTGCGTGAACAGATGTTCATTCAATCTAAGTGTGGGATTCGTTTTGAAGGCGAGGGCAATGTTGGTCGTTATGATTTCTCGGCTGATTGGGTAGGCCAATCGGTAGACGGTATTCTCAATCGATTGAATACTGAAAAGCTTGATGTGCTGTTATTGCACCGCCCTGATCCTTTGATGGAACTCGATGAGCTAGCAAGAACGTTAGAGAACTTAAAAGCGCAAGGTAAGGTCGATTATTTTGGTGTGTCGAACATGAACAGCCATCAAATTCAGTACCTGCAATCTGCGCTTGGGCAACCCATCGTCGCGAATCAAGTTGAGATGAGCTTAGCCAAATTGGATTGGTTGAATGATGGGGTGATGATTAACTCGCAAGGGCACCATCAATCAGACTTCGCCGCAGGCACTCTTGAACATTGCCAATTGAATAACATCCAACTGCAAGCTTGGGGCTGTTTGGCACAAGGCCGATTTGCTGAGCAAGGTTTGTATTCAGAACATGAAAATGTGAAAAAGACAGCGCACTACGTGGCTCAGTTAGCGAACCAATATGGCGTAGAAAGTGAAGCGATTGTGTTGGCATTTTTGCTTCGTCACCCTGCTCGTATCCAACCTGTAATTGGCACCACAAATCTAGAGCGAATCAAAGCTTCGGCAGTCGCGACTCAGATAAACCTGTCTCGTGAAGAGTGGTACAACCTATACGTGTACTCACGTGGTCAAGCACTGCCATAAGGAATGAATATGTTGAATCAAAAGATCGCGCAACAACTGGTGTCTAACGCTCTAGACATTGCTGAGCGTAATCAACAAGCAATCGCGGTGAGCGTGTGTGATACGCACGGTGAGTTACTGGCGTTTATTCGCATGGATAATGTGAGTGTTCAAGCCGGATTGTTAGCACAGAACAAAGCTTATACATCTGCAAGAGATAGACAGCCAAGCGGTAACTTAGGTGCTTGGGCGAGAGAAACTGGTAAAGACTTAAGTTACTGGACTGACCCAAAGATCACTGGCTTTAAAGGCGGTGTTCCCATTGAATTAAATGGGCAGGTGATTGGCGCTATTGGTGTCAGCGGATTAAGTGAAGACGACGATGAAGCACTTGCCGAAAAAGTCATTCAACTTGTGTTCTAAGCTGTTGCTCGTGAAGTAATGGAAGTTAGAAGTAACAGATAATAAAAAACCGATGCATGTGCATCGGTTTTTTTGTTTAACGAGACTCAAGTGCTTGAATCAATCGAACCCATTAAGCGTTCGCTTGTTCCAGATCTTGTTGCTTGTCTTTCTTGCCTAATAGGCGGCTTGTGATCGTACCGGCTGTCATAGCACCAGATACGTTAAGCGCCGTACGTGCCATATCGATAAGTGGCTCGATAGAGATAAGCAGTGCTGCAATCGTTACAGGAAGGCCCATAGCAGGAAGTACGATAAGCGCCGCGAACGTTGCACCGCCACCTACGCCAGCAATACCGAATGAGCTCACTGTGATAATAGCAATCAGAGACAGAATGAAGTTGATGTCCATTGGGTCGATGCCAACTGTAGGCGCAACCATGACTGCTAGCATTGCAGGGTAGATACCCGCACAACCGTTTTGACCAATCGTCGCACCGAAAGAGGCAGACAGGTTAGCAATCGCTGGTGGCACGTTTAGCTTAGTGATTTGAGCTTCAACGTTCAGTGGAATTGTTGCTGCAGAACTACGAGACGTGAAAGCGAACGTCAGTACAGGCCAGATCTTTTGGAAGTACTCTTTCGGGTTTACACCAACAAAAGAAACCAACACACCGTGTACGACGAACATCAGTAGAATCGCAACGTAAGATGCAACGATGAAACCCAGTAGGCTGAGGATGTCAGAAGCACTTGATGTTGCAACTACCTTCGCCATTAACGCTGCGATGCCGTATGGCGTTAGTGCCATGATCATCTTAACTAAGCGCATAACGATAGATTGTGACGCTTCAACGAAAGTACGGATTGGAGATTCTAGTTCTTCTTTCTCTGCCATCACTTTACGAGCAGCGATGCCCGTTAGCACACCAAAGATAACAACCGCGATGATAGACGTAGAGCGAGCCCCCGTTAGGTCTGCAAATGGGTTAGTCGGAATAAAGCTGATCAGCATTTGTGGAATTGTTAGGTCTGAAACGCTACCGATGCGGCTTTCAAGTGTTGCGATACGTGCTGTTTCGCGAGCGCCTTCTGTTAAACCTTCAGCAGACAGGCCGAATGCTTGCGTTACAACAATACCAACAATCGCAGAAATCGCGGTTGTTGCTAACAGTACAGAAATGGTGATACCAGAAATCTTGCCCAGTGAGCCGCCTTTTTCAAGCTTCACTACTGCTGCAATCATTGAAACCAAGACTAATGGCATGATCACCATTTTCAGTAGGCCAACATAACCACGGCCAACGATGTTTACCCAGTCTAGTGTCTCTTTGATGATGGGATTGCCTTCACCAAATAGCAGCTGTAGACCAAGGCCAAATGCACTACCAAAAACTAAACCGAGTAAAACGAGGCGAGAAAGTGTGTTTTCTTTTTTCTGCTGTCCGTAGAGAAAAAAGAGGATACCAGTGAATACCGCTAAGGCAGCGATAGCTGAAAATGACATTTGTTTTCCTTATGAATCTCTTTAAATCGATAGGGCGCTTAGATATATGGGCGCAAATACTGTTAGCTACAGTAGCGACCTGTAACAAAACGTAAAATAAGGAAAAGTAATTTATTAGAACGATTAGTAATATCCACTCAATAGGATGGGTGGATATTCAACATTGTGATGAATAGGTGAGCTTTTTAGCGATATTTTGCCAATAAATTGAGCATGTCACTTGACGAGTAAATTTCGATATTTTGGAAATTATTTTCGAATAACCGGAACAACATTGCTTTGGCTACGTCTTCCGACTGAATAGGGCGTAGGTTTTTGAACTTACCAAGCATAAATGGAGACAGCAGAGGAAAGACACTTTGCAGGAGTTTTTCATCAGCTCTAGGTTCATCACGCTCACCCACCAGAGGCCCAGGGCGTGCGATGAAAAGCTGCTTGAAGCCAATACGTTTTAAATTTTGTTCCATTTGTCCTTTACAGCGAAGGTAGTGCGAATAGGAATCTAGTGAAGCGCCATAGCTAGAAACGACCGCTACGCGTTGAACCCCAAGAAACTTCATCGACTGTGCGACTTGGCTAACCAGTTCCACATCGATTTTGCGAAGCGCTTCTTTTGATCCTGCCTTTTTCTTAGTCGTACCTAAGCAGATAACGCCAAGATTAGGCGTCGCATTCGTGTCATCCCAACTGGTAACTTGCAGGTCGCTGTGAATGAGTGTGTGGAGCTTGTTGGAATCAAACTGTGAATCTAACGCTCGGCGAGATAGGGCATAGATATGATCAACGGCGGGTTCATCGATGAGCAACTTCATCACATGATGACCAATTAACCCGGTTGCACCAGCCACCACGACCGATGTTTTGTCTCCAGAAATGCTCATTTTAATCCCTTCTTCACTCCACAAGTGCTTGTTTAATATAAACAGTGTTTGAATTTTAAGCGAATAAAAGTTTGTTAAACGAGTGGTCAGTAGTATGTGGGGAGTCGCCTGTTTATGGAAAAAGAGATGATTTAGTTTGGCTCGACGCATAAGTACGGTCTGAAGCATAAGTACGATATGAAACATAATGGCGGTGGGAAAGATAAATGCGGTTTGAAACTTAAGTTAGGCGTTAAACATAACAAAGCCCGCTGGGCGACGGGCTTTGTTACTTTTCTTGCTTCTTACTAGGTAAAGGACAGTGGGATTTTCCTTACCTTTTTGCTAGCTTTCTTACTTGATTTATTTGGTTTTCTTTTACTTGAATTTGGAATCATTACACCTCCTAAATCGTTGTTCTGTTTTGTCTTTCAATCGATTGTCTTTCTTCGTGTAGCGTCAGTGTTGTGGGCATTCACTGTATGGGTACTTATCAATGGAGAGATTAATAAGTAATTTAGATAAGGCATAAACGATGCCAAAATGTAAGTTATTGATAAATCTATTATCAGTATTATTTGTGTTTTAGGGTTCGTCAATTTGACTGTCAATCTGAGAAAAAACCAGTGTGATCTGTTTAAATTAAGAACACTCTCTGCGGTTTCTGCTACTTAGGCATAGATACAGCTTTGCTTAACACGTAAACTGAGTCGTAATTCACATAGACCAAGGACGTGCTATGAACCTCAAGCTTGATACTCTTGCTCCCACTCAGATTTATCACCTGATGACACAAACCGTCGTTCCTCGCCCGATTGCGTGGGCATTGACGGAATCTTCTGACCAAGAGTACAACCTAGCGCCTTTCTCTTATTTCACGCCTGTTTCCAGCAATCCGCCGCTACTGATGCTATCGGTCGGGAAAAAGCCATCGGGCGAAATCAAAGACACCACTCGTAATGCCCTTGAAACGGGTAAGTTGGTCATTCATATCGCGTCAGCAAGTTCTGCAGAAGTAATGACGGCGACAGCAGCCACGCTCGACCATGGTGAGTCTGAAGTAACCGCGAATAATATCGAGTTGGTTGAATTTGAAGGCTTCTCTTTACCGAGAGTGAAAGAGTGCGCGGTCGCTTTTGGCTGCACCTTATACGAAGTAAAAGAGGTTGGAGAGGTGCCACAAAGCCTCATCTTTGCTCAAGTCGAAACCGTGTACATTTCCGAAGACGTGATCGATAAAGAGAGTGAACGTCTTAAGATTGATGCGTTGGCATTAGACCCTTTGTCTCGCCTTGGTGGCGGTGAATACGCGACGCTTTCCAATGTGTTTTCTGTCGCACGCCCTAAGTAGCAGTACCTAAGTAGCAGCCCTATATCAACGTACCCAGAATAAGCGTTTTTAAAAACTATGTTAGATACCCAATACTCGCAGTACATCCAACACCGAATTGACCAAAAAACCAAGCCACTTGGCGCACTTGGCTTACTAGAAAAAGTCGCACATCAACTGGCTTTGATTCAGAGCCAAGGCAAAGAAGCTGCGGTTGAACACATCGAATTGAATAAGCCAAGTATCATCATTTTTGCTGGCGACCATGGCATTGCTGACGAAGGCGTGAGTATTGCTCCAAGCGCGGTAACACAACAGATGGTGTTGAACTTCTTAAGCGATGGCGCGGCGATCAATTGCTTCTGTGCGGTGAATAATATCGATATCACGGTAGTCGACACGGGGATATTGTTGCCTGTGGAATCAGACAGTGACATGTTGATCTCTCAGCGTTTGGGTACGCGAACCAATAACTTTGCCAATGAAGCGGCAATGAGTTTAGAAACGGTTGAACGTGGGATTGAACTGGGTACAGATCTTGTATCTAAAACCATTTCGAATGGCACCAATATCATCATGTTTGGTGAAATGGGTATCGGAAATACCAGCAGCGCATCAGCGATCTTAAGTGCATTAGCGAATCGTGCTGCAGCGGAGTGTGTTGGCCTAGGCACTGGCATCAACAATGAACAGCTTGCACGTAAAGTGGCTGTGGTTGAGCAAGGTGTCGCGCGTTGCAAAGGTTTAGATGCGAATGAAGTTAAAGATATTAAAGAGGTACTCGCACAAGTCGGTGGCTATGAAATCGTTCAAATGGTCGGTGCTTTCCTTGGCGCTTACCAAAACAAAACCCCAGTATTAGTCGATGGCTTTATCGTGTCGGTTGCGGCGTATGTTGCGACTTTAATTGAACCGAGTTGCCGAGACTATATGATCTTCGCCCATCGCTCTGAAGAGTCAGGACACAAAATTCTGTTAGAGCTGCTCGACGCTGAGCCACTGCTCGATCTTGGATTGAGATTAGGCGAGGGCACAGGTGCTGCGCTAGCTATGCCAATCATTCGTGCGGCAGCCGAGTTCTATAACAACATGGCGAGCTTCGAAAGTGCTGGAGTCACGGTTTAATGAGTGATGCACCAGAAAGATCGTTGAAAGATCGAGTTACTTATCAGTGGGAGCTTTTTGCGCTGGCGATGGGTTTCTTTTCTCGCTTGCCAATGCCGAAAAACACGCCCTATTCTACAGAGCGAATGAACCGTTCTGGTCGCTACTTTTCAACGGTTGGTTTGTTGCTTGGTGTTCTGTGTGGCGGTGTGTTCTTGCTACTTGATGTGGTACTGCCGAGTGCAGTAGCGATCTTTTTGATGATGAGTTTTAGCCTGATGCTCACTGGCGCATTCCATGAAGATGGTTTGACTGATATGGCCGATGGCATTGGTGGCGGCATGACCCTAGAACGCCGTTTGACCATCATGAAAGACAGTCGAATCGGTACTTATGGTGCGTCTGCTCTGATTATGGCTCTGCTTGGCAAGTGGGTGCTGTTGAATGAACTCATAAGCATGACGGGACTGTTTATGGTAATCGTGACCAGTTATACCTTTAGCCGCGCGATTGCTGCATCGCTAATTTACGACATGCCTTATGTCAGTGATTTAGATACCAGTAAAAGTAAACCATTGGCCAACAAGCAAACCAAAGGCGAACTTGTCTTCTTGTTGCTGGTAGGCGTGCTGCCTAGCCTGTGGTTTGGTCTTGAATTCGCTTTGGTTTTATCTGTCGTCGCCTATCTGTTCAGAACAGGTTTTAAAACGTGGTTAACGGCTCGAATTGGCGGCTTTACTGGGGACTGCTTGGGTGCGGCTCAACAGTTAATGGAGTTGCTGACTTACCTTGTATTCATTACTGCATTTTACAATGGCTTTCTATAACGGCTTCCTATGACCAACACGAATGAAACTATTCAAGCTAATCAAATTAATCAAGCAAGTCAGCGAAACAGCCATTTGGTATTGGGCGGGGCTCGTTCTGGTAAGTCTAGTTTTGCAGAGCAACAAGCATTATGTGCGCTTGAAGCATGTTCAAATGGACGCCTCAATTATATTGCGACAGCGACATATCTTGATGATGAAATGCGAGAACGAATCGCGCACCATCAACAACGTCGTGGCGAGCAGTGGATTGAGCATGAAGTACCCGTCGAATTAGCCGAAAAACTGCAGTCTTTTGAGAAAGAAGATGTGGTATTGATTGATTGCCTAACCTTGTGGTTGAACAACATCATCTTTGAACTGGGTGATGACGCAACTAATGAACAGGTTGAAGCCGTGGTTGAAGTCTTGGTCAAAAGCGTCGAGCAAAGCCCAGCGCAAATTATCATGGTGTCTAACGAAGTCGGTTTAGGTGTGGTGCCACTGGGTAAAGTATCGCGCTTGTTTGTAGACAATGCGGGACGCATGAACCAATCGCTAGCTCGCGTCGTTGAACGCGTTACGCTGGTTGCTGCAGGATTACCACTGAGCTTAAAACCATCTAATCACTTGCTTAATACTCAAGGCTAGGTCGGAAACATGGTCAATGGAACAACCAAAAACATCTATTTGTTAAGACATGGCAAAGTCGAAGGAAAAGCTGCGCTCAATGGTTTATCTGATGTGCTGGTCAACTCTGATCTTCAAGAACAGATATGTGAGGCACTAACTACACAAGACATTACCTTTGATAGCGTGGTTAGCTCTCCACTAAGACGATGCAGTGACTTGGCAACCCTGTATGCCCAGCGTATGTCCGTGCCTTTGTCTATTGCGCCAGGCTTTCAGGAAATGAACTTCGGTGAAGTAGATGGTGTCCCATTTGATGAACTTGAAGATAAGTGGGAAATGTTAGAAACCTTTTGGCAAGATCCTGCTAATCATCAATTAACTTGTGCAGAAAGTTTACAGGGCTTCCACGACAGAGTAACTCAAGCTTGGTCGCAACTTTTGAATGATTCAAGTGACAACATATTGTTGGTTACTCATGGTGGTGTGATTCGCATACTGCTAGCGCACTGCCTTGATATTGATTGGAAAAACCCGAGTTTGTACTCGAAGTTATCGATAGAAAACGCATCGATAACGCATATTCAAATCACTCAGTTTGCGCAGAGTTTTATCAGCGTTAAATCAATAGGGCTACCTGTTCTCTGAGTGTTAAAAATACACGGTTTTAAGAATTAACAATCTATTAAACCTGTTAATAGAAATAGAAATAGAAATAGAAATAGAAATAGAAATAGAAATAGAAATAGAAATAGAAATAGAAACAGAAATATAAATAGAAGTATAAAGCGGCGTTCACAGCCGCTATACCTGATTGGTATTACTACCTACGTGAAAGGAATTTAGTCATGACAACACCAAGTTGGGATCTAAGCATTGCTTATAGCGATCTTAATGATGCAAAAATCGAACAGGACATTGAACTCATTCAGCAGTGCATTGAGCTGTTGAACCTACACGTTGAAAAGCGTCATATCATTCTAGCGATGCAAAACGCGATTCAGACTTCAGAAGCGGCAGGCACGTTACTGAGTACAATCAACACCTTCGCTAATTGCCACGCATCGGTCGACGCGACACACACAGAAGCGAAAGCATTGCTTGGTCGTGTAGCGAAGCTGAACTCTGAAATGTCTCAAGCGTTCAGCCCTTACGAAGATACGCTAATTCACGCAGAACCAGAATTTATTGATGCAGTATTAGAGCATGATAGTGCAGACGTAGCAGGGCAGCGCTTTGCGATTGAAAGCTCTCGTAAGTTATCAAGCAGCCGACTCAGTGTTGCTGAAGAGCAGTTATTGGCAGCGATGAAGGTTGATGGTCGTGACGGATGGGGTCGTTTATACGATAACCTAACCGGATCTTTAAAACTGTCGCTAAAGCTGGACGGTGAAGAGGAAGCCCTAGGCTTTTCACAAGCCGCGAGCCTGTTGTACGGCAGCGAATTCGACAAACAAGAACCAGCATGGCGCGCGGTTCAAGGTGCGATGAAAACGCACCAAGAGTCTTTTGCTTCGATTCTAAATGCATTGGCGGGTTGGCGACTGACTGAAAACAAAAAGCGTTCGAAGATTAGCGATGTGCATTTCCTAGAACCAAGCCTACACGGCAGCCGCATTGTGCCAGAAACGCTAGACACCATGATGTCGGTAGCGAAAGCTAATCGAGCTGTTGGTCAGAAAGCAGGTTTGTTAATGGCAAGAGTTCACGGGCTAGATGAAATGAAGCCTTGGAATCACTTAGCTGCGATGCCGCCGCTGGGTGACGCTGAATCTAAGGTTTACCCATTTGATGAGGCGATCGACGTGATCAAAACTGCGTTCGCTGAAGTAAATCCAGAGATGGCTGATTTTGTCGCTTTGATGGTTGATAATGGTTGGATTGATGCCGCACCAGCAGCCAACAAACGTTTAGGCGCTTACTGCACCAAGTTTGCTGCTACACGCACTCCGCTTGTGTTCATGACATGGAGCGGTAGCCGCTCAGATTTAATGACATTGGCACACGAGTTAGGCCACGCGTTCCACAACTGGGTGATGAAAGACATGCCGTTGTGTCAAACACGCTACCCAATGACGCTAGCAGAAACCGCTTCGATCTTTGCTGAAAATATCGTTCGAGACCATTTGTTAAAACAAGCACAAACACGTAATGAGAAACTTGAAATGCTGTGGGAAGAGCTTTCTTCTTCTTTGGCATTAATGGTGAACATTCCCGTTCGTTTTGAGTTTGAAAAAGCCTTCTACGAGCAGCGTGAAAAAGGCGAGCTAACGGCTCAGCAGCTGTGTGACTTGATGGAAACGACTTGGAAAGAGTGGTATGGCGATGCAATGACAGAAGCTGACCCTTACTTCTGGGCGAGCAAACTGCATTTCAGCATCTCTCAAGTAAGCTTCTACAACTACCCATACTTGTTCGGTTACCTGTTCAGTAAAGGTGTTTACGCTCAGCGCGATGCGAAAGGTGAGCAATTCTACGGCGATTACGTTTCGTTGCTTCGTGATACGGGCAGCATGATGGCGGAAGAAGTCGTTCAAAAGCACTTAGGAATGGACCTGACTCAAGCTGATTTTTGGCAACAAAGCATCGACATGGTCAAAGTTCAAATCGATGAATTTGAAAGATTGCTCGATCAGGAAGATTAATTGATCTCAATCTGTTCATAGCAGGTAAGAGCTGTGTTAGCTTACGTGGCTCTTATCTTGCTGGCATAACCTGAGATAAGCCGAAACAACCAAAAGTCTCTTTAAATAGAGAAAGTTATTTGGAACAGATGTCGGTTAGTAAAGTCAGCAGGTAATATAAAAATATATGGGTAGTATTTGTGAGTGATAACGGAGTTTCTGTTGATAAGTGCGATCCTAGCAACACAATTTCTATGTACAATTTATTAACATACGGCCGTGCAATTAAGGAGTAGCGCATGACGAAGACCCTCTTTCGCCAATCATTTCTTTTTGACAGCCTAGATCTTGAGCAAGAAGTGTTTGCAGGACAGACCGTACTGAGTAACGGTGTTCAAATTAAGCTTCATCAACGCGGTGTCTTGGAAGTGATTCCCGCGGATTTTAATTCTGAAACCAAGAACATCATTTTTTCAACCGGTGTTCATGGCGACGAAACTTCACCAATGGAGCTGATCGATAAGCTCATTGAGGATATTGAAACAGGTTTCCAAGTAGTAAACGCGAGATGCTTGTTTATCATAGCTCACCCAGAAGCCACTAACGCGCATACTCGTTTTCTTGATGTGAACATGAATCGTCTGTTTGATGAAAAGCAGTACGAGAGCAATCGAGAAGTGGATATCGCGAAGAACTTGAAGTTCTTGGTGACTGAGTTTTACAAAGAAACGGAACCTGCCACTCGTTGGCATCTAGATTTGCACTGTGCAATCCGTTTATCTAAGCATTACTCGTTTGCAGTGAGCCCTAAAGTTCGCCACGAAGTACGCAGTAAAGAGCTGTTTGATTTCATTAACAGTGCGCACGTGGAAGCAGTGTTGTTGTCAAATGCGCCAACCAGTACATTCAGTTGGTACAGTGCTGAAAACTTCGAAGCGCAAGCACTGACAATGGAACTAGGGCAGGTCGCGAGAATTGGTGAGAACCAACTTGATAAGCTAACGGCTTTTGACTTGGCGATGCGTAACTTGATTGCTGAAGTTGAGCCAGAGCATTTACCTAAGCGAACCATCACTTATCGCGTGAGCAGAACCATTGTTCGTTTACATGATGACTTCGATTTCATGTTCTCAGATTCTGTAGAGAACTTTACCGCGTTCAAGCACGGTGAAGTATTCGGTCATGATGGTGATAAACCGTTAATGGCTAAGAATGAAAACGAAGCGGTGGTGTTCCCTAATCGTAATGTTGCTATCGGTCAACGAGCAGCCTTAATGGTGTGTGAAGTTGAAACGCGATTCGACCATGGTCAGCTTGTGTACGATTAATATCGACTCGGGTTTAAACGACGAAAACAACCGCTCAACTGGTTGAAATATCAAGGTTCACATTACGGTGTGAGCCTTGAGTTTATTTGGGGATACAGGTAAGGTTACGCGAACATTTTCAAAGTAGCTTGATATGGATTTCCAACAACTTCTTCACCAAAAACAGCGCAAATGGACTAGAGCCATTTATCTGATGGCAGCACTGCTTGTCGCGCTGAGTGCGATTTACCTAATGGTTGGCGATCTTTTCATTTCCCCTCTGGGCACATTGTCCACGTTAGAACAAAAACTACTGATTGATTTACGCTTACCTCGACTATTGGCGGCTATTGCTATCGGGGCAGGGTTAGCCGTATCTGGCGCAAGTTTACAAGTCTTATTGGGTAACGTATTAGCAGAGCCCGGTGTGCTCGGCATTTCTGGCGGTGCAAGCTTAGCCATGGTTATTGTGCTGTTCTTCTTGCCGTTTGCTCCGACTCCAGAACTGTTCATGATTGCCGCCGTTTTAGGCTCGCTCTGTTTCACCGTGATACTGGTAAGCATGGTAAAAACGATGCGACTCACCACGGCTAAATTACTGCTGGTGGGTGTCGCGTTAGGCATTCTTTCTGGCGCGATGGTGACATGGGCGTTCTATTTTAGTGATGACTTAAGTCTACGCTTATTGATGTATTGGCTGATGGGCAGCTTAGGTGGCGTGACTTGGTTTCAACACTCGCTCACGTTAGTGATGATCCCCGTGATTATTTGGCTGTGTCTACAAGGTAGCAAGCTAGACAAGCTGATGATTGGCGAAACGCATGCCGCGCAACTGGGTGTGAACGTTCCGAGATTACGTTGGCGTCTAATTTTCGCTGTGTCTATTTTAGTCGGCTGTGCGGTTGCCTTAGGTGGCGTGATCAGCTTTGTTGGCTTGGTTGTGCCACACTTATTGCGTTTAGCGATTGGTACCGATAATCGATACCTTCTTCCTTTGTCTGCTGTTGCTGGCGCTGCGTTGTTGGTGTTTGCTGATATTTGCGCACGTACATTACTCGATTCCGCAGAGCTACCTTTGGGTGTGATGACCACCAGTATAGGTGCGCCTATCTTCATTTGGATGTTAATTAAAAATCATGATTCAAATTAAGAGCCTGAGCGTTGGCGCTCGTTTATTACCACTATCATTTGAGCTCAAGCAAGGGCAGGTGACTCACGTTATCGGCCCGAATGGCAGCGGTAAAAGTACCTTACTCGAATCGATATCTGGCATTGGTGATGGTTACAAAGGTGATATCAAGATCGACGGGCAGGATTTGTCGGAGCTGTCTTTACAAGATTTATCATTGCATCGTGCTTACTTGTGCCAAAGCGCAAGGCCAGCCTTCAACTTAGAAGTGTTCCAATATCTTGCATTGTCACTGCCAAGCTCCTCACACGGCCTTGATGCTGAAATCAACGCAGCTTTGGAAGAAATCAGCCAGATGCTAGACATTGCAGACAAACTTCATCGCTCAATTCAGACACTGTCTGGTGGTGAATGGCAACGCGTACGTTTGGCGGGAATGTGCCTGCAAATTTGGCCGACACTTAACCCATACGCGAAGCTGCTGATCCTCGACGAACCCGCAGCTCCGTTGGATATTGCTCAAGAAGCCTTGTTGTACAAGCTCATTGAACGAGTGGCAGAGAAGGGCATCGCTGTGATCATGGCTAACCATGATTTGAACAGAACACTAAGACACGCAGACCAAGTGTTGTTGCTCGATAAAGGTGTACTTCAAGCATCAGGCTCAGCTGATCAAGTGCTTACCCCTGAGCAGCTAGAGTCCGTGTTCAACACCGAAGTCAAAAGTATCTCAGTCGACAATCAGACCTATCTTTTGTTTGGTTAAAAGACTAATTAGTTAAGCTGCTCATTGGGTTTAAGGCGAGTTAGTAAAGGAAGCAAATATGTTTAGATACATCCAAAGAAGAAGAATCAAAAAGGTGATTAAGTCATTGTCTGCAAAGATGGTGAAGAGCTACGGAAGCCGTGATTTCTTCTCTATTGGGCAGGTTGAAACAAGTTCTCGTGAGTTGAGTAAACGCCAACAACAGATTGCTTTAGCCTTGTTTGCGGATCCACAAGATCTTGCTGTTGAATTAGCTCCAACTATTCAGTTGCTGCGTAATGATGTGTCTAATGACTTCTTTGGCGGAGAAGACTACACAGCGCGAGATGTACTTAATCTATTGGGTGGCGGCGGTTGGAAGGGCGGTCGTATGGACGATGACATGTCACATCGCATGGGCATGCATAGCCGTTATTAAATATCTTCTTACTACCTAACGCCTTTATATCCCCAAAGCGGCTTAATCATAAAGCCGCTTTTTTATTCATTCCGAATAATGTTCCCTCAATCAACATAGAATACTGAAATGTCATAATTCGAAGCAACATCATCTATCTACAACGCATTTGTTTGAGTTGTGTGATGCTGATTCCTATCAATATAAAACCCGCTGTTATTGATAAAATTGACGTATATATTTTTCGTTGTTCTTTAAGTCAGAAACTATAAACCTTCGAATTACAGTGCTGGTTGGTTAGTAACCAATTGGTTTTGTGTTTAGGGTAAAATAATAGAGAGTGGGAAAGTGACAACAATAAATAATAATATTCTAAAAATAGCAGTGGGTATGGCTATGCTATCGAGTGTGCCGTCAGTGGCAAATGCTCATGGTTGGTCTGAGTTTCCAAGCGCGCGTCAGAACACGTGTTACGAGCAAGGCGGGATTTGGTCGGGTACACCACCTAATGCTGCGTGTGCTCAAGCAAAAGACATTTCGGGTTCATACCCGTTTGTTCAACGTAACGAGTACGCGAAAAATATCCAAGATTTCAACAACATCAATGCTGTAAAAGCGGCGATTCCTGACGGCACGTTATGTTACGCCAATGATTCGCAAAAACGCGGCATGGGTGCACCTCATACAGGCTGGACTCGTACCGAGCTAAATACTGGTACATTTGAATATGTATTCAACGCGACTGCACCACACAACCCGTCATTCTGGGAATTCTACCTAACGAAACCAAACGCAGACCTGAGCAAAGGCCTAGCGTGGGGAGACTTAGATCTTATCCAAGAAGAGGGTAACGTTCCGGTTAATGGCGGTAAGTACCGCATTAATGTCACTATTCCTTCAGACCGTTCTGGCGATGCGATTCTATTCGTTCGTTGGCAACGTGATGATGCTGCGGGCGAAGGCTTCTACAACTGTTCAGACATCACTATCGCGGGTGGCACAACCCCTCCACCAGAGCCGGGTCCAGAACCCGATCTCGTACGTGGCGACCTATTCATTTCAGAAGGTTTTGGAACTCCACAAGCTGGCGACACCGTTAAGTACGACATCATCAACAAGTACGGTGAAGTCGCGCGTAGCTTCGACATCGTTATCGACGCTTCAAACGTTAACGATTGGGCTCGCTTGTTGGCTTCAGAGATTAACGGCTGGCACGAAGAGTTTAAAGATGGCGCGATCTTCATTGGTGATTGGCACGCTGAAATGCAGCACTACATGTACTTCCAAAACGATCCTTCACGCAACTTCTTCAACTCAAAAGATAGCCGTGCTTCTGGTCAGTTAACGCTGATTGACGGTGGCGACGGTGGTGTTGAACCACTGAAAGGTGATATCTACGAGCTAGTGAAGAGTGACAACGTAGTGAATGCTGGCGACAAAGTTGTAATTGCAACAAGCGAAGCGGCGACATTGACTCAAACTCAAGGTACTTCTGTAAGCATTCAAAATAACGGCACGGCTTCTATCGTAGTTGATACCACTGGCATCACTGCAAACGAAACTTTATCGTTTATGGCTAGCTCGATTGAAAGCGACAGTGTTGAAACCTTCACTTTTGAAGTAATTGCTGATGACGGTGGCGTAACACCAGACCCAGATCCAACGCCGGATCCTGATCCGACTCCTGACCCAGACCCTACGCCAGATCCAGGTACGTGGGACTCATCAGCGACTTACCTTGGTGGCGAAGTCGTGACTTACTCGAACCAGTCATGGAAAGCACAATGGTGGGTTCAAGGTGGTACTAACCCTAAAGCGACTTACGAAAATGACAAATGGGGCGTTTGGCGTCCAGCCAACTAATCTTAACTATTGTTAGTTAATTAGCCTTGCAATAATAACCAAGACACCACACTTTTTGACGAGTGTGGTGTCTTTTTTAGCGTCTGCATTTGCGGTTTTGAATGTCATCAGCCTAGAAAAAGTGATTCAGGAACGAAGTCTTAATCACTCAGCACGGCTCTATAAGAAGATGAGAGTTATATAGAAAACAAGAGCTATATAACGTTTTGTAATGTGTTGAAGAATTATTCCAGAGTAAGGTTTTGCTTAATCTCATCGTTAAGATACCCCTGATCAAAATCTGGTGTCATGAATTCGACGAAGGAGGAGTCTAGATAGCTGGTTTCTAGATAACTCGGCTCTAGATAATGGGAGTCTAAGTGATCAGCACTTACGTAGGTGGGAATCGCAGAAAACAAAACGATACTGATCGCTGCAGCGATATCAATGGCTTTGTTACGTTGAGAAGTAATTTTCATAGTAGTGCCCTCGAAAGGTGGGCAAATCCATCTGCCTATGAGAATTGAATCTGAGATATTTAGAAGTCGTAAGACAAACCAAGTGTGATGATGCTGTCGTTGTCGATCGGGCCCATCGATTGGCCGTTCAAGTAAAGGTCACCTTCGTTGGTGTTGAAATAGGTGTATTTCACGTAGGGTGTCCAGTCGTCGATGCTTTTAGAGAGAACGACTTCGTGCTCATTGGTACGGTAGTCGCCTTGATGAAAGATTACGTTGTCATCGTTGTGGGTAAACCCGCCATTGGATCCATCACTGTTTTCGTGAGTGTATTGATAAGCTAAATCCCAGCCTGCGAGTGAGTACCCCGCACCGGCGATGAACTTATTGGTGTTGATCGTGGTGTCGCTTACATTCTCGAGTACTTGCCCTGACTGGTTATATCCCAATCCACCGAATACATTGAAGTTGTCGTTCACTTGATAATCGATAATACCTTCGATTAATAACTCTTCACCGTTGTCCCATTTACTAAGTTCACCGTATAAGTTGAACGTGAAAGATTCGCTGATGTGAAAATCGTGCCCGTAACCCGCTGCCAACCAACCCTGGTCATCAAAACCTATATAGACTTGTCCATTTTCTGAGGTATCGATTAATGCGCCAGCTTCTGTGGTGTAGACACCGTTATCAGCAGCATTAGAGGCAACGTTTTGTTCGATGTAAACTTGAGTCGAAGTCGCAAACGCTGCGCTGCTGAGTAACGTAAGTGGTAGAGCAATAAGGTTAAGTTTTTTCATGGATTCTCCAGTGTCGTTCTATTGAATTAACTTGCTGGAGAGTATGTGATTAAACTGAATTTATATTAATAGGGTTAACTTTAGTTAAAACCTCAGTTTCATTTATGTTTCCTTAATGCTGATTTGATTGCTTCACGGGTTTTGATGTGCTGTTCGTCTTTAGCGTAGCGGCGGTGATAGAGCATTCGAAACGTGATCGGTCTTAATTTGATGGGGATAGGGTGAACGCGTAAGCCAAGCGCTGGTGCAAGCATTTCTGCAAAAGAGCGAGTAGAAGCGGCGATATAATCTGTCGTGCTTGCCAAAATCAGCATGCTTGAAATTGAGCTGGTTTCAATTCTGACTTTTCTCGGCTCGATATCGCTCTCTGATAAAAACTCGACCGTGTTCATGTTGGCGCGTTTGATCTTGAGCGCAATATGTTCCTCTTGGAAATACTCTTCTTTACTTAGTGTCTCACCAATTCGAGGGTGGTTGATTCGAGTCAGACACACGGGCTCCTCATCGACGATGGTTTCTTCAATCAATGAGTGTTTCTTACTCGAAAGTACATCAATGACGATATCTACTTTTTGTGCAGTAAGCGCATCAAACAGTTCTTCCTCTTCGAGTGGCGCTTCCGTAAAGCTTACGCCTTCAACCTGGCTAACGAAATGAAGCAAGCTCTCTGTGCAATAGACTTTAAGGTCATTCTTTTGCTGCTCAACCGTTCCAATGATGTTCAATGGGTCTTCTATCTTATTAGCGAGTGATACCGCTGCTCCAGTGGGCGCGATACCTCGTCCTTCTCTCACAAATAAAGCCTTGCCCACGACACCTTCGAGTCTCTTAATAGCCGCGCTTACCGCGGGTTGAGAAATATCGAGCTGCTCTGATGCCACGGTGATAGAGCTGTGTTTGTAAACGGCCAAAAATGTCGTCAGTAGATTAAGGTCCAAATTCAGTTCCCTCTATTCTTATTGCACTCATCCAAATCATGGTGGAGTCGTTATTGACTCATAAATGAAATGGAGGTTTTAAGTAAAGTTTACACTATATATCAAGGTTCTGTTTATTAATAAACTTGTTTGCATCGGAGTGAGGAAGGAACTTCATTCATTTACTAAATACTCAGACCGATAGGTGAAACTATGAGAACTTTCGCAAAATTATCAATCATCTCTACAGCAATGATCATCACGACAACCGCTTTTGCTGCTGACCCAATGATGCAATACAACACCAAGCAGACTAACTCTGATATTCAAAAACTCGAGAAATTTGAATATCACGAGGGTGAAACCCTTGAAGAGTATCTGAGCACTCAACCTAAGGGGAACTTGTACTCTTCAGAAGAAGAAGTGCTTTCTGTGTTAATGGGCGGTGTAAACAATGGTGACTATCGCAAAGAAACCAATTCAGGTTGGAAAGAAGGCCTGATGTTTGAGGGCATTGCACCTTATGGCGATCACATGGTGTCGGGCGCAAACTGGTTCCCACGCACTGAAGAAGTTCAACCGGATGAAATGCGTGTCACGTTCATGGGGACATCACCAATGATTCGCCCGGGGCAGGCAAACACCTCGATATACGTAGAACTGGGTAACGGCTCTAACTTTGTTTTTGATTTAGGTGAAGGATCAATTGCGAACTACGTAGCGGCGGGTGTCGCGATGAATGAACTCGACCATATCTTCATTACTCACTTACACGTAGATCACTACGGATCATTGCCTTACCTGTATCAATTTGGTGGTTGGAATGGTCGCTGGGAAAAGCCGCTTAACATTTATGGCCCGAGTGGTGCGACTCCAGAATATGGCACTCGTCATATGATTGAAGGCATGCAGCAAATGTTGAACTGGCACACCGATGCATTTGATGTGTTCCCATCAGGCAACGACATAGTGGTACACGAGTTTGATTTCCGCGACGACGGTGGCGTTATCTATGACCAAGACAATGTGGAAGTGATTCACTGGCGACGCAGTCACGCAAAAGATGGCGCGTCTGGTTACCGCTTGAATTGGACTCAAGATGACGGCCGAGTGCTTTCATTTGTTTGGACAGGAGACGGTCGCCCAACCGAGTTGGATTTGAAATATGCGAAAGGTGCAGACTTGTTCATTACTGAGCTGCAAACCGAAACGTTTGGTGTGTCTTCGATTATTCAAGGTGTGCCGCCATTCTTAGCACGTTACACCGTTGATACTCACCATACACCAGCGTACGCGGCGGGTTATGTGGCGAATGAAGTACAACCGCGCTTGTTCATGACAACGCACATGACATTCGACCCATATCTCAATGAGGAAACCGTTGCAGAGGTTCGCCACCATTGGCAAGGGCCTTACCACTTCGGTGCGCCAGATGGCATTGTCGTTAACATGACTAAAGATAATGCGTGGGTTCGTGAAGGTATTTTACCTGATTTCCCGAATGCGCGAGCGCCACAATTTGATATGGCCGATGGGTCTGACTTTAGAATCCCGCTGCCGAAAAACAGCCGTGAAGACATACAAGAACAAGAGATTCGTGATTTAGAGTTAGATCCTAAACTGTACTACCCAGAAGGCTACCATCCAGAGCTGTTAACTGAGTGGCCAGTCGACCGTGACATCGTGATCCCAGCTGAACAAGTACCAGAAGCAATGAAGCAAGGTATGAACACCAAGCAAGAATACATGGATAGAGTGCGTGCTCACCACAACCTTGAGCGCAAGTCGGTAAGTCGTCCAACTGAGCCTGGTGAAGGAGCAGGAACCGATAACAAATAGGGTATTTGCAGTGAGGGCTGATATTGCCCTCACATCCTAAAAAGTTAGGTAAATAAACCCATTCTCTTACTCAATCATAAAAACTATTGCTTACAACATCTTTGCTTAGAATATCTGGAGTTCATTATGAAAAAATCAATTTTAGCGGTCGTCATTCTATCTTTAGTGTCAGCGTCTGTTTTCGCTAACGGACAATCAAATGCTCACAACTATCAACCTGGTGCGACGAATAACTCAGAACGTTTAGCGGATATTGATCCTAACTACGAACTGACCTTACCTTCAGAAAAAGAAGGCTACACCATGTATGACAACCAATCCATGTCTGATGGCGGGACCTACACAACGTATGTCAAACCGAATCCTTCCGATGCAATGCATGTCGCCGATGAAGGCTCGCTAAAAATAACGCATGGAGAAGGTGGTGTCATTATGACGGAATACACCACAAAGAATGGGCAACACTCGTTTTCAGTGATGTGCGGCTACACTTCGGGTCCATCATACTGGGCTGACGGAAAACCAGCGAAGGTATGTGAAGAGGCGCAAGCACTAGCGGTTGCATTGGAAGCAAAAGGTGAATGGGAGGTGAAGCCAATGACTTACACCATCGCACCAGCAAGAATCGTAGTTGATAAGTGATTTTTGTCTATAGAACGCTCGTTATATCGAGCCTCGTTATCCAATCATATTGATTATTTGTAGTGAGACAGAGGGGTACTCAGGCTGAAATGGTCTTGAAGTTCCCCTTAACTTAGCTCATCTCACAAGAAGCTAAGTCAGCCAACTAATCAAATTTGTATTCGAAAATACAGAAGGTCTATCCCATGAAAAATACCATTAAGCTACTGGCTATCGCATGTGTTTTACTTACTCCAATGCTTGTCGCCGCTGCCGAACATAATCATAGTCACAATCATTTTAACCCTGAATTAGAGAAACTTGGCGACGATATTATTGGTCTAACCGTGTGTTACAAAAATGGTCATCTATCAGATGAGAATCAAGAGCCTGCGTTTATGAACCTTATCAACCACGCCAATGTAGAAGGTGAGGAGCTGGGGATGTTCTACATGGACAAATTGGGCCCTAAAGCCGAGCAAATCATGAGTGATGATGAGGCTCGACGTTTATGGACCGAAGAATATTGTGCTGATTTAACTGATACCTATTTGGACTCACACAAGTTAGCTCAAAGAGCAAATGAACACAAAGGTTATTCCCACGGACACGATCATGGTCATCACCATAATCATGACCACCATGGACATGGCGATTTAACGCCGGAGGTACTTGAGCAAGATATTGAGAGAGGGCGTTTACTCAGTATCAATTAAGCCCAATAAGATAAGTTCATCTAACCTATTGTTAAATATTCACTATTTGATAGTGTGTCTAGGTGCACATTAAGGATGTGTTTCATATTTAGCGATGAAAATAGTAGGAGTTGCGATGAGTATTATAGTGAGACGGTCTGAGCCGTCAGATGCAAAGGGAATAAAAGAAGTTTACGAATGCACTAATGCTTATACCGGTACGCTGCAACTCCCAAATCCATCTCTGGAAAGCTGGCAAAAACGAATCTCTAATATGCCTGACAACGTGTACTCGTATGTCGCGATGATCGACGATGAGATTGTTGGCAACTTGGGAATGGAAGTGTGTGTGAACCCAAGAAGACGACATGTTGCTTCATTTGGTATGGGTGTTAAAGACGATGTGTTAGGCAAAGGTGTGGGTAGTCAGTTGCTCGCGACCGCGATCGACTTGTGTGATAACTGGATTAACATCAAACGACTTGAGCTAACGGTCTATACCGATAACGAAAGAGCGATCAGCCTGTATAAGAAATTTGGCTTCGTGATTGAAGGGGAGTCAGCAGGATTTGCCTTTAGAAACGGCGAATATGTAGCGGCTTATCATATGGCTCGACTGGTATAGCATTTAGCTGCAATTAACACTCGGCTACAATTAACACACAGCTGCATTTAACACAAAGCTACAACTGACACTCGGGTACAATAAGCACACAGCTACGATTAACACAGTTAGAATTAACTGACAGATAATAAAACGCCACGTTATTTAAACGTGGCGTTTGCTATTTTAGTGAGCTGCTCGTTTTAACAGCTTCATACTCAGTGCAACTTAAGCCGTTAGTGGCTCAAGGTTCGCAGGACGGTAGTGTACAGATTTTAGTACTTTACCTTGGCGAACTGTCTTGCCTTCAGATACGAAATCTTCCGCACACTTAGCGATGATGTATTCGCCTTTTTGAACCGCCATCAGCTTGATGTTCTGCTCAGCATAGAAAGCTTCTGTTTCAGCGTATTCAGTTTCGTTGCGACATACTTTACTCATGTTGCTTGAGTGTACTTCGTCCCAGCAAGGTAAGAAGTCAATTGAGCGGTTTTTAGAAACATTCAACAGTAAGTCGATCAGGTAGCTGATTGCTAGGTTGTCTTCAACCTTAGCTTGGCCAAGGTGAACCAGACGCCCCATCAAAACATAAACGCTGTCTACAATAGCGTCCGCTTGTTCGATTTTTGAGTCAGCTTCTGCAAGTTCTGTCAGTTCTTCGATCGCTAGAGAGGTATGTAGCGTATCGCCCTTTTCGTCCATTGTTTCAGGAGCAGCAACCGGCAGATCAAAAGTACTGCGGAACTCTTCAATGTCGCGGTAAAGGTGATCGTAGATTTCTTGGTTTAGTTGAGAAAGGTTCATATTCCTATCCATTCTGTTTCGTTAATGGACCATTTTAACAAAGGTAGTAATGGGGTGCTAACGCAAAGTGGAAGAACGCGACTTTTATTCATTGGACCAATGAGGTATTTTGCATACAAACTAATTGATTATTATGTTTTTTTACACTTTACTCTTCTTAATATACGAAATATTAATGTTGCCATTAATGTCAGCAGTAGTGGAATCCCATTTATGAACCAAGCCAGTGAAAGCGAAATTGTTATACGCCGCTTGTATCAAATCACCAATGATTATCGAAAGGGCTTCGATATTCAGATCGCTCAGCTGCTTATTATGGGGCTTGAACGCTTCAACCTTGATATTGGTATCTTATCGAAAGTCGATGGCAATACTTATGTTGTTGAACATTGTGTTACGCCTGAAGGGGTAGAACTCAATAGCGGTGACACTTTTGATTATCGTTCAACCTATTGCGAAATTACCTGTAAATCGATTGGTCCTATCTGTATTGAGCATTGTGGCAAACACGATAAGTATGCGAAGCATCCTGCTTACCAGTCTTTTGGCTTGGAGTCTTATATTGGGGTTCCCATTTTCGTTAATGATGAGCTTTATGGCACCTTAAACTTTTCAAGCCCAGCACCCTATCATCGTGAGTTCAAAGAGTTCGATGTCGACGTGATGAGACTAATGGCATCATGGATCGAAGTGGAGCTGGTTAGAAGGCAGCAAGAACGAAAACTCAAAGAGTTGAATGAGAAATTGGAGTATCAAGCTCTGTATGATCCTCTGACACACTTGCCAAATAGACGTTGCTTGTTTAAAACGTTGAATGCGGAAGTCGAGCAGTTAAAAGGCTCTTTAGGAAAGGGAACCTTGGCGGTTGTCGACATCGACTTCTTTAAACAGGTTAACGACATTTACGGTCACCAAATGGGCGATGTTGTATTAAAGAAAGTGGCGAGCGTGCTGAACAATAACACTCAAAAGGGTGAGTTTGTGGCGCGTTTTGGTGGTGAAGAGTTCATTCTTTGGTATCCAAATAAAACACCAAATTATGTTGAAGATAAGTTCATGACTCTTTTGCAAGAGATGAAGAAAATCACACTGGATCGAAAGCCTGTCACTATATCAATTGGTGCGTGTCATTTTGAGTTGAGTACAGGGGATACCAAAGGGGAAAGGATGTCGGCGTTAGATAAGCTCATCAAAGTTGCCGATGAGTGTCTGTACATTGCGAAACAAAATGGACGAGATCAGTTCATTTCTCGTCCATATCATCAAGAGCGCTCAGGAATATGAGCCATCATGTTAGCGATTAACTGAACTATTAACTAAACAAGTAAGGGAACAGTTGACGGCGTTCTTCTGGCGTTAAAGACTCAACTCTTGCGATGTTGGTGTCTGGGATCGCTTCAGGGTTAGGGTAGTGCTTCAGTACCTTTTCCATGCTCGCTTCACGAATCAAATGGTAAACCGGATACGGAGAACGGTTCGTTAGGTTTTCATCGTCTTCTGGATCCGCACCACCAAAACAATAGTCTGGGTGGAAGGTTGCTACTTGGTAAACGCCTTCCCAATCTTCTTGCTTGATCAACGCTTCAATCCAATCAATGAACATGTTGTAGTCGAAGAAATCTTGCAGCATGTTAGGTACAACAACCAAAGTCGTCTCTAATTCCGCGACTGGCGTGTTATCTAACTCTACGAAATGCGTCATGATGTCTTGCAACAACGCTTCTTCCGTATTTGCTTCACTCACAAAGATCTTAATCTGTTTATTACGTTGTGGCTTGGCTGCGAATGGACACAGGTTTAGGCCAATAACGACATCGTCTAACCACTGTTTTACTTGGTCGTGGATGGTTTGAAGATCTGTGCTTTGAGTGTTCGACATAACAGGTTCCGAAATGAAATTTTGCGTAGGATATCAGAACGGACGTCAATCAAAAGCAATAATTGAGTTACAACCTTAGTCGTACTTATGCTTGTGCAAGTTTAGACGCCGATACTTGTAGCTGTTTCAACTGGTAGACCCAAGCAAATATCGCGACATAGAAGATTGAACCGCCCGCAATCACGCCATTCCAACCGAACAGCTGCCAACAATATAAGAGTAAGAAACCACCTAAGCTCCCGCCAATGTAGTAGTGAACTAAGTAAAGTGCCGTTGCTGTCGCTTTGGCGCTCGGTGCTTTTTGACTTACCCAAGAGTAGGCAAGGGTATGGGCGAAGAACGCGCCGCCACTAATCAATAACAAGCCTGCTAGCATGAACGGAACTTTGTCGACTGCAGAAATTAGCATTCCGATTAAGCTAATACACACGCCCATCAATATTCCGCTTAACGGGTCAAAGCGAAGTGTCCATTTGTTGGAGAGCTTAGAGCTTACCGTACCGGCCAAGTAACATAGGAATATCAGTGAAGCTAAACCAACGGGTACCGAGTGAGGTTCGGATACTAGCCTAAAGCCCATTACAGAGTACAGGTTAACAAACAGCGCGAAGTTAGCACCACCAATCAACATGGCAAGCCACAAGGTACGGTTTCTTAAGTGCATTACAACGGAGCGGTTGTGATGGAAGAACAGCCCTTTTTGAGGTTTGAAGTTCTGTTGGTCAGGTAGGCGATAGGCAATAAAGAGTGCACCAAGCAATGAACCGACAACGAAAAACAGTACAGTTGCATGCCAATCGAAATAGTCTGTAATTAAGCCGCCTAATACACGTCCGAAGATTCCACCCAATGAGTTGGCCGCAATATAACCTCCAATCGCGACAGCAAAGGCTTTGGGTGTTAACTCCTCAACCATATAGGCAACCGCCACACCAGCAAACGCCGCCACAGCGATGCCCATAAATGCGCGGGCAATAACGAGTTGCAACAAGGTAGTCGTGAACACCATGCTTAACCCTATTAATGGGATAGCGAACAGACTGAACAGAATAATGGGTTTACGACCAAAGGTTTCAGAGGCAATTGCCCAAGGTACCAAGCTAATCGAAAGGCCGAGTGTTGTAGCAGCAAATAACCAGTTGATCTGAGTTTCAGATACTTGGAAGTGCTCCGCCATGTGCGGCAAGATAGGCTGAAAGAGGTAAAGGTTACAGAAAATGATAAATGAACCAATCGCCAATGATTGAGTGATACGTTTGTATTGAGGACTGCCTTTATCAAACATTTACGTTGTGCCTGCGCGAGTTAGTAAGCTATTTGTGAACAAGTTATCAGTACAGGTGTGATTAAAGAAATATATTAAAAATATCACCTCTATATATTAAATATATCGCCATGCTTGAATCAAAACCACTTCGACATTTTCTGGCTGTTGCTCAGTTTGGTAACTTCACCCAGGCGGCCAAAGCGCTGCATATCGCACAGCCTGCATTGAGTATCTCCATTAAAAAACTAGAACAGACACTAGAGTTGATTCTATTTCGTCGAGGCGATAAATCCGTCACTTTAACGGAGGAGGGCAAAGTACTGTTTGAGCATGCAAAGCGAATCGCCCAGCAGTTTGATGATGCTCAGCTCGCGATGAATGAACTAAAGGGGCTAGAAAAAGGCGAGGTTCGATTAGGCGCTCCAAGTATGATGGGCAGCTACTTTTTCCCCCAAGTCGTGATGGCATTTAAAAGCCAATACCCAAACCTAAAGTTGACCTTGATTGATGCTGGTACCGCTTCGATTCGTGAAATGCTGTTAAACGGCGAACTCGATATTGGCGTAATTAATCATGAGAACGTTCCAGATGATTTGGAAACGGATCATCTGTTAAGCTCAGAAATGTTAGCTGTAGTTGGCAAAGATCACCCACTGGCAACGCAACCATCCATCACCTTTGAAGAATTTTTTGCTCAAGAGCTGATCATGTTCAAATCGGGCTACTTCCACCGCGATTTTATCGATGCGACTTGTAAGAAGTACAATCTCGATATGACCATTGCGTTCGAAACCAATTTATTGCCAATGATTCTTTCTATCGTGAAGCGAGAGTTTGCCATCACCGCGTTGCTTAGCTTGGTGACAGAATACGAGGAAGATGTCGTAGGCGTGCCATTTAAAGACCCTGTGAAACTGAACCTATCTTTGGCGTGGAGAAAGGAAGGGTATCTGTCAAAAGCAGACCGAACCTTTATTGATTTCGTTAAGCGGTATGTGTGATTTAGTAAGATTTAAATAAACAAAGCCCGAACATCCTAGGTTGGACATTCGGGCTTTGTTTGTAGAAATATAAGTCTCTTAAATCACGTTAAGTGTTCTTTGAGTTATACATCTTATCGAAGTTCTTCTGATTCCAACCGACCATCACTTGATCGCCGATCTTAAGCACGGGGATAGAACGAGCACCCATCGCTTGCAATTCTTTACGACCACGCTGCATCTTTGCATTCGTTAGGCGGTAAACAATTTTCTTAGAGTCTAAATACCTTTGGGCATCTTTACAGTGCGGGCATTTGTCTGCGACGTACAATACAACACGTTTCATTTTTTCATTCTCTTGGTGAATCTCGCTAAAGTGTAACGAATCCTAGGTGATTAGAAAAGTGTGATCAGTTACACTATGCGGCTCAATTTTCAAGACCACAACGTATTGTCGTGGTGTAACTTGTACGGTCTTTCAGCATGCATCCTTCTTTACGCTATATTCAAGGCTATCCTAAGCACATTCTTGATCCTGTTACTCAACTTGTAGAGTCGGGTAAATTGGTGCCTTGGTTTGAAGCTCGCTACCCAAAGAATCATGAAATAAAAAGCGAGAAAGCCCTGTTTGACTATGCGATTGAGATAAAAAATCGCTACATGAAAAAAACACCACCGATCAGCAAAGTGATTTACGACGGCAAGATACACCTAATCAATAATGCGTTAGGTCTGCATTCTTACGTTGCTAAGAATCACGGTGGAAAGATCAAATCAAAGAATGAAATTCGTATCGCCAGTGTTTTTAAAAATGCACCAGAACCTTTGCTAAGAATGCTGGTGGTACACGAACTGGCGCATATCAAAGAGAAAGAGCACGACAAAGCCTTTTACCAACTATGCTGTCACATGGAACCGGAATATCATCAACTTGAGTTGGATGCCCGTTTATTCATGATGTATTTAGATTTAAAGAAGTAGCCCAATGAGCCAATCACAAAATAGAACGACGCTAAGCCTGTCGAAAAACAGCACTTCATCAGCAAAAACAAAAGACAACCAAGCTGATGTTAAGCCAAGTACAGCTAAGCCAAGCAGCGACAAGCGTATTTCTACAAAGAACACATCTGATAAAAGCCGCAAGAATAGCGCACCTAAAGGCGCGGGCAATAACAAAGCAAAGCGACCTTTTGCAAAAGACAGTAAAGGGAAGCAGGGTGCAAATAAAGGATCATCGAATAAGGGTTCTTTCAATAAAACGGCTTTTAACAAGAACGCAGCTCAGAAAAGACGCTCGGCTGAAAAACCTCAAGGTGGATTACACCCAAGAAACCAGCACACTGGCCGCTATAACTTCGAGTTACTAGTTGCAGCTTTGCCTGAGCTAAAAGAGCATCTGATCAAGAATCCGGTTGGCGAAGACACCATTAATTTCTCTGATCCATTGGCCGTTAAGCTACTCAACAAAGCTTTGTTGGCGCATCACTATGGCGTTAAACATTGGGATATTCCTGCTGGTTACTTGTGCCCGCCAATTCCTGGTCGTGCAGACTACATTCACAGAGTGGCCGACATCCTTAATAGCGATGGCCAAGGTGAACCCTATAACCACGCGTCTGTGAAAGCATTAGATATTGGTGTCGGTGCAAACTGTATCTACCCAATCATTGGTGCGACAGAGTATAAGTGGCGTTGTACAGGGACAGATGTTGATTCAGTCTCCATCAAAACAGCGAACTTCATAGCGGAAAGCAACCCTAATCTAAAAGGTAAGATCCGCGCTCGCCTACAAGCTGACTCTGAATCTATCTTTAAGGGCGTGATTAAGGATAATGAACGTTACGATGTCACTATTTGTAACCCGCCATTCCACAGCTCTCTTGAAGAGGCTGAAAAGGGGTCACAACGTAAACTGGATAATCTAGCGGCGAACCGTGCTAAGAAAGCCGGTCAGTCGTTCAAGCCAGAAATGAATAAGAAGCCAGTTAAGTTAGATAAATCAACTAAGCAAGATAAACCAACCTTAAACTTTGGTGGTCAAAAAGCCGAGCTTTGGTGCCCAGGTGGTGAAGCCGCTTTCATTATGAAGATGGCGAGAGAGAGTCAACTTTTTGCTACTCAAGTTTTGTGGTTTACGACATTGATTTCTAAGAAAGATAACGTCGATATGGTTCGTTCAGAGCTTGGCAAGCTTAGAGCTAAACAAGTGAAAGTCGTCGAGATGTCACAAGGCCAGAAGGTAAGTCGCTTTATCGCATGGACCTTTATGGACGATGAGCAAAGACAAGAGTGGATCGCGCTAAAATAGCGGCTGCACTTAGTTAAGATATTAAGCTGAAATACGGACGGGCTTGTTGTTAACGCAACAAGCCCGTTTTTTTTGTGTTTTGCATATAACCTAAGCAGAAAGCAACTCATCTAACTTACTCTGATATTTCTGCTCTAGAGCTTTGTTACCTGCTTTGTTTTCGAGATCGACCAAGATTTTAAGCGATGGAATTTGATAGCCATAACGCTGGTGGAATTTGAATAAACGGATTCGAGCTTCATTGTAATCGGCGTCACTCACTTCAATCTTTGAAAGCTGCAGTATCGATTTCACGCGGTTTGGATCGTGGTCAATTGCTCTGCTAAAGTAGTACTTCGCTTGGTCCGTATTGCCAGCCTTAAATGCGCAAAACGCGGCATTTTCATAACTTGCAGATACCAAGTAGTAGTAAGGTTGATCGATAGCGCGATTAAAGTACTTATCAGCTTGCTCGTATTCGCCCTGTTTACACAAGAAGGTACCGTAGTTGTTCAATACATTGCCGTTTCTTGAATCAAGACTGAGTGCTTTACGGTAAGTGGTTCTCGCTTCGTCTACTTCGCCCACTTGTTCGTAGTAATGCGCCATTGAAAGCCGAGCACGGTAGTAGCTAGGTGCGTGTTTAATCGCGAGCTCTAGGTTTTCACGCGCTCTCACCATATTGCCTTGTCCCATATAGCCCAAACCTAATTCGATTCGAGATTCAGACATCGCGATAGGATCACTTTCAATCTTTGGCGGTCCTTCAGTGACAGAGACACAACCGGCCAAGGAAAGCGAGGCAAGTAGTACCACACTTGATAACGAAAGAGGGCGGGACAACGAAATCGGATTTGAAAATGATGGCTTGGCAGGCATGTGAAGCTCCTTATGAACACCAACCCATCATATGAAATCAAACCCATTGAAGTCGTAAATCTATCATGGAATGCGACCCACACACCATAAAAAAACCGCGTCCAATTCGTCGTTTTATCAACAACATACTGAACACGGTTTATGTGTTTGTGAATCGGAAGAAAGAACTTAATCGTCTTTGGTAAAGTTGTCTTCGCTGAAATGATCCAGATCGTAAGGCGTTTGTTGGTAAACGCAGTAGTTTAGCCAGTTTGAGAACAACAAGTGTCCGTGGCTGCGCCAGCTTGCAACCGGTTTGTTGTCTGGATTGTTATTCGGGTAGTAGTTGATTGGTATCACAGGCTCCATGCCTTCACCCAAATCTCGAATGTACTCATTGTGAAGTGTGTGAGAGTCGTACTCAGGGTGACCCGTTACAAACACGTTTCGCTTATCTTTGGTCGCCGCTAGGTATACGCCTGCAACATCAGAAGTTGCAAGAACATCAAGGTCAGTATGTTCCGCTAAGTACTCTTGAGAGAAGTCCGCATAGCGAGAGTGCGGAGCTAAGAATGTATCGTCGAAGCCACGTAAAATAGGGTGGTATGGGTTATGTATCTCGTGGTTATAAACACCAGACAGCTTCTCTTTACGAGTGCGTTTTGGCAAATCATATAATAACTTCAAACCAGCCTGAGCCGCCCAACACACGTATAGCGTTGAAGTAACGTGCTTGTTTGCCCATTCCATGATGGTTTTCAGGTGGTCCCAGTAGATCACATCTTCAAATTGAACCAAGCCAAGCGGTGCACCAGTAATGATCAATCCATCAAAGTTTCTCCCTTTGACCATTTCAAATTGGCGGTAGAAGTTATCAAGGTGTTCAGTCGGTGTGTTCTTGCTTGGTCGATCATCAATGCGTAGCAGCTCTACATCCACTTGCAATGGACTGTTCGATAGTAGGCGTAAGAATTGAGTTTCAGTTTCAATCTTCTTCGGCATCAGGTTGAGGATCAAGACTCGAAGTGGACGAATTTCCTGTGTCGATGCTCTTGATAACGGCATAACGAAGATGTTTTCTTCACGAAGAACATCGGATGCTGGCAATTGGTCTGGAATGCGAATAGGCACAGCTTTCTCCCTAAGCTAGATATGTAGACGTCTATACATCTAAATCTATAGTAGTTTGATACGCTTGTCGATATGCAAAATGGATAGATGTAAATTATTTGTGTTTTCTATCAGAAGCAATCCACGCGCTTCGAGGGGAGTCTCATTGTATTCAGTGATTGTCTGAGTCGTGTGTAAGTACTTGGTTTTCGTATGCTGAGCAGAGGCAGTTATCAGAGCAACTCGTTACTATTTACGATAAACTCATGTTTTCAAATTAGCCTGTAAAGTGACAGATGAAGTTAATACTCATTCGAGGGTTGCCCGGCTCTGGCAAATCAACAAAAGCAAAAACCTACGATGTATTGCATGTCGAAGCCGATATGTATTATGTGAATGAGCAAGGTGAGTACCATTTTGATCCTAGGCAGCTGCAACAAGCTCATGAGTGGTGTCAAAACACAGCTGAAAACGGCTTAAAGCAAGGGCTTGATGTGGTGGTTTCAAATACCTTTATTAAGCATTGGGAAATGAGAGCCTACCGCCAACTTGCACGCAAATATAAAGCAGAATTAATTATCGAAGTCTGCCGAGAGCAATATGGCACGATTCACGACATTGAGCCGTCGGTGATTAAACGTATGGCGAAAGACTGGCAAGAATAGCCTCGTGCTTATCCAGCTTGGCTGAATGGAAAATTGAATCAAATTAATAGAACAACTTCAAGGTAACGATTGAAATGGCAAAGCGCTCTGTTGTGGTCGACATGACTTCTTATGGTATCTATTCCACATGGGATTCCAAATCTAAAGATCTTCCAAAAATCCAAAAGTTCACCACTACCGTTGATGCCGAAATCGATGTGGAATTTGGCTATATCTTGAATATCAAGAAAGCCAAAGGCGAAAAGATTCGTTACTGCATTTATCACCCAAACATCACCACAGACAAAGGTGAAGTGCTCGAACCGTTTGATGGTGAGGAGTATGTTGGTAACAATGACTGGGATTTCTACTTAGGTGACACTATCTGGGCTCCTGTCTCGAACAAGCTAGGAAAGTGGCGCATGACGGTTGAGCTAAAAGGCAACATCATCGCCGACAAGACATTCGACCTAGTAGCAAAAGACGAAGGCCAATTCTGGAAGCGTAGAGGGTTTTAGGTTCGACCTACTATGTTCACCTAAACAACAAAAAGCCGAGCATCGTGATGATGTCTCGGCTTTTTTCATTGTGCTAGATAGAAGTGACTACCCAACTAATGGATTCGATTATTGCGTTACGTAAGCCACAACAAACTCAGTGATTGCGACCATGTCTTTCACTGCAATGTACTCTTCAGTGGTGTGAACTTTCGCCATACCAGTAGAAAGGTTAACTGTTGTCAGGCCTTTTGCGTTGAAGTTGTTTGCATCGCTACCGCCGCCAGTGCGTTTAGTGTTCGCTGTGACGCCAAGCTTCTCAAACGCCGATTTGATAGAAAGAATGTGCGGATGATCGTCTGCAATAACGAATGCATCGTAAGCACGAGTTGATTCGATTTCTACTTCAGCGCCGAACTGCTTAGCACTTTCTTGGAATGTAGAGATCATATGTTCAACTTGAGCCGTTAGCTTTTCGCCGTTTAGAGAACGTGCTTCAGCCACGACTTTAAGCTCTGGCATTACGATGTTAGTTGCTTGACCACCTTCAACAATACCAACGTTTGCTGTCGTTTCTTCATCGATACGAAGTAGGTTCATCTTAGTGATTGCGTCTGCAGCAACCTGAATTGCGCTGATGCCTTCTTCTGGTGCTAAGCCAGCGTGAGCAGGGCGACCTTTGATGTTAGCTACAATCTTCTGTTGGCCAGGCGCTGCGTTTACGATGGTGCCAATTGGGCCGCCTGTATCAAGTACGATTGCGTGCTCAGATTGAATGTAAGACATGTCGAAGTTCAAAGAACCAAACAGACCGCCTTCTTCGAATACAGTAAACGCAATCTCGATAGTTTTGTGCTCTTGGCCTTCTGCTTTGATGCAACGAACCGCTTCCATGATAGCTGCGATACCAGACTTGTCGTCACCACCTAGAATTGTGTTGCCTTTTGAACGGATGATACCGTCTTCGATGATTGGTTCAATGCCGATGCCTGGCGTTACTGTGTCCATGTGGCAGCTGAACACTGTGCTACCTGGAAGAGTGCCATCTAGACGAGCGTAGATGTTGAAACCGTTAGATACTTCTTCAGGAACCGCCAGTTTGTGAACTTCAAAACCTAGTTCACCGAGTTGCTCAGCCAAAGCTTCAGCAATCGCTTTTTCGTTACGAGATTCACTATCAATTTTCACTAGATCGCAGAAATGTTCTACAAGACGTTGTTCATTAATTTGGGTCATTGTTAATTCTCATTATGCTTCCGCTTGTTCAAAAAGAAGCCGCGGAGGTAGGAACAGGAAAATCACTATAACGCCAATGAGGTAGATGATTGTCTGAGTTAAATCAAGAAAGTTGCCTGATTATTCTAATTAATGAGAAAAACCCAATTCAGATCCACCAGTGCGCAGGATTTTAATCTGTATATCTGTCGGGTATAATGTTTGACCGCTCTTAAAAAAAACGTCAATAAAATTGGAATTCAATCAATAATGGCCCTGATAAATGAATAGAAACAATGTGTTAGGTTCATTCCTTTTCGTGGTGCTGATGAGTATTGTGCTGGGGCTGTATTTGCTCTATCCAACTTATGACGACGATTTAAAGCATATTCGCCCTGAAAACCCGAGTGTTTATAGTCCAGAGAAAGAGTTATCACTCTCTCAATATGGATCTGCGTTGATCGATATTCTCGATGTATCTCGCGGTGACCCTAATTTAGCTTCCCAACAACTTGAGGCTCTCCAAGCCAAGTTCCCAGACCAAGATAAAGCCATCTATCGTGCTTACGAATTGATGATTTTGTCCAACCTCGCGCAACATAAGTTGGATACCGAAGCGGTTTCCGAATACGTCAGGCAGATTAAAGCACTCGCACAACACGAACATATGGGTTGGCTAAAGGCCCAATCTCTCGTTGAATTGGCGATTGAATACATCAGTAAGGGTGAGCTAGCGGAATCTGAAATCCAAATCAGAGCAGCGATAGATATCGCAGAATCGCTTCACTATGAAGAGTTGTTGATTAAGGCCTATAACACGGCTGGTGTCATCAATAACATCCGCAATGACTTTCCTGAAGCTCAATACTTTTTCCATAAAGGTTTAGACCTTGGTAAGAAGTACCCTCATCACATCTACAACAGCAAGTTAGTGTCAAATATGGCACTGCTTTATATCTATTTGGAAGACTGGCCTAAAGCGCTCAAGCTGATTAAAAGAGCCAAAAAGCTCTATTACAAGAGTGGACTACTCGAAGCGTCTACCATCGGCGTGCTGCATGTGAATGAGTCTTTTGCTTATCTGCGCAGTGGTGATTTAGTCAAAGGCCGAGAAGCATATCAAAGTGCGGCTAAGCTAAATGGCGATAACGTGAGTGAACGATACAAAATCATCCTATTAAAAGCAGAGAGTGATGTGTTGTTGGCGGAAAAGAACTTTGAGTCAGCACGACAAGTCGCAAACTTGTGTCTTAGATACCCAGGCGTGGACAAATACACACTTCAATTGGGGCAGTGTTACCTAAATAGAGCCTTAGCGAACATTGGTTTGAACCGAGATAATTTTGTTTTTGCTGATCTAAAGCGATCGTCTGCAATGTTCGATGTTGTGGGGACTCACAGCTGGAAGGTCCTCGGCTTAAGAACACTTGCTGAATACTATGATTCAAGAGGCGACAGCGAGAACGCACTTCGCTACTTCAAGCTCTATTACAAGGGTAATAAAGCGCTGCTATTTGATAAGCGCCAGAGTGATATCTTTTTACTCGAGCAAGATTTCGCTACGGCATCATTAGCTCAAGAAAACGAACTGCTTAACGCAGAAAAAGAGTTGGGTGAGCTGACATTAGATAAGCAGCAATTACGGAATCGAATCGTCGTCGCTTTGGGTATCATGGTGATGATAAGCGCCACGTTACTATTGATAAGGTTACGCTCGATCCAGAAGACCAACAAAGAACTACTTAAGCAATCAACAAGATGCGAACTGACAGGCTTATACAATAGGCGTTACTTAGAGCAACGGTTAACTCAGCCGATGCCACATCATTTGTCGTCGTTTGGGTATACGCTCGCTATTCTAGATTTAGACCGCTTCAAACAAGTTAATGACACTTATGGCCATGATATTGGTGACCAAGTGCTGGTGGAAGTCGCTAAGCGTTTAGAGAAAATCTTATCAACAAACGATGTAGTGGCAAGATGGGGTGGGGAAGAGTTTGTTTTGTTGCTGGCTGGGAATCAAGATCCTAATAAAGAGCTTAAGCTTATAAGGCAAGCGATCGCTGACCGAGCGATTGAAACGCATTCTGGCCCATTAGAATTAACCACATCGATTGGTGCGACGACTCATCTAACGGAGCAACAGTTGAATAGCCGTACCTATAAGAAACACTTGAAATCGGCAGACGATGCTTTGTATCAAGCTAAGCAGTCAGGGCGCAATAAAGTCGTTATCATTTGAGTTCCTAAACTTAGTTAATCCCCTGCAATCAAGAAACCTGAACTTCAATAACTAAGCGAATAAGAGTGCTTATCTGAACTAATACGGCTATTTACTCTTATTCGCTTAATTCATACTGTGATTTGGCTTGGTGGGTTACTTAGCGACACCTTGAAGCATTTCAACCAATTCGCCTTCTGTCGCTGGTTCGCTAGCGAGTTCAATCACAGCCGAAGCTCCTCCCTTTAACATGTAGGCTTGGGTTCCGCAGTGGTCATAGTGGAACCATTTACCATCTACACATACGTCGGTATAACATCTTGGGTCTTGTTTAAGTTCCATATCAATTTCCTTATTAACATTTGCCTAACGTTTTTCAGACTAGTTGATCACAAATCTAGGTAAATTGATCTAAATCAATCTAGAGTGTAATTGATGATTTAATTATCAAAATAAGAGAGGTGTGTCTAGCGAAGGAGCGACCTCTCGTTGGGCACTGCGCTCAAAGGTCGTGATTCTGGTTGGCAACTCTCGCTCTTTTGCTTGCCAGGTGATGCTTTTCTACATACGCTAGCTACTCTCTTAATCCCTATACAGACTTGATTGTGTTGGAAAATGACTAATATCTTTATCGTTGTAATTGTTCTGGTTGTGTTCTTTTACTTTATTCAAAAGTATGTGGTGAAACACGATGACACCAAAGACCACGCTTATCAGAAGAAAGGCGCGTTGATGTCGGCGCAACAGGCGACATTCTATAATGCGCTAAAATCAGCTGTGGGCAACCATGGGGAAGTGTTTGCTAAAGTCAGCATGTCGAACGTACTTGTTCCTGCTAAGACGAACAATAAGAAGAATTGGTTTATCGCCAACAACAAGATCTCACGTAGTTACTTCGACTTTGTTGTTTGCGACCCGCGAACGCTAGAGCCCCGCGTTATTATCGAACTTGATAACGGCAAAGAGCTCAATAAAGGGAAAGTCGATCGCGAAAAGCTACTAATTCACGTGTGTAAATCGGCAGGTTTACCTCTGATTGGTGCTTCTATTAAACACAGCTACCAAGTGAGCCGTTTGAAGAGGTTACTGGCAGCACACATCGATTTAATCGAGCCATCAAAAGAAGTGCGATTTTGTAAGAAGTGTGGTAGCCCAATGATCATCAAACTGGCAAGCCAAGGCGATTACAAAGGCCGACGCTTCTTCACTTGTAGCCGCCAGCCAAACTGCACCTATACCGAAAACTACAACGTTGTATTCGATGTTGAAGAATAGTTGGTATCGATAGTAATGCATCCGGTTGGACTCCATTCAATCGCTTAGATACGAATAAGTTATACAAACTAAAAAGCCGAGCATTGATTATGCTCGGCTTTACTAATATTAAGTGGATTGGTTTAGACTAAAACGCGTAACGCATACCGAGCTGTAGCTCATCTTCGTCGTTATCGCCTTGCCCACCTTCGCCCTCGTCTAACATGTTAAACTTATAACTACCAAAGAAGGCCACATCGCCAATATAACGTGCGTATTCTAGACCGATAAAGTTAATGTCGTAATCTGCAATATCGTCAGCTTCAAAGTAGCTGTAGGTCAGGTTGACGGTGTTGACACCAAACGAGTATCCCAAGTAAGCATCGGCAGAATCGTAGTCTGAATCTTTTACGCCTAGACCTGAAATACTACCAAATTGATAGAGTGCGGCGAACCAAACCCCCTGATCGTTGGTGTACTTAACCGCACCAATATAGGCATCAGAAGTTTCTGTATCTGTCCCAACGCCATAGGTTTCATCACTTGACGCATAACCGACGCCAATATCTAACCCAATCGAAGTGCTGCCGGCGACAACTGCACCGAAGCCGTCACTTTGTGCTGATTCACTATCTGAATTGAAATTGCCATCAATTTGAAAGGTGATGTTGTCGCTTGTCAGTTCATAACGTAAAACATTTTTTGCTCGATCAGCAGTCGACACCGTGTATTCATTGATATAGCCGCTGAAGGTTTCAGCCATATCCGTCCAATCGGTTAAGTAGGTAACGGCATTATTTTGGTGGCCATAATAGACGTTACCGTGATTGGTTTGAACACCCGTATATAAGAATCGAGTGTTAATGCCGATATCATCTGATGCGCCATCTTCAGACTCTGTTAGTTCGAATTCATATTTCCCAAAAAAGGAAACATCGTCCGACGCTTTTTGTGTGCCATCGACACTTAAGCGGACACGTGATCTATCACTATAGGTGCTACTATTACCAGCACTTTTATTCGCATCAGAGAAATTCCCTCGAACTTCTGCGCGGCCGCCGATATTGAATACTGTTTCATCTGTCTCATAAATGGTCGCCGCCGATACGGCAGATGTCGATAGTATGCTCACCACTGCAATGGCGATATGTGATTTTTTCATAATTTATTCCCTATTTTTCACACTTGTATTTATCGCAAACCATAAATTCACGTATAGCATTGAATTTAGATTATTGATTCCTACAGGTTATGAATATAGGCGCGCTTTACCATTATGCAAATTTCATTATGTATTACTGTGCTGTATGTATTCAAAATAGCTATGATGTGTGGGGTTGGGTTTTGAATTGCTTATAGATTGTTGCTCTTGAGGGAGATTAATTGTAGCTGATGTTTTTCGACTATAGAGTGCTATCGTATTTATGTATGTTGGTAATAACCCGGCCACTTTATATGAAAAATCCGAATTTAGTCATTGCGGCCTAGTAATTCGATGACGACGATTACAAAATCGTGGTGATTTTTATGAATGATGTATTTCAGTGAGTTACAAAGCCTCTGCGTGCCTTTCACTTATAATGATCAAAATACTACGGTAACCCAATGGGCAAGCAAAATTTTTGACACTAAATATAGGCATTGATCTATACCTGTATGGTTACTGTAAAGGCCAAGAAAAACGGTATAGACAACAAAAATCCCAAATTGAACACATTAGGTTAGTTAATTGGTTGTCATCAAGGATTAGAATTTTTTCTAACTAAACTTTGTTTTTCAGCGGTTTGACGATAATCTGGGTGTAAAATCGACATGTTGTTATGTCTTTGATTGCAAAGTGAGCAAACGAATCGCAAGATGCCAGTTAATACTTGCACCATCTGTTTATCATGGATATCATCGTTGGCGTTCTAAGGGAATGCGTCCGTAGCTCAGTTGGTTAGAGTACCGCCTTGACATGGCGGGGGTCGGTGATTCGAGTTCACTCGGACGCACCATTCCGTCTTTAGTTTTTATTGCATAACTATTGAGTTTGTCACAATGGTAGTAATAAGAAATTAGAACATCGCCCGCTTAGCTCAGTTGGTTAGAGTACTTGCATGACATGCAAGGTGTCACTGGTTCGAGTCCAGTAGCGGGCACCAAATTCGTTCTTTATGAACAAGCAAAAAAGCCCACCTAGCGTGGGCTTTTTTGTGCCTGTCATATTTACATAGTTATTCATTTCGTTTCAGCCTCGATAGTTTAGTTTCAGCAGACTCTTGTCTGGTTAGGCACAATTAGTTCCTTTCGTGCCCATGCAGTGCCCACGTTCAACTAACACGGCAAGTTTAGGCTGTCGCTACGCTCTCACCACTAAGAACTTAAATCTCAGCTTACTTTTAATCTTCCAACTAATGGTCTTCGGACTACGTCTACTATTGAAAATAACTAAAGGGCTGTATCATTCACCTTGAGTCAATGCATAGATTCAGCTGAGGGCTGTGACAGGTCTTACATTAGTACCGCTTGTGTTTATATACGTATGGTTTTTTTAATTTAGAACTAGGGCGTGTTGATCTTTCGTGAGTGTTTTTTGAACAGCATGGTAAAGAGTTATAATTTGCTTCGCCAAAAGTAAAACCATAACCAATACCAATACCATGCCAAGAACAATGCTAACTGATATTCGCTGGGAACTGCTACTCCAAGTTATGAAAAGTACAGGTCGTATTTACGATAAAACTGAACATCGAATGACATTTGAAGGAATACTTTATCGAATGAGAACAGGTACTCCTTGGCGAGATCTACCCT